>NZ_JBSZCK010000013.1:0-86845 GCF_054166905.1 Mongoliitalea sp. | reverse complement strand
TGAGCCAGGATCAAACTCTCCATTGTAAAGTTTTTTCCGACTTATATTCCTATAGTCATTTTATTCCTATAAGATCTCAGGTTCTTGCTGTTTAATTTCTAATCTTTTTCGTCCAATACTTCAAAGAACTTCCCTATCTCTGTCGATAGCTCGTAAGCAGTCTTTACCGCTCATCTCTCTACTCCTATTCTCTCGTAAATCTTTTGCTGTTTTCCCGAACAGGATTGCAAAGGTAAGAAGAATATTTTGAATCCAAAGCAAAATTTTGAAAAATTTTATTTTGTTTTTCTCACTCTACATCTTGTCAACACAACTAATCCACACCGTCTTTCTCTCCGTTCCCCCCGTTTGGGAATGCAAAAGTGCAACTCTTTTCCGCAACCACAAAATATCAATCGAAAATAATTTGATACAACTCCTAAATCAACTGAAAGTCAAGAAGAAAAATTTGAAAAATCCCTAGTAAATGAATGTCATCATTCACTAGGGATCAAGCAATCGGGTAAATTACCTGTATAAAATGAATTTCAAGTACCCCAAGATAGCCTAAACTTACCTATCCTTTACAAAACTTTCACACGAATGTCCCTCCAATAAATCTTTATCCCCCCACCATCATGAATCTGCAAGAGTATACTTCCTTCACCTTTACCAATTAGTTCATCCGAATAATCTACCATTTCTACACCATTTAAATACGAAACTACCCGATCTCCCTTTACAACGATGCGCATGTGATTCCAATCTCCGTACCGTAAGGCAACATCTTTTTGAGGATCAGGCTTGATTAACCATCCTCTTCCATATGACTCGTAAATACCTCCTGTATCATGACCAGGTGGTGCTACTTCCACTTGCCAACCGGAAACCTTCGTGCCATCTACGGTAGAACGGATAAAAATTCCACTATTGCCATCGGCTTCTTGCTTGAATTCAGCTTCGAATTCAAAATCCTTGAATTGTTGTACCGTACCTAGGTAACCATAGTCTTTGTCTGGGCCACTTTCGGAAATCAATAATCCATTTTCTACATACCAACGCTCTGTACCAAAAGCCTGCCATCCCTCTAAATCCTTTCCGTTGAAGAGGCTAATAAATTCATCTTGGGCGTGCGCTACTTTGACAAAGCAAAGCAAAAGTAAACCTATAATTAACTGCTTGATCATAATTGACGGATCTTGATATTTTTGAACCAGGCTTCACTCCCATGGTCTTGTAAAGAAATTAAACCTTTGGTAGCAATCGCATAATCAGGAAAAGCATCCCACTTGCCACTATTCCTGCGAGCAGTCCAATCCTCAGATCGAGGTACAAAGGAAACTGTCTGCTTCCCATTCAGCCAATAGCTTGCTCCATTTTTACTATAAATGATTTTGGACGTATTCCATTCTCCAGCTTCTTTGACTACTCCTTCCAAATCAGGTGCATACATCCCATAATCTGCTGCTAAGGACTGCCAATCCTCTAGCTTTTCTGGGAAACCCAACTGATCGATGACCTGATACTCTGGTCCAGTCTCATAAGGAGCTTTATATTGCGAGCCTTCCACCACATGATAAAAAACACCACTATTACCACCTGGAGCAATTTTCCAAGTAAACTCCAACTCAAATTCATCAAAATCTACTGGACCAAACACAATATCTCCTCCAATATCCCCTCCTAACCCTAATGCCTTCAACGCACCATCTTCCACAGTCCATCCTTCCGGAAACTCCGTTCCATTGAAAGCTCTCCAACCAAATGGGTCTTCTCCATCAAACAGCAACATCCATCCGGCCTCCTTTTCATCTTCTGTTAAGGCATTTTCCAAGACTACTACGTCCTCTTCGATTTCTTCTAAATCAGCCTCCTTTTCAGCTGCGCAAGCCATCAGAAGACCACTTACCAAAAGAGCACTCCCTATATTATTCCATTTCATGTTCATATCAATTGCATAGTTACTGGATCCCAAGTTATAAATTTGTTTTGAAAATAACTGTCATTACAAAGCAGTGCAGGGGCAGCTGCACGGAAGCCAAACTCTGGATCTTCAGCTACAGCACCTCCTGTTCTGATTGCTTCAAACCAGTTTCCGAAATGATCGTAATGCGCCCCTTTCCAAGTTCTCTCAGCCGTGTAGACCAATTCTTTGGGAGGTAAAATAGACGCACGTGCTTGCGATTCTCCTCTTAATCGTGCCTGTTCTTGCAGATATGGATCATCGGAAGCGACAGATTGATTCATTTTAACGACAACCTCTTCCCACTTGACATCCATGGAGCCTTTGGTACCTACAATTCTCAAATACGTCGTGCCACTTGTCCCATCTACAAAATTACAACGCAGGGATAAGCTAAACCCAGGATGTTGCGGTGTGTCGGGATAATCAAAACTTCCAAGTAAAACATCCGGTACTTCTCTGCCATCTTTCCAATACCTCAAACCACCCATCGCCGAAATCTTTGAAGGACCATAGGAATTAGTAATAAAGTGTAAGCTGGAAAATAAGTGCACAAACAAATCACCTGACATCCCTGTACCATAATCCAAGTAGTTTCTCCATCGGAAAAACCGCAAAGGGTCCCAAGGGAGTTGGTTGGTATTAGACACATAGCGCTTCCAATCCACTGTCTGATCATTTCCATCCTTGGGCAAGGCATACTGCCATGCACCCTCGGGGGACATTCGCGCCCAGAAACCTTCCGCATACACGATGTCTCCTATAACACCTTCTGCTAGCAGCTCTTTGGCTTTTTCATTACCCAAAGAAGAGACCCCTTGGCTACCGACGATCATCACTTTTCCTGAATTTTTCCAAGCATCGATTACTTCCTTTCCCTCTTTGACCGAATGGACCATTGGTTTTTCACAATACACATGCTTACCTGCATTTAAAGCATCTACGCTAATCTGCTTATGCCAATGATCGGATGTACCAATAATCACGGCATCTACATCATTTCTTTTCAGTAATTCCTTATAATCTTGAGTGACAAAAAGCTGACTTCCCCATCGAGTCTTGGATGCATCTAATCGACCTTTGTACAAATCACAAACAGCCGTCAGTTCAATATTCGGATGCTGCAGGGCAGTCTGTGTATCCTCTACCCCCATACCACCCGCACCTATTAATCCAATACGAATGGTCTTTAACTCTTGAGTTGGCTTGAGATGATTTCGGGTTAACCATGATTTTTCTTGAGAAGAGGCTTCTAAGGCCAAGGGGCTTAAGGCTGCTACTGCACTAGTGGCAGTAAGTTTTTTGAGAAAATGTCGACGGTGTTGCTTCATGTAAAATTCGATTGATCAGCATTTAAGCAGAAAAGTTAATCGAATTTTTTATAAAAGAATACTCGAATTGTAGAATTTTTTTAAACGGCAAATCAATACAATTTACCTGACAAGCCCTAACCTATTCATTCCACTACAAAAGTCTTAAAGTAAAGCTTATCCTCATTTTCCAGATCCAGGTAAGTGATATTCAACCCCTTTTCATTGACAAAGCAGCGGTCAAGAAATAAGCCCTTTTCGGTTTTCTTCAAACGCATTTCAGCCACTTTTTTATACTCTTGATTCGGGTCGAAGGCCATCACTACCATGTTTCTGGCTCTTTGAATAGGATCTCGAAGCAAATTCGGGACATAATCCTCATTAGGCTCTTCCATAATCCTATAGATCATGTTTCTAAATGGATCCCAATGAATAGGTCCAAAAATTTGATTTTCCTGCCAATGCGCTCTTAATGCATCATTATTTTCAACTTCTTTGTTGGATAAAGGAGGCGCTTTTTTAAAGTGCTGTGGGAAGGCATCAAACTCTCGAATGACTCGCATAGACCTGTCAGTCACATATACTCGCTCATCTGCAGCATAGCTTATTACAAAGAAATCTCCATCAGGACTATAATCTAAAAAAACATTATCTAAATGCTCCCCCCAGGCCTTTCCCTGCATCTTTTCTGGAAATCCTAAAAGAGGCGTAATCTTTTCAGAGCTTAGGGAATAGGAATTAAGCAATGTCTTTGTGTATGTGGCATCTGCAAACCGAGCATCAAAATTTGGCGCTCCTGTTAGAAAAATATCCTCTCCAATCTTCTTGAAAAACCTGTTTCTATTCCATGCAGGTAAAAATGTATCTTTAGATTTGGGCCATCCGGTATTTTTATCTATTTCATCATTTTCGGACATAAAATTCAGTGTTTTGATAATCTCATACGCACTATCGATGAGATAGACCTTGTACGCACGGCGACGGTTTAAAAAAATACTGTCTTCATTCAGAATATAAAAGTCATGGATTCCATACTGCAAGTTTGGTTGGTTGAGCGCATAGGGTAAAGTCTCAAGTAGAGCACCAGTAGCTAAACTATACAGTTTAATCTGTCCTTTGGCCTCAATGTGAAATGCATAGGCCTCTTCCCCTCTCCAATTAGTGACATATTGATAATGGTCTTCTACCGGAGAAGTAAATCTATCCAAATCCAATTGATAAGTATTCACCTCTCGAAAAACTCCCAACGACTCCTCTTGCTTCTTTTCTGAGCAGGCAATTATCAGGAGGGTACAAACACTGATGATAATCCAGTTTAGCTTATACATACTTTTTAGAATTTTATGTAGGAAACGCTGTTTCAATTTCCAGAAATAGAAACTACACACACTTTAGTTGTCCTTCAAAGAAAAAAAAAACTGTCTGAAAACGCAATCTTTCTTAGGAAAAAAATAGACTTTTCTCCACATACCCCCTAAAATACCGCAACCTACTCCCATACCAAGAAAACATCTCCCCATCCACTAACTGAATACACGTTTGTGGTAATTGAGCAGCAAATTCATCGATATGCTTTTGCTTGAAAGGAAAGGGTTCGGAGCTGAGGAATAAAAAATCAGGGGATAAAGCCTTTAGTTCTTCTAATGTTATTTCTGGATAACGGGATTTAGTCATCACATTTTCAAAACCAGCCCTTCCCAGCATATCATGGATGAAGGTTTGCGGACCTACACCCATCATTGGATTATTCCAGATTAGGTATACTGCTGTACCTTTATGTTTATTAGCTAGGGAACCAAAATCACTTCTAAGTTGGTGAACCAACTCATCGGCTTTTTGAGTGGTCCCTGTAATTGCTCCTACGCCATTCATCATTTCAAAAGCATCCTCCAAGGTATAGATATCACTCATCCAGACAGGATATTTTTCTGCCAATTGCTCGATTCCTTCTTGATAGTTTTCCTCTTTGTTACCGATGATCAAATCGGGTTTCAGCGCATCAATCTTGTCGAAATGGAAATTTTTGGTTCCTCCGATGATGGTCTTTTGCTTTTTCAATCCCTTGGGATGTACACAAAACTTGGTCAGCCCTACCAATCTATCCTCCAATCCCAAGTCCACCAACAATTCCGTCTGTGAAGGCACGAGCGAAATGATCCGCTGAGGAGACTCAGGAATTTCGATGGTACGATTCATTTGGTCGGTGAAGAGAGGCATATGAAATTTAGAATGAAGAATGAGAAATTAGGAATTGAGGAATTAGTTTATCGGTTGATTACGTGATTTGTTAATTAGTTGATTGAGTGATTAGTAGCAGGTCGACTGTTGACGGTCAACTGTCCACGGTTTCGGTACTAGTAAGCTAAAATTCAAGTTTCTAACTGCTAGAATCTCTACTTGGTTCTTTATATAAAGTTCTTGGTTTCACTTTTTCATCCTTCCTCCCTCATCTTTCATGCTTTTTTAAAATCTAATCTAAATAATACACCCGCTTTACCCTTGTGCTAATATTGGTTAAGAGTTCGTAAGGAATCGTACCTATCGCATTGGCAAGAGCCTTCAGAGAAATATCAGGACCGTAAATGATTACCTCATCTCCTTCCTGAGCTTCAATATGGGAAACATCTACCATGCACATATCCATACATACATTCCCCACTACAGGTGCTTTTTTCCCGTGAATCAACACATAGCCTACACCATTACTAAATCGTCGGTCAAAGCCATCTGCGTAACCTATCGCAATCGTGGCAATCTTGCCTCCTTCTGGTAAAACACCCTTCCTAGCATACCCCACACTTTCATCAGGAGCAATACTTTTTATTTGAGAGATGGTCGTTTTAAGACTCGAAATAGGTTTTAAAGCAGTATCATACTTCCCATTTACCTCCACTCCATACAAACCAATCCCAAGTCTCACCATATCCAATTGATAATCCGGAAACCTTACAATTCCTCCCGAATTCAGGGCATGCCGGATAGGTTGAGTCCCTGTTGAATGAGCTATTTCTTCTGCCATTTCTTGAAATAGCGTCAACTGCATGCGGGAGAAATCATTGTGAACATCTTCATCTGTACCCACTAAATGGGTATACACACTTGCAACAATCAATTCTGGAAACTCCTGAATAAACTCCAACAATAGGGGTAAATCTTCCTTTTTAAACCCTAAGCGATTCATACCGGTATCCAAATCCAAATGAATTCGGATAGTCTCTTGCTGATGACGGCAAAACAATCCTAAATCTCTTAAAAATTGAGGGCTATATACGACCGGTTCTAGGTTGAATGCCAATAATTGCCCGAAAGATTCTTGTACGGGATTGAGTACCATGATGGGAAGCCGAATTCCCGCTTCTCTCAGCATGATGCCCTCATCACTGTAAGCTACAGCTAGGTAATCAGCTCGCAATTGCTCTAAATGATTGGCAATTTCTACAGCACCTCCTCCGTAGGCAAAAGCCTTCACCATGACCATAACTTTAGTCTTTGGTTTCAGCAGGGTTTTGTAAAAATTATAATTATGCGTCAACGCATTTAGATTAATTTCCAATACTGTCCCATGCACTCGTTGTTGAAGACGGGAAATGATGTTTTCAAAAGCAAAAGCTCTCGCACCAGTTACTAAAATCAAATCGTTATGAAATTCTAAAGAAGGAAGTACCTGTAAGAAATCCTCCGTATTCGTATAGTTCTGCATTTTTCCTGCCCAAGAGTTTCTTACCGTCTGAATTTCTTTACCGATGGCAATAAAGAGATCAATTTGATAAAAGTCGAGCAATCGACCAACTTCCTGATATACTAGACTTGGGTTACCAACTTGTAGCAAATCTGACAAAATAACTATGCGTCGACTTTTTTGCCGTTGGGTAGCCATAAAGTCCAATGCCAAGCGAAGACCTGCTAGGTCATTATTGTAGGTATCGTCAATAAGCAAACACTCATGAATTCCTGCTTTCAACGTCAATCGCATTTCAATAGGCCTGAGATGCGTCAATTCCTGTTGAATCTGACTTGCTTGCAATCCCAAAACCATACCTGCAACGATTGCATGTCTGATATTTTCGAGTGACGCTTCATCTGTAAATGGCACAGAAAAAGTAAACATATTCAAATCTGGCTTTAGCAGAATGATTTTGGAGGCATTAGACTCCTTTTTTACTGAGAGTGTATAGTCTGTGCCTGGGTGGTCTGACCATGCAATCAAACGTTCAGGAGCCATCACTTTCTCTAAATGAGTAGCAATGGATGTATGCTCTTTGCGATAAATAACAAATCTTGATTCGGAGAAAAGACTGGCTTTTTCTTGTAATTTTTGTTCTTGGGAATCAAACCCTTCTTCATGGGCTGTCCCGATGGTAGTAAAAACACCAATGTCAGGTCGAAGCATTGATTGAAGTCGGGACATTTCTCCTTTTTTGGAAATACCTGCTTCCATCACAGCCACTTGATGATAAGGCTTTATTCCAAAAATGGATAAGGGAACACCTACTTGAGAATTATAACTTTTCGGACTTTTGGCCACGGCATAATGCGCACCCAGTAGCTGTCCCAGCCATTCCTTGATAATTGTTTTTCCATTACTCCCGGTGATGGCTACCAAAGGTTTTTGAAACAAGGAGCGCTGGTAAGCAGCCAACCGTTGCAAGGCTTGATGGGTATCATCAACAGCAAGTAGAT
The DNA here is from genome assembly GCF_054166905.1 of Mongoliitalea sp. Taxonomy (NCBI): domain Bacteria; kingdom Pseudomonadati; phylum Bacteroidota; class Cytophagia; order Cytophagales; family Cyclobacteriaceae; genus Mongoliitalea; species Mongoliitalea sp. The sequence continues at coordinate 78,913 of NZ_JBSZCK010000013.1, read as the reverse complement.
GAATATCTTCAGGGATTTGAATGGGTAGCTGTGCGCCTTTTTTGACAATGAATCCTTTTACTCCTAAAAGGATCAGCGCTTCAATGAATGCATGACCATCAAACTTTGCTCCTTTAAGAGCTATAAACAATGTGTCACTTGGTTGATGGATGGTCCGGGAATCAATGCTTACCTGTGAAAAAGTGGTATCAGGCCCCTGTTGTACTACTGTGGCTGCAGTAAGTTGGATGAGCTCTTGAACATTAAAATCCTGTAACATGCTTTTTACGCTTCCTTTTTGACAAAGAATACCTGCTTAATCCATCGTGGCAAGAATATAGCCCCCAACAACAAGTATGGATAATACGATAGTAACCTCCATAATATACTAGTCACAAAGGTGTACCCTCCCAAAAACTCCGTAAAGAATTGGGTAAAGAAGAATTCAGCAGTACCACTACTTCCCGGTGTGGGAGAAATCATCATCACAATCCACATAATTACCTGCCTTGCAAATACAATAACGTGTTCATAGAAAGTCAGGGAGTCATAAGCAGAAATTAGTGCATTCAGCATTAAATATCGGGATGACCAAATAAAGATGGTAGCACCTACGATTGGTGCCCAGTATTTGATAGTTTTTCCCTTCAATTCTTTGGATGCCTCAATAATTTGGTTTCCGTATTCATGGGCATCATATTTCCATTTTCTCAACCATTTGATAGAAAATAGTTTTACCAAAATCCACTTGAATACTCGAGGTCGATAGAATAAGGCTGCCGCCATGACGATCGAGTAAATTGCATAGAGTGCATAGCTTGACCAAAATAAGACCTCCAGGCTTTTGCCTAAGCGCATTTCCATCAGTCTACTGCTGGGGAAAATATTCCCTTGGGCCAAGTAAAGGATGATAGGAGCTCCCAAAACAAAAAATAAGTTATCCAAGATGGCAGTTACCATTACATAGGCGATGGCTTTTCCCAATTTGATTCCTTCTTTATTCAAAATGAAGATGGCAACAGCCGTCCCTCCTACAATAGAGGGGGTTACTGCGGAAGCAAATTCCCATAACATGATCACATATAATGCACGTGTCCAGGTTAATTGCTGATCGGTAATCTTTCGGATACGATAGATATAGCCCGCATCTCTCCCCAAAATAACCAAGATGGCTAAAAAAATGCCCAACGGTGCCGCATCAAACACTCCTTTTAAGGTTTTTGCATTCACGTTGGGGTCAGCATAAAACAGCCCAAAGACAATTGCAATCCCTATCAGTACCGGCACCCAAACCTTATTTGGATTTAAGGTTTCGAAAATCTTTTTGTTATCCAACTTCATATTATACAGCAGGCACTGTTTCTATTTTTTCAACCCAGAAATTATTAAAACCTTCTCCAATCACGATAGTAACCAAAGAAAGTTGCAGGAGTTCAAGAATTGCTAAGAAGGTATAAATGACGAATATTTTATCGGGTTTGTAGCTGATAAAGTCCGAAAATGGAATTTTATTTTTAAAACTGATTTTTTCCAACACAAATTCTTTTTGCTGCTCAATAGTGTAAGGGTATTGAATCACCGTATGTTTGGTTTCATCAGTCCTTGAAGCATATTTGGACATGACCCGCTGAAACACCTTAAGTAATTTGTATAAATCTATATCCTGCATCTCTGCTTCTACGTCCTCCACCTTTGACAACTCCTTGAGTTCGGCCGCTATATTTCCTCTTTTTTCTTTGGAAAGGCGCAGTGCTTCCAGATCTGCCAGCTCTCCAATGACGGACTTATATTTTTTATACTCCAACAAATGCCTGACCAATTCTTCACGGGGATCAATCTCTTCACCTTCCTCATTGAGCTCTGGACGAGGAATCAGCATTTTGGATTTGATTTTCATTAAGGTCGCAGCAAATAGAATAAATTCACTGGCCACTTCAATTTCCAGCTTTTCCAACTGATGGATATAATCCAAAAAATCTTGGGTGATTTTGGAAATGGGAATATCGTGAATATCCAGTTCATCGCGTTCGATGAAGAAGAGCATCAGGTCAAAAGGACCCTCGAAAAGCGGTAATTTAATTTCGAAACTCAACTATTGAATATTTTTATGTTAATTTTGCGCATTCTTGAAGTCAAAGATATTCAATAAATAGTAAATTGCTGGACCATGTTTAAAATGGTTTGAATTAATTTACGATTGTCTGGAGAAGAATTGATAAACAAATCATGCTCCAACTTGTTATTTTCTTCTATAAAGAAATAGACCGCTGATGATAATCCAACCAGGTAAATTACTTGCTCAGATCAACACCCCAGATGATCTTAAAAAGTTCTCCAAAGACCAACTTGTTCAAATCTGTGACGAACTCAGACAGTTTATCGTAGATAATGTTTCGGTGTATGGCGGACATTTTGGAGCAAGCTTAGGTGTAGTTGAACTCACTGTGGCTTTGCACTATGTGTTAAATACCCCCGATGATCAGTTGGTTTGGGATGTAGGTCATCAGGCTTATGGCCATAAAATTCTAACAGGTAGAAAAGAAAAATTTCATTCCAATAGAATTTACGGTGGTCTGTCGGGATTCCCAAAAAGGAAAGAAAGCGAATACGACACATTTGGTGTTGGTCATTCTAGTACGTCTATCTCCGCTGCCTTGGGTATGGCAGTTGCTTCCAAATACAAGGGTTTATCAAGAAAACAGCACGTAGCCGTCATTGGGGATGGCTCCATGACTGGAGGTATGGCCTTTGAAGCTATGAACCATGCAGGAGTTTCGGACACCAACATGATCATTATTTTGAATGACAATTGCATGTCTATTGACCCAAATGTAGGTGCATTGAAGGATTATCTTACAGACATTACTACTTCACATACCTACAATAAGGTAAAAGATGAGGTTTGGAATATTTTAGGAAAATTCAGCAAGTTTGGATCTTCGGCGCAGGAAATTATTTCTAAAGTTGAAGGAGCAATCAAATCTGCGGTACTCAAGCAAAGCAACTTATTTGAATCATTGAATTTGCGATACTTCGGTCCTGTAGATGGACATGATGTGCATCACTTGGTAGAAGTGTTGTCGGATTTGAGAGACATTCCTGGACCAAAAATTCTCCACTGCGTAACTGTCAAAGGCAAAGGCTATGCCCCAGCCGAAAACGGTAATAAAACAACTTGGCATGCGCCAGGATTATTTGATAAAGTAACAGGAGAAATTTATAAGAAAACTCCTACAACTCCCCAAGCTCCTAAATACCAAGATGTGTTTGGTCATACCTTGGTCGAGTTGGCAAAAGAGAATGATAAAATCATGGGTATCACCCCTGCTATGCCTTCCGGTTCTTCCCTCAATATCATGATGAAGGAAATGCCGGACAGAGCTTTCGATGTCGGGATTGCAGAACAACATGCAGTAACTTTCTCTGCAGGCTTGGCTACACAAGGATTGATACCTTTCTGTAATATATACAGTTCATTTATGCAGCGTGCATACGATCAAGTGGTGCACGATGTCGCCTTGCAAAATCTTCAAGTAGTTTTCTGTTTGGATAGAGCAGGCTTTGCAGGAGCTGATGGACCTACTCATCACGGCGCTTATGATATCGCCTATTTCCGATGCATTCCAAACATGGTAGTTTCGGCTCCTATGAATGAGGAAGAGTTGAGGAATTTGATGTTTACCGCCACCAAGTATGAGGGGCCATTCTCCATACGCTATCCAAGAGGTCAAGGTGTGATGCCTGAGTGGAGAACGCCTATGCGTGAAATCCCAATCGGCCAAGGAAGAATTGTTAAGGAAGGTGAAGATGTAGCAATCTTAACTATTGGACATATTGGAAACTATGCTGTAGAGGCTACAGAAATGCTAACTGAGGAAGGCCTGAATCCTGCACATTACGATATGCGATTTGTAAAGCCTTTGGATGAATCCTTATTACATGAGGTATTCGGCAAATTCAAAAAGGTAATTACAGTGGAAGATGGATGCCTGATGGGCGGATTTGGTTCAGCTGTTGTCGAATGGATGATGGATAATGGTTATCAGGCGCAAGTGAAGCGGTTAGGTATTCCAGATAGAATCGTCGAACACGGTGAACAGATCGAATTGCACAGAGAATGTGGATTTGACCCGGAAGGTATCGCAGAAGCTGTGAGAGAGCTATCTGAGGTTATCATCAAATAATTAGAGATTAATTGGTCAAGGAGAAACAATATATTTGAAAAGCCTTGATAGAGATATGCCTATAGAAGCCTCATTGTGAAAGCAATGAGGCTTTTTTTATTTAGATTCAGAAAGGATTGCTATCCCAAACTTTGCAAAAAATTTATTATTTTCTGTATAAGGTATTGATTCTCTGAAATCTTGGTATCATCTTGTCATTTGATACAATTAATGCCCGCTATGAAAAAAATCTTTTTTGTAATCTCCCTAGCTTGCTTAGTATTCAGCAACGCTATTGCGCAAAGATCTCCCGAAGGAACTGCTGAAATCCCGTTATCTTACTATCTACCCGAAGGATACACCTATAAGTCCGAAGTGCCTACTCCCAAATCTTTTTTGGGATATGAAGTAGGTGAATGGACGATTGATTATGGGCAATTGATCCGTTACTTTGAGGCTTTGGCTGCAAGCAGTCCCCGGGTTAGCATGGAAGAGTTTGGTAAAAGTTATGAAAAACGCCCGCAAATATTATTGACCATTACAGCCCCTGAAAACTTTGGGAAGCTAGATGAAATCAAAGAAGACAGACAAGCCCTGCGGGACGCAAGAGCAAGCATAGACTATGCTGCCATGCCTGTAGTCTTGCAAATGGGCTACAGCGTGCATGGTAATGAAGCAAGTGCCATCAACTCAGCAGTGCTTGCCGCATATCATTTTGCAGCTGCAAATGAAGTGACGGAGGATCTTGAAAACATCATTGTACTCATCGATCCACTTTTGAATCCGGATGGCTATGCCCGCTATTCTACCTGGGTCAATGCTCACCGATCGATGAATCTCAACGGTGACCCTAATAATCGCGAACTTGGTGAGGCATGGCCTGGAGGTAGAGGCAATCACTATTGGTTTGACCTGAATCGGGATTGGTTGCTCGTGCAGCATCCAGAATCCCAAAACCGAGTAGCCAAATTCCAAGAGTGGTTACCCAATATTTATTTAGACTATCATGAGATGGGTACCAATACCACCTTTTTCTTTCAACCGGCTATTCCTTCTAGGGACCATCCACTGATACCCAAAAACATCATTGACATGACCAAGCGCATGGCGGATTATCATGTGAAAGAGTTTGACCAAAGCAAAGGCTTGTATTTTGCTAAAGAGCGCTTTGATGAGTATTATTTTGGGTATGGCTCTACCTATCCGGACATTCAGGGCTCTATAGGGATTTTGTTTGAGCAAGCTTCTTCTAGAGGACATTTACAGGAAAGTGATTTTGGGAAGTTGACTTTTGCCCACACCATCAAAAATCAGTTTAAAGCTGCAATAAGTTCTTTCGCAGCCGCAGCTGATATCAAAGGAGATTTCAATAAACTGACTCATGAGTTTTATAAAGACGCTGCAAATTTAGCCGCAGCTGACCCTGAAAAGGCCTATATTTTCGGTTCAGAAGTAGATGCTGCAAGAGGATATCATTTGGCGGATATTTTACGTCAACATCAGATTAAGGTCTTTGAACTGAATGAAGACATTACCGTCAACAGTGTCGCGTACAAAGGAGGTAAAGCATACATTGTCCCAACAGATCAACCTCAATACCGCTTGATCAAGGCTGTTTTTGAGGTGCGCAATGAATTCAAAGACAGTTTGTTCTACGATGTATCTGCCTGGACTCTCCCCATGTCTTTTAACCTAGATTATGCTGGCCTTAACAGTCGTATATACAATCTAGCGAATGTAAGTCCTATTCGCGATGATTTTGCATTAGCAGAGGGGGAGTTGATTGGAGAGGATGCTGCTGTGGCATACGCCTTTGGCTGGGAGGCATACTATGCTCCCAAACTCACGTTCGACCTCATTTCCAAAGGCTACCTTGTCCGAACAGCAACTGAGCCACTGACCATCCCAACAGGGAAGCGCTTGAATAGGGGAAGTATTTTGATAGGTTTGAAAAAAGATGCTCCCAAAAGTGATTGGCCCAAACTGGAAAAAGAATTGGATAGTCTAGCCAAAGTAACTGGCATAAACATCCATAAAATCAGCACAGGCTATACTGCAGGATACAATGTAGGTTCGCCTACCATGCCTGTATTAAAAAAACCTGAAGTAGCTTTGGTTGTTGGAACAGGAGTCAATTCTTTGGAAGCGGGGGAAATATGGCACCTTTTGGACAAGCGCATGGACATGGCCATTACCCTATTGCCCATTGAGCGCATTTCCAGTGCAGACTTGAGTCGATACAATGTACTTGTGATGCCCAATGGGAATTATAGTGCACTTAACAAGTCCCAAGCAGAAAAAATAAAATCGTGGACTGCCCAGGGTAACACATTGATTGCCCGTGGAAATGCATTAAAGTGGCTAAATGATCAGGAAATAGCCACCTTTAAATTCAAGGAAGAAGAGGAAAAGAAAGAAGAAGGTTTAAAACCTTATGCAGATTATGAAAAGAATACAGGAGCCCGCTTGACTAGTGGTACTATTTTCCATGGAAAAGTAGACATTACGCACCCATTGGGCTATGGATTTGATCAGGAGAAAATCTATTTATTCCGAAATAACAATTTGTTTCTAGAGCCTGCCAAAAATCCTTATGCAAATCCGGTAACCTATACCTCCGAAGGTTTAGCATCGGGTTATGTGCATCCTGAAAATCTGGAAAAAGTTAAAAATACAGCATCTGCCCAAGTGAAGAAAGTTGGTAGTGGTAGAGTTGTTGGGTTTGTAGATAACCCTAACTTTCGTGGTATCTGGTTTGGTACCAACAAGCTATTCCTCAATGCAGTATTCCTTGGTCAGATTATCCAAAGTGGAACGGCAGATTAATCTCTTGCAGATCGAGGGGATTTGGCGGATTTCCGCGGATTTAGTAAGATTAGAAAAATTTGATGGCTGGGAATTTTATGATTTTCAGCCATTTTTTTTTGCTAGAAGGTTTAACTTTGAAATATGGAGAATAAGTTTTTAAAAAAGTACCCTACTTACTCATCTTGGCTTGTCAATGTATCTTTGTGGATATGGGTAGTGATGGGAATTCTGTATTATTTTTTCCTAATCCGGTTTGACATTGATAACTCATTACAATTAGAACCCTTGTGGCGAGTCCTATTTTGGGTGGTATGGATGTTGGCAATTGATTATTTCTTTATTTACCGATACCAAAAGAAACGTGGACTGAAGCAAGAGCAGGAGAAGAATTTAGAAAACAAAGAATAACCAAATTGTATGGTTGGTGGTATGGCAACCGCAAAGTTCCCAAAGTTTAACGCCAAGAACCCAGAGGTCAAAATTAAAAACTGACATCCCGTCAATAGATTGGTATCTTGATTACTAGAAAAGTAAAATATATCAAATTCCCATATTGAAGCAGGGAGGCATTCCTTTAGTCACCCATCTATGCTTATTGATGTACTTGTCTCATCTAAGGAGTTTTGTAGCAAAAAAATCTACGGGGAAACTACGCCAGTTTAAGCTTAAGTTCGCCCTTTCTTTTGACGATTTTTAGCTCAAAGTGTTGGTTGATAAATGCCTTGCAGTGATTTTCAGACCATTCGGCACGACCTTCTCCATCGTAAAGTAGAGTCATTCGTAGCATGGTTTTCACGTATGGTTCATACTGACCCAATTCCATACACCATGCCTGCATCTGAGCAGTCCAGTCGTCTTGGAACTTTTCCAAATGGGTGCGCCCATCAAACAAAATTTCCAATTGATTGTCCTTGTTTTTATAGCGATAGATTCCACAGAGCTGACGATAAATCATGCGTAGGCGCTCCACGGGATATTCATAGGTGTCTAAAATCTGCGCAAAAGTGGTATCCATCAGCATCAAAGGGTTGAATAGCTGTGTATAGGATTTCCTCAACTCATACACCATCAGGTCAAGCATCTCATCTTCCAATTGGGATTGTGCTTGTCTTAAAATGTAATTTTTGTCTAAAGGGAATAACTTTTGAATCATTTGACCGTCAAATATTGTGCAAATTAGAGGATTTCACGCAATTATTAAAGCTTTTGTTCTATTTTAACACGTCTAGTTCAGCAATTGCAGCCTGAATCAGGTCTTGTTCAAAGCCCTTACCCAATAAAAACTGCTGAACTTTCATTTTTCGTGGAAACTTATCAAGCTTATCCAAGCTATTCCATTTTTTTTCTGCTTCCAATTGAAGTATCTTGAAGTACTCATCAGCGTCAATTTCCTTCATGCCTGTAGCAATGCATCGATCCGAAAGTTGCTTAAATTTCAATGCCTGACGAATCTTAATCCTCCCCCATTTTTTGAGTGAAAACTTCCCTCTAACAAACGCTTGGGCAAAGCGCTCTTCATTCAAAAAGCCTTCTTCAATCATCAAGGCTATCAGTTCTTCTGCTTCATCACCTCGAATTCCCCGCTCAGCCAATCTCGTCCGTACTTCCTGTTGACAGCGCTCTTGATAGGCACAAAAAGCCGCTATCTTTACTTTCGCCTCCGAGAGGGACCAGTATTTTTTAGCAGGCTCCGAACCGTATTCTTTTCGTGGGAAGGACATTTTGTGTAATTTAGCCATCCAAAAGTACGGCCTTGTGCCACTTTTTTCAAATCTTTCATTAAACCATTACAAACCATGCGTAAGAAAATTGTAGCTGGAAACTGGAAAATGAACCTTGGCTTTGACGAGGGTCAGAAACTGACTTCCGAGATTGTTAACATGCTCAAAGATGAGGAGCACAGCGGTGTGACTGCCATCTTGAATCCTCCTTTTGTCCATTTGTACCCAGTTAAGAAGCTGATTGGCGATACTCCAAACTTATTTTTGGGTGCCCAAAACTGCTCGGATAAAGCCTCAGGGGCTTATACAGGTGAAGTTTCTGCATCCATGTTGGCATCTTTTGGAGCTTCCTATGTGATCTTGGGACACAGCGAAAGAAGAGAATATTTTAAAGAATCGAATCAACTGCTTACCGAAAAAACCAAGCAGGCATTAGCCAATGGCTTGACCCCTATTTTCTGTTGCGGAGAGCCTTTGGAAATCCGTGAGGCAGGTACGCATGAGGAGTATGTGAAAAATCAGTTGACAGAGAGTTTATTTGGATTTTCTGCTGAAGAAATCTCCAAGCTAGTCATCGCATACGAACCTATCTGGGCTATAGGTACTGGTAAAACAGCTAGTTCTGATCAAGCACAGGAAATGCATGCAGCATTGAGAGAACATTTTGCTTCGAAGTATGGTCAGGAAGTTGCTGACAATCTTTCGATCTTATACGGTGGAAGCTGTAACCCTGGCAATGCCAAGGAAATTTTCTCCAAGCCTGATGTAGATGGAGGGTTGATCGGAGGGGCTTCTTTGAAATCCAGAGACTTTGTGGATATTATTAAGTCCTTTTAATATACACGTTGTGTCTTAGTGTTTTTGCCACAAAGGCACTAAGGCACAGCGCAGTTGATTTGCGATTGGTTAAAATGAAAAGTTGTCTATGCACTCTATAACATTTTCAGAATTTAAATCTGAACCCGAAAAATTTCTTAATCAAGTCGAAGATCAAAACGAAACTTTCTTCATCAAACGGGAATCAAATAAAGGTGTAGTACTACTTTCATTAGATGAGTATAACGCAATTATAGAAACGCTCTATTTGTTAGGCTCCAAAAAAAATGCCAAAAGAATATTTGAATCTACTGAGCAAATGAAAAATAGACAGATAATCCAACATTCTTTAGAACAATGATTTACTAAAAACAAACACTAGCTACATAGATTGACACAATAATAGGATACCTTTACGCTTAAATTTGTAATCCCACCCCATGCAATACCTAGAATTTAAAATTTCCTGCTCGGAAGATTTTCGCGAAATACTGATAGCGGAGTTGTCTGAAGTTGGCTTTGACTCATTTTTGGAAACAGATACGGGTTTTGATGCTTACATCCCCGAAGATCAATTGGAGCGTTCGAGCTATGAAGAGGTGATAGCACGGTATGCAGCGCAGGCGGAAATACAAGTGACCGAAGGCAAAATGGCCAAGGTCAATTGGAATGAGGAGTGGGAAAAGCATTACGATCCGATTATGGTGGAAAATCAGGTCTATGTACGTGCCTCTTTCCATGAGGAAAAACCGGAATTTCCTTACCAAATCCACATCAACCCGAAGATGTCCTTCGGGACTGGACACCATGCGACTACCTATTCCATGCTTGCGCACCAATTGGAGACAGATCATCAGGGCAAGCGTGTATTGGATATTGGGGCAGGCACGGGGATTTTAGCAATCATGGCGCATCTGCTCGGAGCATCCGAAGTGGAAGCTTTTGATATTGATGAGTGGTGTGTGGAAAATGGGGATGAAAATTTTGCCCTCAATGGCATGTCCCATGTGAAAATGGGTAAAGGCACAGTACGAGAAGTAAAGCCACAAGGACTTTATGATATAGTACTAGCTAATATTAATAAAAATGTATTGTTGGATGAAATGGAGGTCTATGGCACCTTAGTTCAAACAGGTGGAACGCTTTTACTCAGCGGGTTTTACGAACATGACATCGCTGATATCGAGGCATCAGCCACTAAAGAAGGCTTCAAACTGCTGGGACAAAAAGTCAAGGACAACTGGACCGCATTAAAGTTTCAAAAACTATGAATGAACTGATTATTTACGGGGTCTTATTTTTAGCTTTGATTGCCCATACGCTATTGGCTGGCAAAATGTACCGAGCAGTCCATGCAGACAAAAGCCTAAGTCTTCAAGAAAAGAACGATTGGAAGCTGAAAGCTTTGATTTTCCCTGGCTACTTTTGGGGGAAGTATAAAGGCTCGCAAAGGCGCGGAGACGCAAAGAATTGAAAATTTGTACCCGTATTATCAGCAATTAAACGCTCAACAAAGACGCTTATTAATATCAGCCATCCTGATAAGGAAACAGCGAAAGCAAATGCTGAGCTGCAAGTACGATTTCATCTTGGCGCTTCTCTACGGCAATCTCTACCCAAGGAGCATGTAGGGTATCAGTCTGTTCAAACATCGCTTTTTTATACGATTCAAACTGATCCCATAAATCGTAGGACTCAAAATCCAATGGCAATAGTTTCCATTTGGCTAAAGGATCTTTTTGGAATTCAGTCATTCGTTTTTGTTGCTCCTTTTTACTAACCGAAAAGTAGAATTTTACTAAATGATAGCCTGATTCCACCAACATTTGCTCAAAGCCATTGACTTGCTTCATAAAAAGTTCATATTCTTCCTCCGTACATAGACCATGAATCGGCTCAATCAGGGCTCTATTGTACCAACTTCGGTCCCAAAATACCATTTCCCCTGGCTGCGGTAGCTTCTCAACAAATTTTTTGAAATACCATTCCCCCGTTTCAGGATTGCTGAGATGGGGAAGATTGACTTCAATCCGATAGTGGCGGGGATTGTTGTGAGATAAAATACTTCTGATAATCCCACTTTTTTCGATAGAAACACCTCCATGAAACAAGAGGATGAGCTTTTTTTCCTGCTTGATCAACCATAGCTGAAGTTTGACAAGTTCTGCCTTTATGGCTCTTAGCTTGATTTCTGCTTTTGCACCTTCTAGGGCTTTATCCACATCCACTTTTTTGGAAGCCAGCAAATGCTTCAGGCCAATTTTGCTTGTGAGAATTTCCAAATCCTCTTTGCTCAATGTTTCCTTGTTCATAAATCCAGTTTTCTTGACTTTCTGAAATACTTGTACACCACATTCGGGTCATGTTGTAAAATTGCTTTGGTACTCCCCTTTCCTTCGTAATCAAACTGGGAAAGCACATAACGCAAACTTTCGAGTCGTGCCTGCTCCTTATTATTGGTCTCCACGATTACCCATGGACTGTAGACCGTATGGGTATCGGTAAACATTTGCTCTTTATACTGGGTATTGGTATCCCAGAGCTCTTGGCCTTTCAAGTCCACAGGGCTAAATTTCCATTGCTTCAATGGATTGCCTTGGCGCCTATCGAATCGTTTTTGTTGTTCTTCTTTGGTAATGTCAAACCAAAACTTGATCAGTTTGATCCCATCTTCATGCAGCATATATTCAAAGCTAGGGACCTCAGACATAAAAATATGGTACTGCTCTTTCGTACAAAATCCCATCACCGGCTCCACCACAGCACGATTGTACCAGCTTCTATCAAAAAATTTGATCTCTCCCCTGTTTGGTAATACTTCGATATACCGTTGAAAATACCACTGTCCCCTTTCGATATCAGTGGGCTTGGTCAATGCAACCACACCTGAGGCATGGGGATTGAGATGCTCTACAAAGCGTTTGATTGAACCACCTTTTCCCGCGGCATCTCTTCCTTCAAAAATTACTGCTACCCGCAACTGATGCTGAATGATATGTTGGAGAAGCAAAGCCAATTCCGTCTGCAACTCCCGAAGCTCTTCTTCATAGGCAAGCTTCTTAAGCGTTGGCTTCAAATTTATGCCTTCTGCTTTGGCCAAAGCTATCAATTCCTTCCGAGTTTGGACTTTCTCCAAATGTTTGAGTTTAAACATAGTGCTTAGGTTTGATTAAATTTATCAAAAATTTTCCGTAATCCATCAAGATTTACAAATGTGAGATTCATTTGATGAACCAGCACCTCTAAAATCAAGTTATGCTACTGAACTCTTTGAACCATCAAGTTTTGAAAAGCCTTCTATCCTTCAAGAAATATTTACTGCTGCTTTTAACCTTCACTTGTTTCCAAAGTATAGCACAGCAATCCATTCTCATCTTAGACAAACAATCACAGGAACCGATTCCGGGTGTTTATGCAAAAACAGGTCAGCAGATACTGATTTCTGATAGTGAAGGAATGATTCAGTTTACCTTTCAAGAAGGCGATTGGATATCCTTGAATCATTTGGGTTATGAAAGCCAGACTGTCAAATTTCAAAAAGACCTAGATCGTATTTATCTTATCCCCGCCATCGCTAGACTATCGGAAGTAGTGGTGCGAGGTTTTGAATCCGAACGCCCCTTACTAGAGCAAGCAGGAGCGATTGTTCAGATAAAAGAGCATGAATTGTATCGATTTAATGAAAATTCCATCCTAAGTGCCTTCAATACTAAGCCAGGGATTCGAGTGGAACAACGGGCACCTGCCAGCTACCGAATTTCTATCAGGGGGAGCTCTCTACGCTCACCCTTTGGTGTACGAAATGTGAAAATCTACTGGAATGATATCCCCTTCACTTTTTCTGATGGAACCACAGATCTCAACATTTTGGATATGACCAATATCCAACAATCTGAGGTTATCAAAGGACCTTCCGGGAGTATTTTTGGCGCAGGAAATGGGGGTGTCATTCGATTTGAAAGTAAGCAACAGGTAACAGAAAACTACATTTCGTCTGATGTAGGTATAGGAGATTTTGGGCTCTTCCGTTACCGTATTGGAATTGATCAGCAATTGGAAAAAGGCAGCATTTCTGCTTCTTATGTGCATCAACAATCAGATGGGTACAGAGAACATAGTGCAATGGATAGAAAAGTTGTACAAGTTGCCTACAACGCTCCTATTTCTGATAGACAATCCATCCAAACACAAATCCTTTATTCGGACTTGAATTATCAAATTCCGGGAGCGCTTACACCTGCACAATTGGAAGAAAATCGCAGACAGGCAAGACCAGGGTCGGTCAATCAAAACAGCTCCATTGCCCAACAAACGCTTTTTGCTACGCTGAGACATGAGGCAACTCTTAACAGGAAATGGAAAAAGACAACAGCTTTGTATGTCAACACCAAGGAATTTGAGAATCCATTTATTTTGGATTACAAGCGGGAAACCACCTTTAGCTATGGGGGTAGAAGCAGTTTCACCATGGAAGATAATTGGGGTAGATTTCCTGTACGACTCGTGCTTGGAGGTGAATATCAATATGGCAATACGGTGGCTCAAAACTTTGGTAATAGAAATGGGGTAGCGGATACCGTTCGGTTTTCGGACGACTTAATTACCACCCAGGCCTTTCTTTTTCAGCAATTAGAATTGGATTGGACGTCCAAACTCAGGATGACGGTTGGTTTGTCAGAGAATTTTAGCCGCTATGACATCAACCGCAGCATCGATGCAAGTGCCAACGAACCTTCAGCTAATGTCAGGAGATTTGATCCGTTGGTTATTCCTAGGATAGCCATGGTTTATCGTGTCAATGAGCAGTCGGGAATCCATGGCAGCATCAGCTCTGGGTTTTCTCCTCCCACCATTGCAGAGATCCGTACCAATGAAGGCAGCATCAATTTAGATTTAGAAGCAGAGCGGGGTGTCAACTACGAGCTGGGGTACCGCAGCCAATGGGGTATATTCAACTTAGATCTAACTGCTTTCTATTTTCAATTGGATCAGACCATTACCACATTTACCAATGAACAAGGAGTGGTACTTTTTCGAAATGCAGGAGCTACCGATCAGAGGGGACTGGAAGCGAGTTTGGATTATGTGCCCTTTAGAAATCAAAATACTTGGATTCGGGAAGTGCGGTTAAATCATGCCTATACAGGTCATTACTTTTCATTTGCAAGGTACCAAAGTGGGGGCAACGATTTTTCTGGAAATCAACTGACGGGTGTTGCACCTCATACCCTTGTAAATCTCTTAGATATTCGCAGTAGAACAGGTTTGTATTTGAACTTTACGCATCAATTTGTGGATGAAATTCCTTTGAATGATGCCAATACAGTCTTTCAGGATTCGTACCATCTTATAGGTTCGCGGATTGGTTGGAGGACTACCTTCAGTGGCAGATGGGATGTGGAAGCTTACGGAGGGGTGGATAATTTATTGGATGAAACTTACAGCTTAGGTAATGACTTGAATGCCTTTGCCAATCGATTTTTTCAGCCAGCACCTGGAAGGAATTTTTACGGAGGGTTTAAAGTAGGTTTTCGATATTAGTTGAATAACAAAGGGAACATTGAGTTAGAGTTAAAATAGGTTTGATTGAAAATCTGGACCGATTAAATAGCTTGTATTTCCTGTATGAGGTAAATACGATGTGTGGAGAAATTAACCGACCCTAGATTCGGAGAAGAGGTCGTAGGCAGCGATGAGGGATTGCCTTTCGGGGGTTGTACCGTATTTGTTGTACGAGTGGATGTCTGATCGGTTTTCCACATAGACAGGAATGTATCGATGCTCCAATTCATCCCAAATGATCAGCAAATAGGTGTAAGGCATCACAGAATTGCGGCCTTTTTCCAGCCATGCATCAAATTGGTCTTCATCCAGCGAAAGCGGATAATCAGGACTATCAAACATACTAAACTCGTTTTTTTTCAAATATAATTACTGTTACAAAGTATATTGCATGATGGCTCAAAGTTCTATGCAAAAAGCAACCTTTATCATCACAAAGATGGATTGTCCTTCGGAGGAAACGTTGATTCGGATGAAGTTGGCTTCCCTTGATACCATTCATCAGCTGCAGTTTGATATTCCTCAACGGAGATTGGAAGTTTATTTTTCGGGTAATTTACAAGCCATTGAGCAAGCAATTGACTCCTTAAACTTAGGAAGTACACTTGGAGAGATGCAGGATGTGGCAACCGCCGATATTCCAAAAGATACGCAAGAGCAAAAACTTCTTTGGACTGTACTTGGGATAAATTTTGTTTTTTTTATTGTTGAAAGTATAGCTGGGCTCGTTTTCAAGTCCATGGGACTCATTGCGGACAGTCTAGATATGTTGGCAGATGCGATTGTGTATGGATTGGCATTGATGGCAGTAGGCAAAGCAGTCAGTACAAAAAAGTCAGTTGCAAAGGTTGCCGGTACGCTTCAAATACTTCTAGCAGTAATTGGTTTTGTAGAGGTGGTACGTCGGTTTTTTGGAGTGGAGTCCTTACCTGATTTTCGTTGGATGATTGGGGTTTCTTTTTTGGCGTTGATTGCAAATGCCTATTGTTTATACCTGTTGCAAAAAAGTAAAAGCCAAGAGGCACACATGAAAGCAAGCATGATATTTACTTCCAATGACATCATCATCAATTGTGGGGTGATGTTGGCGGGTCTTGCGGTGATTTTTTCTGGATCCGCAATTCCTGATTTGATCATTGGTGGGATCGTTTTCCTACTTGTTTTGTATGGAGCCATTCGCATTTTAAGGTTATAAAAAAAGGGCCGAAAAACGCTGGCCCTTCTATATTTCTATTAAAAAAAGTTGCTTATTCACCCATTGCAAACATACCGAAAGTCTCTAAACCAAAAAATACCTAAAACTAGGTATTTTTTGGTTTTCGAACTTATTCTTTTTCCTCCTCAAGTACTGAAGCTGGATCTGAAATGGTATATAATTTCCACCTTCTTTCATCTGTATCGAAGTAGGTCCGCTCATCAGGGAATTCTATAAACTCGTCATCGCCTGAGTTTTGAGGATAGTATGGACTCAGATCTTCTCCTTTGATCAGCAAATCAAAAAGCATCATACTCTTTTCGAGCATTTCAGGAATTTCAAATTTCCATGTTCTGAAAATTTCTTCGTAAAACGTAATATTTTTGTCTGCATCTCTTTGAACGCGGATAGCTAAGGCTACTTTTTTCTGTTTCAGGGAAGGTGCAATTCTGGAAATCATATAATACTCGTACCCATCATGAGGAATGTAAGCCTCTAGGGTATAATCTAAAACAAGTTTAGAATAGTACTCATCAAAGACTTCATTAAACTTGTTCTCATGGGTACCTTTTTTGGGCAAATGTCCGAAATAACGAACGGTAGATAGGAGAAGGGCTTGTTGTTCCTGTTTAGAAAGATGATTGGAAGGATCATAAGGCTCCTTGGTTTGACAGGCAACAAGCACAAATAATAATAGTAGGGATACGTAAAGCTTCATGTGTGTGTAGTAGTGAACTAATGAAAAAGCTTGCCGAACTGACCTTTAACAATTCGGCAAGCCTTGTATTTAGAAAGAACTCAATTTAACGCTGAGAATAATTTCTATTCAATGGATTGAAATCAACCCATCCGTCTGTCCAGTCAGTTGAACCAAATCCACCTATATACTGAACAGTTTTATCAAAGAAATCACCCAATTTAGGATTTGTGAATTCTGCACCTGTAGCCAATGTTCCATTTGGCAATAGGGAAAAGTTAGGATTGCTTGGGTAGGTCTGAAGTGTAAATCTTGCAAAGAAGTTTTCTGGATTTAAACCATAACCTCTGTAGAAACCTTCCCAGTCAGCATCAACTCCAGGAACTTGTACGGTTTGGTTTTTAGCTCTCCAGATATCTTCAACATCTGCAAGGACTGCACCACCACCTGCAGCAAAGGCAGCATTTGGGTGCAACATGATATTATTTTCCAAAGCACCTCTACCAGCTCTGTATTGTTCTGTAACAGAAGCCGTATTGAATCTTAAACCAACAGGGAATCCAGTGAATACGGAGTTAAAGATAGAAACTGCTGTTCTTCTTCTCAAGTCAATCATTTGAACATTGTTGGCAGAAATAGATCTGTTGACACGGTCTCTAGGTCCATACACTGTGATATTGGAGAATGTAGCAGTAGTGTAAGGCTGTACATCGTTGTCATTAGGACCATTATCACACTCAAAAGCATTTGATTGAGACTGATCTGCGAAGAATGGATTTCTCACGACCAAACCGAACTGAATATTTCCAGAGTGACCGAAGTCCACGTCGAAGTCATCATCCCAAGTCGAAATGGATACCAAATATTTTCCATCTACATTTCCACCAAACCACTCGAAACCGTCATCACCACCGTAAGAAACCACTAAATGCTCCATTTTAGTGCCTCTGCCGACACCACCCATAGTAATGGAGTTTGTTTCATTGTTTGGAGTCAATTCGATACCTGCATATTCTACACGTAGAAACTCATATTCACCGGAGTTATCGTTATCATCATCACCACCAAAATTTCTCAATGGCTCGATACCTTCAATAGCTGGATTTGCTTGGTTGGTTCTAGCTCTACCTAAGATTACTAGTCCACCCCAGTCACCTCTATCTCTCTCACCAGGCTCTTGAGCTGAAGTCATCACGATTGGGTTTTCTCTTGTGCCTTTGGCAATGAGTTTACCACCTCTATCTACGATAAGTGTACCTCTGGAACGTTTCTCACCAAAAAGAACTGTACCTGGCTGTATAGTAACTGTGACACCATCCGGAATAAAAACCTGTCCTTGGATTAGGTATTGAAAATCATTTGTCAATGTTCTTGTTGTAAGGTTACCAGAAAGAACAACAATATTACTTTCCTCTTCAAATACAGCCACGACAGCCTTATTTGAACTCATTGTAATCGAAGTACTTGCATTTGTACCGGAAGCATCCCCTTCCCAACGTACAAACTTCCAACCTGCTGCTGGTGTAGCAGTAAGGGTTACGTTTGCATTTTCAGCCTGCTGACTAGTACCTGGCTCTACTGTACCTCCTTGTGAAGGAAGGGAAAGTACACTAAGCGTAAAGGTAGTTGTAGGAGTTTCATCCTCCCCACAAGAGAACATAACTAAGGCAATTGCCAGAGCTAAAGCAGTTCTCAAAAATGTGTTGAAATTTTTCATGGTTTTGTAATTGATTATAAAGTTTAGTTTGTGACTTATTTGATTCTGTAATTCAAGGAAATGCTGTATAAGGATCCCTTTCTCCAAAGGAACATGGGGTCATCAATGGATCGGTCGATTTTAGTGTCGAAGTTGGAATCTTGATAAAATCTGTACTGATAGTTGAATAGATCCTGGATTCCAAACTTCAGGGTAGTTCTATCTCTAAAAGTTTTGCTCACAGTCAAGTCTACCACATGTCTTTCTAATTCGTAGATAGAAGGAAAGTTGGTATTGCCTGCTACAAATATTCTTGGTCCCTGTACATTGTATGCTAAGCTTGCCGAAAAATCCGAGATTGGATCGATGTAGTACATAGCGGCATTAACCATGTAAGGAGACTGGCCTTGAAGTGCTCGTCTGTTTGCTTCAAAAGTTACATCTTCCCCTAAAAACACCTCTGACCATACTAAAGAAGCATTCACGTTAAAAGCTAGGTTTCTTAAGATAGGAGCTGAAGTCACAGTACCCAATGATTTTCTGGCTTCTACTTCTATCCCATAGGTGGTTGCATCTACAGCGTTGTCATAAGTAAACAACAAGGTTTCCGTTACGTTACCTTGCACCATCTCGATTGGATTTTTAAAGTACTTGTAAAAACCACCTACTGAGAATGTTTCACCTTCATTTGGATAAAACTCATATCGCAAATCAAAATTGTCGATTCTCGCCATTTGAAGATTGGCATTTCCAAACATCCCGGCAATCATCTCAAATGAATAGTACAAGAATGGAGCATATTCACGAAACTCAGGTCTATTGACAGTCTTGCCGTACCCTGCTCGGATTAAGGATTTTTTACTGAAGTTGTAATCGATATTCAAAGAAGGCAAATAGGCAAGCTCTATGTTTTCCACGTTGATAGGTCCTGCATCATTTCCACTGGCGACTGTCTGTACGGAATACTCTGTACGCAGACCACCCGAGAAATTAAAATCTCTGATTGGATAAACAGCTCCAATGTAACCAGCCGTTACTAAAGTGCTAGCATCATAAGCATCTGAAGGACGTGTACCCTCTTGGATCAACCAACCATCGCCCTGTCTGTAATTTTCAGGTGCAAAGGCCTGATAAATAGGCTGTCTAAGCAGTTGTTCTCCCACTTCTTGATTGTGGAATCCAGGAAAAAAGGTAGTAATGTAGCGAGCAGAAAAATCCCTCCACTTATAATCCACCAAATAGCCCGCTCTAATGATTCGCGGTCTATCTTTTTCAACACCGGCAAATTTCTTCTCAAAATTTACTCCATTGACCAATCCCGACTCATTGACATAGCCAAAATATCTTCCCAAATCCTGAGGACTGGAGCTTGGAGGAGCAATGATCACAAACTCTTGCTCAGCACCTGACTGAACGATACGTGTTCTCAGACGTCTAAAATCTGGCTCTTCATGGTACAAATGATTCGCACCAAGCACCCAATTCAATTTGGCTGTCTCATCGCTGAACAAGTGCGTACCCTCTAATTGACTAGAAAATAAGCGCTTGGATTCATATCTGAACGAATAATCCTGAGCACCTTCAGGTCTTTGAACAAAATCAGCTCCCGTTCTTACAATGGTTTCATTTTGACCACTAATATTGAATAGGTTTCTGAATTCTATCTTGTTGGAAGCATTTAGTCTTAACATCCAGTTGGACATCAGACCTACCTCGTTCATTTTTTGGTAAGTATTATCAAAATACTCATCACGTTTTTCGGTTGGTCTTCCTGGTTCAGGGAAAAAATAACGGCTTCTGTCGGCTAGGAAATACTGATATTCTTGTGAAATGGAACCACTTGTGATGGTAGACAGTCTTTTCCCAAAAACGTTCCAGTTTTTACCAAAAGCAAATCCGAAATTGGCATTTGGCGCTGCATTGGTTGTGTCCATGCGATAGTTGTTGTCAAGCTGCTGTCCAGCTTGTGCACGTAGCGGGTTTCCTGCACCTACGGAAAGTAATTGATCTGTGGTAGGGAAGGACTCCGGTAGGCCTCTGCTGCTGTCAAAACCTAACCAATCCGTACGTGAACCTCCCGTCTGCGCATACTGTCTAAACGTAGTATTCTGTCTATAAGCAGTACCTATACTGATATTGAAGAAATCTTCATCAGGAGTATTTTTTGTAAAAACTTTAATAAGGCCACCTGCAAAATCCCCAGGAACTTCTGGAGAGGATGACTTATAAATTAGCATCCTATCCAAGTTGTCACTTGGAATCAAATCAAAGGAAAATGTTCTTTTATCAATCTGTGTAGTTGGTGCAACTGAATTGTTTATCATGACCACATTGTAGCGATCGTCCACCCCTCTTACCCTCACAAATTTATTATCAACAATACTTACCCCCGAAACCCGCTTCATGACTTGGGCTGCATTACCATCTTGGGATAATTTGATTTGATCAGCAGAAATACCAGACACTACTTGAAGTGACTTTCTGATTTCAGATACAACCGCTACGTTAGAACCTGTTTCTCGAGAAGCTAGTACTATGACTTCTCCCAAGTCTCCTAAATCCTCTTCTAATTCCACATCTATTACCGTGGCTTTTTCTGAGAAAATTTGGATGTCTTCAAACTTGATGGACTTGTATGAGATAAAAGAGATGAGCACTGTATATTTCCCAGGTTCAACTCTCGTAATTTCAAAATCTCCATCTAGACCCGTGGCAACTCCATAAGAAGTCCCTTCCAAACGGACGTTTGCTCCGATAATGGTTTCACCCGTACGGGCATCTTTCACTACTCCTCTAAGTGAACCGGACTGGGCTATTGCAGCAGACCCAATCAGGACGAGTAGAAATGTTATAAGTAAATTCTTTTTCATTGGATGTTCTCTTTGTACAGCGTGTTTTTTACGAACGCTACAAAGGTCTTCACCAAATGTTACTTGAGTGGGTATGAAAAATTATGAATTTATGAATCTGCTAGCCTAAAATGAAAGAAGCCATCACAATAGTTTCATATTGCAATGGCCTCAAACTGTGTATAAATAATTTAAAACTTACAAAACCCTGAAAATTTGGATAATTTGAGTTATTTCAATGTTACGGATTTGTTAATTGGGATTTTATCCAAAAAGCGCTTCACCAAGTCTCTCGTACTTACATTATCGGCCTCCGCTTCGTAATTCAAAATAATGCGGTGGTTAAGCACGTCTTCAGCAATGGCCTTGATATCTTCCGGCAATACGTAGTCACGCTTATCCATGTAGGCCACAGCTCTGGCTGCAAGATTGAGGTTGATACTTGCCCTAGGAGACACCCCAAATTGGATGTATTTAGACTCCTCTTTTAGGCCATACTTCTCTGGGAATCTCGTTGCAAAAACTAACTCAATAATGTAATGTTCTAACGGTTCTGCTATTTTGACTTCATTGATCTGATTTCTGATAGCGAAAATATCTTCTTTCGAAAGAATAGCCTGAACATCTGAAGTAAAGGTCATATTGGACATTCTTCTCATAACTTCCATCTCATCTGCTTTGGAAGGATAATCAATATGCACTTTCATCATAAATCTATCCACCTGCGCTTCGGGAAGTGGATAAGTACCTTCTTGGTCTACAGGGTTTTGAGTTGCTAATACCAAAAACGGTCTATCCAATTGAAACGTAGTTTCACCGATGGTTACTTGCTTTTCCTGCATGGCTTCCAACAAAGCTGATTGAACCTTTGCTGGAGAACGGTTGACTTCATCTGCTAAGATAATATTGGCGAATATCGGACCTTTCTTCACTTCAAAGTTAGCCTCTTGCTGATTGTAAATCATGGTACCAACCAAATCGGCGGGTAACAAATCAGGGGTAAACTGAATACGCTTGAAATCTAGATGAAGTACCTTTGCCAAGGTGTTAACTGTCAAGGTCTTTGCCAAACCAGGTACACCTTCCAAAAGAATATGCCCATTAGTAAACAATCCGATCAATAATCTATTGATCATACGGTCTTGGCCTACCACTACCTTTTTTACTTCCTCTATTGCCTGTTGGATCTTCTCCTGATGCATGAAATTTATATTTTCTTCGATGAATAGCTATTTAACTAATTGCCTGTTTATTCTTTTTTCTAAACAATCCGCCTAAATTAGAATAATTTGATTTTTTTGGCAACGTGCCGGCCTTCTTCTTGATAAAAGGTAAGAATAATTAACATTTCAACGTCTTCGCTTGACTGAAGGATTGTAGGAAGTCTTTTTTTCTGAACCTTTTTTAGTGTTTTGGATTTTTTTATCGGAAGTATTCAGAAGCTTATAGATTTCCTCCTGGGTAAACTCGCGGACCTCACCTACCTCATAACCTTCAATCGTCAGGTTCTCCATCGACCACCGAACCAATCTTAAGGTAGGAAAACCAACAGCAGCAGTCATCTTTCTCACCTGCCTATTTTTTCCCTCCACCAATGTCAGGGAAATCCATGCATCAGGAACTGACTTTCTGTAACGGATAGGCGGATTCCTCTCTGGAAGTAAAGGGGTCGATTCCAAAAGTTTAGCAAATGCCTTTTTGGTCTGATACATTTTCCCGTCTACATTGATAGAAACACCATTTTCTAAAGCATGAATAGCCTCATTTGTAGGCGTTCCCTCCACTTGGGCCAAATAACTGCGTTTATGACCAAAGACAGGATGCAACAAGAAATTATTTAACGCTTTATCATCTGTGATCAACAGTAATCCCTCACTATCCTTATCCAAACGACCTACAGGATAAACATTTGGGGGAAAATTGAACACATCTTTCAATGTTTCTTGATCCCCACTAAATTGGCTTAGGATTCCAAAGGGTTTGTAGATGACGAAGTAGCGGTAAGACATGTTGATAAGTAATAATTAGATTACAAAGCTAGAAAAAACGATGGGAATGCCATTAAACAAAAAACCCCACATTTCTGTGAGGTTTTGTACTAGGAGCGGGAGCTACCAAAGGTAGCTAAAATCGAATCTACCTGTCGGTAGACAGGCCTGCACGGCTTAGTGGCTACTAGACTCTTCTAAAGCACGTAAAAAGCTTTTTCCACTAGTTGTTTTTAAATATTTCTCTCTTTCACGTGCTTCAGATCTAGTCATAAACTCTTGTGTATAAATTAACTTAAATGGTCTATAAGGCTTTGTTATTCGCTCATATCCACTATTATGTCTATGTAGTCTGTCATCGAGGTTTGATGTTAGACCCACGTAAATATATTTTCTCTCTTTGCTTGAAATAGCATACACGGTAACCATATTCCTTAAAATTAGCTAAAAAAGAAAAACCCTCACAATAAATGTAAGGGTTTTGTACCAGGAGCGGGAATCGAACCCGCACGGCCTAGTGGCCACAAGATTTTAAGTCTTGCGTGTCTACCAGTTCCACCATCCCGGCTTACTCTACTGCTAGAGTGTATGCTTTAAAATACGAAAGCCCTTTATCCAAGGGCCTTTTTGAGCGAGAGACGAGATTCGAACTCGCGACCCCGACCTTGGCAAGGTCGTGCTCTACCAACTGAGCTACTCTCGCTTTTGTGACGTTCACCGTGCGTTTCCGTCTTTTGTGAGCACAAAGGTATACCAGTTTTCTAAATTTGCAAAAGGTGTGAATAAAAAAAATTTCACTTTTTTTCTCAGAACTAGGCTTGAATTTGATTTTCAAGGCCTTACTTTATTCCATTTGCAAAAAGAATTTTCAACATTTCCGGTGTATTCTTTGCACCTACCTTTTTCAATATATTTTTCCTATGTGTATATACTGTATTCACGGAAATATGGAGTTGACCTGCAATCGCTTCAGAGGTAAGTCCATTCATTAGCAGACGAGCCACTTGTTTTTCCTTTTTTGTCAAGTTGACATTCATCTTGAGAGGTTCAGTACGGGTACTTAGGATTTTAGTTCCGTCCTCAAGGGTGTAAGATAAGCTCCAATCATAGCCGGATGTTTGGGGTACAGTAGTGAGCTCTACTATCAAATGTAGGTCAAAAACAATATTACCATTATTGTCTACTAAATAGGGCCTCACCCTGGCGAAAAACCACTTGACTTTTTTGGTATCCTTATGCACCCAACGTACCGTATATGTCCACTCAAATGTCTCCTTCTGTTTTGGTGTTAAGGAATGCCAAGTATCGAATACAATCTTTTGGAAGCGGAACAACTCCGGTAAATCATCTGGGTGAACCATACCCAAGCCCCCTTCCATTCCCTCATTTTTAAGGTAGGATGAAGAAAAACCAGAGATATCCTCGACATTATCCGTGTAAAAAGCCAATTTTAATGCACGGTAATCGAAACAAGCAATTACCAAGCCCTCCTTTAAGCCAATATTTTGTGCCGTAAATTCCAAATTGGCTAATAGTTGGTTTTCATCAGGGTTTGGAACAAACTCCCTCGCCTGCCATTCTTTAAAATAGACAGCATATTTGTCCTGCTTTTGCAGATCTTGAATCAATGACTCTTTCATAAATCGTTCAAAAAACTAATCTAAGAAATTAAAGGAAATTAATTACTTATTTAGTCAAGTTTTTTCTTGATTTCATTTAATTTTAAAAGGGCCTCAATGGGTGAAATCGTATTAATATCAATCGCCTGTAAGATTTCCTGAGCCTCTTTAAACTTGGGGTCAATTTCAAACAGACTTAGCTGATAATTGTTTTTGGGAACGTCTTTCATTTTGTCCGTGGGATGATTCATAGCCTTGTCTTTTTCCAAGTGTGCCATTATCTCTGAAGCACGAAGGACTACCGGATTTGGCATACCTGCCATTTGGGCTACGTGTATACCAAAACTATGTTCACTACCCCCTTCTTTTAACTTCCTCATAAAGATCACCTTATTGCCCACCTCTTTTACAGAAACATTGAAGTTCTTAATCTTTGGAAAATCGCTGGCTAATTGGTTTAATTCATGATAATGGGTAGCAAACAAGGTTTTCGCTCTATATTTTGGATGATTGTGCAAATACTCCACTATGGACCAAGCAATGCTAATGCCATCATAGGTTGAGGTCCCTCGACCTATTTCATCCATTAAAACCAAAGATCTATCCGAAAGGTTATTTAAAATGCTTGCTGTTTCCGTCATTTCAACCATAAAGGTGGACTCTCCTTTGGACAGGTTATCAGAGGCACCCACACGGGTAAACACCTTATCAATAATACCTATCCGAGCATAACTTGCAGGAACAAAGCTTCCCATTTGAGCCATCAACACGATCAATGCTGCTTGTCTTAGTAAAGCAGATTTACCTGCCATATTGGGCCCTGTAATGATGATAATCTGTTGGGAATCATTATCTAGGTAAATATCATTTGGGATGTAAGGCTCCCCTACCGGCAATTGTCGCTCGATAACTGGATGCCTACCGTCTTTAATTTCCAAGGTATCCGTATCCGAAATCTTGGGCATTACATAGTTATTCGTCCGCGCCACGGTTGCAAAAGACAACAGACAGTCAACAGTAGCTAGAATCCGTGCATTTTGCTGTATATTGACCACATATTCAGAAGCATCCTTGACAAGTTCTGCAAAATAGCGTTGTTCAATGGCAATCATTCGATCCTCTGCATTCAGGATTTTTTCTTCATACTCCTTTAATTCTGGAGTTATGTATCGTTCTGCATTGACAAGAGTCTGCTTGCGTATCCACTCTTGAGGCACTTTGTCTTTATGGACATTAGTGACTTCTAAATAATACCCGAACACCTTATTATAAGCGACCTTCAGTGAAGAAATCCCTGTACGCTGTGTTTCTCGTTGTTGTAATGCCACCAAATAGTCTTTTCCTTGATTGGCAAGACCTCTGTATTCATCCAACTCAGCATCCACTCCAGATTTGATGATATTTCCTTGATGCACCAACATGGGTGCATCCTCCATCAATTCCCGCTCAATTTTTTCTAATAAAAACTCACAGCTATGAATTTGATCAGCTAGCTTCTTTAATGATTCATTGGATGATTGCCTCAGCGCCTCCTTAACAGGTAAGGTGTTTTTTAGTGCTTTTTTGAGCTGATTCATCTCCCGAGGATTGATTCGGGCAACAGCAACTTTGGAAATTAACCGTTCCAAATCTCCAATTTGCTTCAAATGCTGTAGAATATCATCCACCAATTCCGCATGCTGATAAAAATAATCCACGATACGCAAACGCTCATCTATGGGCTCTTTCTCTTTCAATGGCAAAACGAGCCACTTGCGCATCATGCGAGAGCCCATAGGGGTGATGGTCTGATCAAGGATCGTAATCAATGGGATACCTCCATCCTGCGGCGAGTATACCAACTCCAAATTGCGAACTGTAAACTTATCCAGCCACACATATTTTTCCTCTGCTATGCGTGCTATGGAAGCAATGTGTTTGACCTCTTTATGTTCCGTTTCTTCCAAATAATACAGAATCGCTCCAGCAGCAATAATCCCTTGCGAAAGATTTTCTATTCCAAAACCTTTCAATGAGGCGGTTTCGAAGTGATTAGTTAATTTTTCATAGGTATAATCATACTGAAAGACCCAATCCTCGCAATGAAATGTTGAAAAATTTTCTTTAAGCATCTCTTGGGCTTTTTGCTTGAAAGCTTTGGAATAAATCACTTCTGATGGGGCAAAAGACTGTATCAGTTTTTCTACATAGGCTTCATTGCCCTCTGCCACCATAAACTCACCCGTCGATAAATCCAAAAAAGCAATTCCAAATAGATCTTTTGAAAAAGCAATTGAGGCCAAATAATTGTTTTTACGCTTGTCGAGGACATTGTCATTGAAGG
Source organism: Mongoliitalea sp. (assembly GCF_054166905.1). Lineage (NCBI taxonomy): Bacteria > Pseudomonadati > Bacteroidota > Cytophagia > Cytophagales > Cyclobacteriaceae > Mongoliitalea > Mongoliitalea sp. Next base: position 51,497 of record NZ_JBSZCK010000013.1, on the reverse strand, counting down.
AAAGTCCAGGTGTCACGAGTTCTGTCACTCCTCTTTTAACAATACCCTTGACCTCTTTAGGATCTTCTAACTGATCGCATATAGCCACTCTATTACCAGCGCGCACCAATTTGGGCAAATAGCTATCCAAGGAATGATGCGGAAATCCAGCCAATTCGATATGGGCTGCCGCACCATTGGCCCGTTTGGTCAGGACAATATCCAAAACCTTACTCGCAACGATTGCGTCCTCTCCGAATGTCTCATAGAAATCCCCTACCCGAAATAGCAATAATGCTCCAGGGTGCTTTGCCTTAATGGCATTGTACTGCTTCATCAATGGGGTTTCTTTTGCGTCCTTTGCTTTGGCCATTTCAACCTGATTAAAATCTTTCTGCTATTTTTGAACTGGAATAAAGCCTGAAATTAACGCATATCATCAGCCTAAACAAAAACACATGAAAAAATTAAGCATGGATGAACTCAACCGACTCAGTGTAGAGGAGTTTAAAAAGGTAGAAAAGATTCCACTAGTGATAATTCTAGACAATGTAAGAAGCCTCAATAACGTGGGGTCTGCCTTTCGTACATCCGATGCTTTTTTGATTGAGAAAATTTATTTGTGTGGGATTACCGGCACTCCTCCCCATAGGGAAATCCAGAAAACTGCACTGGGCGCCACCGAGTCTGTTGCATGGTCTTATGTGGAAAATACCCTTCAGGCTATTGAAGAGTTGAAGAAAGAAGGCTACACTATTTGCTCAGTAGAACAAGTAGATGAATCTATTGCCCTCCACCGATTTGAAGTCGAAAATTCAGGAAGGTATGCCTTAGTTTTCGGGAATGAAGTATTTGGAGTAGATGAAGCTGTGATAAAATCCTCAGACAAGGTAATTGAAATCCCTCAATTAGGAACAAAGCACTCGCTCAATATTTCTGTTTCTATGGGTATCGTAATTTGGGATTTTGTCTCCAAACTAAAAGTTTTACCATAAAAAAAGAGGCTAATAGCCTCTCTTTTGGGTTTATTGGTATTTGCATTTAATCTTCTCTGAATTTGTCTACGATATACAAAAATAAATTGAATGATAACGTAGACATACTTTCTTTTTTAACCTGTTCTTTATCACTCCCTTGTTTGAACAAAGGGTTTTCTTTGCGCTGAACTGGCAGTGCTGGACTTTGAGTAGGCTTAGTTGGCGCTGGTCTCACACCGACAGCGTCTCTTGATTCCATGTATGAGGCATCTGATGATTCAAAATTGATTACATCGGCTGTCCTTGGTACATCCGGCATATTCCTATCCTTATCACTTTGAGCTTCAGCTTTACCGGAGAATAAAAAACCGAAAAATATAAAGCTTAGTATTGCTGGGAAATATTTAAATTCGATTTTATTAAGAGAGTTCATATGATTGATGGCTTGTACAATCTTTTAACACCTAATTTTACGTAAGGTTTCCAAAAGTATAAAAATTTCTTATCGAATGCAAACGATTGACTTTAGTGATTTTCAAAGAATTGAGCTCAGAGTAGGCACAATCGAAAGATGTGAAATCTTCGAAAAAGCCAAAAAACCATCATTTAAGTTATGGATTAATTTAGGCGATCTTGGAATCAAAAAATCTTCTGCTCAAATCACTCAAATTTACAAACCCAAGGACTTAATAGGTAAACAAGTATTGTGCGTCTGTAATTTTCCTCCGAAGCAAATCGCAGATTTTATGTCAGAGGTACTTGTGACAGGTGTGAATAATGAGGAAGGGCATGTGGTTTTGATGACTGTTGATCAACAAGTCCCGAATGGAAGTAGACTTTATTGAAAGAACGAGTTAGGAAGGAGGAAGGGTGAAGGAAGATCATGGCGTAAAAGGCATAAACACAAAATTCAAATTTGAGGAACGTCGATCTCCAATCCACTTTCTGACAGCCTACATGGATATACTTTCAAATCTGGGCAAGCTCCAGCTTTTACCTGGCCACTTTGGAGATCAAACCTGTATTCATGGAGTGGACAAACCACCTCTTTATAATGTGTGATACGGCCCTGGGTTAAGTCTGCTTTTCTATGGGGACACTGTATCTCAAATGCAAAAACCTCTTCTTCCATCCGTACAATTCCCAAATTCATTTCTCCAACCTTAATTTTTTTTACCCGTTGATTGGGAAGGAAGCTTTGAACCTCTTCTTTGCTCCGTCCAAGGAAATATGTTTTCATAAGCGTGAATTTACTCCTAATTTAGTATTTAAACATCTATCAAACTACTGTATGAAAAAGCTATTGATACTACCGTTCCTATTTCTAGGTTCCATCCTAGTAGCTCAAAGCATCGAAGGAGCTTGGAAATTGACCCATCAAAATGGACAAGAAATCACCAATGCCGAATACATCAAACTGATTCAGGATGGTTATTTTGCATTTGGAGCCAAGCTAATGGATGGCAACAAATTTTTAGGAGCAGGGGGCGGAAACATGAAAGTAGAGGGAAATCAATATATAGAATACTTAGATTTCTACACATTGGACCCCGAGCTTGTTGGTACATCATTGATTTACACTTTTGAATTAAAAGGAGACCAACTAGTGTTGAACAAAACGGTGGACGGTCAATCAGTCCAAGAAACCTGGCAGAAGGTGGGTAGTCGCAATGATGCCTTGACAGCCAACTGGGTATTCACAGGAAGAAAATCTGATGGGGAAATCCGAAGAAGTACACCTGGCGATAGAAGAACTGTTAAGATTTTGTCAGGAGGCAGATTTCAATGGATAGCCTTCAATTCTGCTACCAAGGAGTTTATGGGTACAGGAGGAGGAACTTACATTGCTGAAAATGGAAAATATATAGAGGATATTACCTTCTTCTCAAGAGATGACAGTAGAGTCGGCGCATCCTTAGGCTTTGATTTTGAAGTGAAGGATAATGAATGGCACCACTCTGGACTCAGTTCTACCGGAAATCCAATTTATGAGATTTGGAGCAAGTATCGTGACGCCTATAAGCCAGTCAAATAACTTAATAATCCATCTGGATCTAAAAAAAATTTAAGTTTGGTGTCTTTTGGATATATCCCACAGGATACCAAACTTTTATATTTATTACGGAAAGCTTAAACCAGCTTTAACAAGGTTCTGAAGATGACCAATCTATCTCCATACTTCTTTTGTGTTTCAGCCTGAAGTTGGGGAGCAAAATTGCGTTGATAATTCATAATATGGTCCATGCTTTCTGCGAAGTATTGCACCGAATAATTAAGGCTACCATCTTCCGAATCGTGCATGATTTTGAATAGTTTGTTTTCAAGAAACATCCCAGTACTTAGAACATCAGGGATATGGACAGACTTCATCCAGTCCAGCCACTCTTCTTCCATTTCTTTCTCTACATTGACGGTCACATTATATAAATACATATTTTTACGCGTTGAATGAGTTTATATACCAAATAAGTCAACAAATATAGGGTAGTCTTGTTAATTATCAGGGGAAAATAACGCATCATACATGTTCACAAGTACGCTTACCGATAAACTTACTATGCTCGATACTTTCAGACAAAAGCAATCACTTGTCAAACTCGTACTATCCATTGTGTATATCGTGGGAATAGTAGGCATGAGTATTCCTGCTGTAAGGCCTATATTTCAGGCATTAACTCCATTACATTTATTATTTAGTCTTGGTATACTTTTATTATTCCATACTGATTGGAGCAAGGCTTTTATCGGGTTTGCAGTTGCAGCATTTGGAATTGGTTTTATGTCAGAAGTATCTGGCGTACATACAGGTTTTCCATTTGGAAATTATATATACGGACCTGTTTTAGGGTTGAAGCTTTGGGAAGTACCCTTGATGATTGGTGTTAATTGGTTTTTGCTGATCTACACAAGCGGAGAACTCCTCAGAAGAGTTATTTCCAATAAAGTCATGGCTTCCTTGGTAGGTGCTTTGGTTATGACGGGAATTGATTACTTAATCGAACCAGTCGCAATTGCTTTAGACTTTTGGACCTGGGAAGGAGACATTATTCCTCTATCCAACTATTTAGGCTGGATTGGCGTATCTTTTTTAATTCAATTGATTTACCATTATGTGCCATTTAGGAAAGATAATCCTTTGGCAAGTTACTTACTTATCCATCTGATTATTTTCTTTGCAGTGTTGAATTTTATACTTTGAGATATTTGAACAATCTAATTATATCCAAGTTATGTCTGTAATGTATGCTGTAATATTTACAATTTTGGGTTTTTTGTCCATGGAATTGGCAGGTTGGTTCATACATAAGTATATAATGCATGGTCCCTTATGGTCTATTCATAAAACACATCATGAGCCGTCTAAGTCGTTCTTTGAGCTTAATGACATCTTTTCCTTCATCTTTGGCTCTGTTGCCATTGCTCTGATCTTTTTGGGAGTTGGAGAATTGGATTACCGATTCTGGATGGGTGTTGGAATCAGTATTTATGGAATGAGTTATTTCTTTATCCATGATGTACTGGTGCATAGAAGGTTCAAGTGGTTTGATAGACCTAAAAGCAAATGGCTTTTAGGAATATTTAAAGCACATCAAGCGCATCATGCTACCAATAAAAAAGATGATGCGGTATCCTTTGGTCTGTTTATAGTTCCAAAAAAATACTTTAAATTCAAGTAACGTGAGTACCTATTCAATTAAAGATCTCGAACAGCTTTCAGGAATTAAAGCGCATACACTACGTGTATGGGAGCAGCGCTATAATCTATTGCTGCCAAAGCGGACAGATACCAATATCAGGTACTATGATGATGATGACTTAAAGCTGATTCTCAACGTAGCATTATTAAATGATAATGGCTATAAAATCAGTAAAATAGCTAACATGTCTGACGCAGAAATGCGGGAGGAAGTAATGAAGCTTACCGATCGTACCCTAACGCACGATGATCAAATTCACGCATTGACCCTTAGCATGATTGAAATGGATGAGGAGAGGTTTGATAAGGTGTTATCAACCAATATTCTCAAACTTGGCTTTGAACAAACGATGATGAATATCATCTATCCATTCATGTCAAAAATCGGTGTATTGTGGCAAACAGGTGCAATAAATCCTGCGCAAGAGCATTTTATGAGTAATCTGGTACGTCAGAAACTTATTGTGGCTATCGATGGACAATTGTATAAAGGCGGAGGAAAAAAATTCCTATTATTCCTTCCAGAAGGTGAATTACACGAAATCTCCATCCTGTTTGCCGCATATCTCATCAAACTGAGTGGGCATAAAGTAATTTACTTAGGTCAAAGCACTCCAAGTGCTGATTTATTTTCAGTTTATAAATTGCACAAGCCAGATTTTTTAATGACGGTGATCACAACTTCACCGGCAACTGAGTTTGTACAGGACTATATGGATAATCTTGCTGAAAATTTTCCAGATGCTAAAATCATCGTTTCCGGTTATCAAATAGTTGGACAAGACTTTAAGTTTGCAAAAAATGTAACTCCACTTTATTACTTAAGAAGTCTAAAGGAGTATTTGTCTGAAATCAATCAAGTGCTTCAGGAGAAATAGTTGAGCGAATTAGAATAAATGTTAAACAAGGCAGGTTTTTATAAATCTGCCTTTTTTTATTTTAAACCGCTTCAAAATGGGTATAAATGGATATTATGGGACATTCATCGACTAACAATTTTCTTTTTGTTTAAGTTTTTGAAAAAATAATTAGACAAAATTTTTGCAAGTTGTTTAAGTTTTACTACATTTGATTAAACAAAATGATAGAAGCCATGACAACTCTAGAATTCAGTTACTCGTTAAACAAATTATCAAGTTCTTTGAAGCCTTTTGCGCTCAAACTCACAAGAGACGCTGACGATGCCAATGATCTGCTTCAGGACACAATGGTAAAAGCTTTTACAAATAAGGATAAGTTTACAGAAGGTACGAATCTAAAAGCATGGTTGTACACCATCATGAAAAACACCTTCATCACTAACTATCAAAGAATGGTCAGAAGAGGAACATTTGTTGACACTACTGACAATTTGCACTACCTTAATTCGGGTGATTCATTGGTAGAAAATGGTGCTTATGGTGATTTTACCATGGACGATATCTACAGCGCAATTGAGAAATTAGATGATGTGTACAAAATACCATTCATGATGCACTACAAAGGATTCAAATACCATGAAATTGCCGAAAAACTAAACATTCCAATTGGAACTGTCAAAAATAGAATCCATATTGCTAGAAAACTATTAAAAGAGGACTTACACGTGTATCAACACAAAAACTGATATGATGCCTAAAAAAAATGTTGTGGTGATAGGTGCTGGATTTGCAGGTCTATCAACCGCTACACATTTGGCGCACAATGGATATCAAGTTACGCTTCTGGAAAAAAATGATACCCCCGGTGGGAGAGCGAGAAAGTTCGAAGCCGAGGGTTTTGTTTTTGATATGGGGCCAAGCTGGTATTGGATGCCGGATGTATTTGATAATTACTTTGGCCATTTTGGAAAAAAGCCATCAGATTATTATAATTTATTACGATTAGATCCTTCTTACACTGTTGTTTTTGGAGAGAATCAGTTTATTCCTATACCTGCTGATCTTCAGAAATTCCGAGATTTATTGGAAAGCATGGAGCCTGGCGTAGGCCCCAAGTTTGATGAATTCATGGATCAAGCCGCCTACAAATATAAGGTGGGTATTCAAGACCTTGTCTACAGACCTAGCAGATCCTTATTCGAATTTACCAATCCAAGTTTATTGATTGACGTCATCCGAATGGATGTATTCCAATCCATGGCCAAGCATGTGCGTAAATTCTTTAAAAATGAAGAGATTATTCGGCTGATGGAATTTCCAGTCATCTTCCTAGGTGAAACCGCAGAGAATATCCCTGCACTCTACAGCTTGATGAATTATGCAGATATCAAATTAGGTACATGGTACCCAATGGGTGGTATGCATGAAATCATTAAAGGAATGGTGGCTCTTGCTGAGGAAAAAGGTGTAAAGATCCACCTAAGTGCCGACGTATCACATATCAATGTGAAAAATGGAGTAGCCACTGACGTTGTTTTGACAACTGGTGAAAAATTTGAAGCAGACGTAGTAGTGGCAGGTGCTGACTACCACCATGTAGATTCCAAGTTACTTGCCCCAGAATTCAGGAATTATGATGAAAAATACTGGGATAAGCGTGTCATGGCACCGTCCAGTTTATTGTTTTACCTAGGTATTGATAAGAAATTAGACAACCTTACTCATCACATGTTATTCTTTGATGAGCAAATGGGCCCACATGCGGATGCTATTTATACGAATCCAAGATGGCCTGAAAGACCATTATTTTATCTTTCCGCAGCTTCTAAAACTGACCCGAGTGTCGCACCAGAAGGAAAGGAAAACTTGGTTATACTCATTCCGCTAGCTCCAGACTTGAACGATGAGGAAGATATCCGTGAGAAATACTTCAACATTGTAATGGACAGATTAGAGAAATTAACTGGTCAGGAAGTACGCAGTCATATCATCTACAAGCGTTCCTATGCACACAGTGATTTTAAAAAGGATTATAATGCATTTAAAGGCAATGCTTACGGACTAGCTAATACTTTATTTCAAACAGCTATCCTAAAACCTTCACTTAAAAATAAAAAAGTAAGAAACTTGTACTACACAGGTCAGTTGACCGTGCCCGGTCCTGGTGTTCCTCCAACCCTTATTTCGGGACATGTAGTATCAAAAGAAGTTATGAAGGAAAACAAATTATAAACAAATTGGTATATTATGGGTATGGATGCAAAAAAACTCTACGATGATACTACTTTCGAGTGTAGTCGGTTGATCACCCAGCGGTACAGCACAAGCTTTACCTTAGGTATCAAAACCCTCGATTCGAAGTTTCATCTTCCCATTTATGCTATTTATGGCTTTGTACGGTATGCGGATGAAATCGTAGATACCTTTCATGACCAAGATAAAAAGGCTTTGTTGGAAGATTTTAAAAAGGACACCTACGAAGCCATAGAAAAAGGCATCTCCCTGAACCCAGTCCTCCATGCATTTCAGTTGATTGTCAATCAATACCAGATCGACTTGGATTTGATCGAGGCTTTTCTGAAAAGCATGGAAATGGACTTGGATTTTAAAACTTACAACGATTCCAAATACAATGAATACATCTATGGTTCTGCGGAAGTAGTGGGATTGATGTGTTTGAAGGTGTTTGTAGAGGGAGATCAGCAAGAATATTTACGCTTACGCGAGCCTGCTTGTAAGCTTGGCGCAGCCTTCCAAAAGGTGAATTTTCTTCGGGACATCAAGAGTGATTATGAAGAAAGAGGTCGGGTGTATTTCCCAGGTGTGGATTTTATGTCCTTTGATAAATCTGCCAAGGAGTTGATCGAAGAAGATATCCAAAAAGATTTTGATGAGGCATTGATAGGTATCAATCAACTTCCCAAAGGAGCCAAACTTGGAGTAAAGGTGGCCTACCTGTATTATCAAAAACTCTTTGATAAAATCAAAGGCCTCCCTGCTGAAACGATTACGCATGAGCGGATAAGAATTCCAAATGCTAGAAAAATATCTCTGTTAGTAGGTACGTATTTTGGAATGAAATTAGGATTTAGTTAAAATATTTGAGTTATTCAAGTCCCAACAAAAAAGAATTGTCAAACAATTTCTAAAAAACCAAAGTTTCTAGCGTATGATGAATCTGAGAGTTCATATTGACCAACATTCTGGCTTCTGCTTTGGAGTTGTTTATGCAATTGAAATGGCCGAAGAGATCCTAGACGAGCAGGGTTACCTCTATTGTTTGGGAGATATTGTCCATAATGATGAGGAAGTCAATCGATTGACCAATAAAGGTTTGCGGATAATTGATCATTTGGAGTTAAAAGAATTGAGAGATGAAAAGGTCTTGATTCGTGCCCATGGTGAACCTCCTTCTACCTACGAATTAGCTATCAATAATAACCTTACCTTGATCGATGCCAGTTGTCCCGTGGTATTGAAGTTGCAAAACCGCATCAAAAACTCCTATGACAAAGATGAGACGATCTACATCTACGGAAAACATGGACATGCAGAGGTCATTGGTTTATTGGGCCAAACAAGTAATAATGCAGTTGTCTTCCAAGATATCAATGAATTGGACTTGGATACACTTCCTAAAAATTTGACTTTATACAGTCAAACCACCAAGAGCACAGATAAATTCTATGAAATCAATAATATCCTTCGTGAAAAAGGGATAACGGTTAATACAAATGATACCATCTGCCGTCAAGTTTCCAACAGGGATAAAGAATTGAGAGATTTTGCAGATAAATTTGATAAAATCGTATTTGTGAGTGGCACTAAATCCTCCAACGGGAAAGTATTGTATAACGTCTGTAAAGAGAAAAATCCAAATACCTATTTCGTATCAAATTCCGAACAGGTGGATCCTGCATGGTTCAATGAAAATGATAGTGTAGGCATTTGCGGAGCAACTTCCACGCCTATGTGGCTCATGGAGGATGTAAAAAACAGGCTTGAGACCTTCTAAGCCAAATTGCGTATATTTGAAGTATGGCTCATCATACAAACATTTCTTCCGATTCTTTAGGGTATAAGGGTATAGTAGTGGCAGTCTCCATTATTATCTCTTGGGCACTATTACTGGTTTTTTTACTGAATTGGGAGTTTTCGTGGAACAATCCGCTTGTTTATGTAGCCATCCTACTTCAGATGCATTTATATACAGGTTTGTTTATTACTGCCCATGATGCCATGCATGGAGTTGTGGCTGCCAACAAAAAGGTGAACCACACCTTGGGTTGGATTTCGGCAATCTTTTTTTCTTATAATTTCTACTGGAAACTATTTCCCAAGCACCACGAGCATCATCGCTATGTAGCTACTGATAAAGATCCTGATTATCATCCTTCGGGTAATTTCTTTATATGGTACTTAAGTTTTATCCGTCAATATGTTAATATTTGGCAGATACTCTTGATGGCCATCACCTTTAATATCCTAAAACTCTTCCTCCCAACAGAGAATTTAATTATCTTCTGGATGATACCTGCAATACTTTCCACGTTACAGTTATTTTATTTCGGAACATATCTACCACACAAAGGGGAGTCTGACAACAAACATCACTCACATTCCCAAGAAAAAAATCACTTATGGGCTTTTGTCTCTTGCTACTTCTTTGGCTATCATTTTGAGCATCATGACTCTCCTGGTACTCCTTGGTGGAGATTATGGAAAGTAAAAGAAAATAACCATTGATCACTTTTAACTAATTTACCCCAAAATATCCCCTTTTTTGTTGAACAATTCTTCGTTCAAATGCATTTAGCTTTTATCAAAAAGCTAAACCAATGAAACGTTCATTTATAATTTTAATTTGTTTGTTGCTATCAATCCCGATTTTTGCACAGCAAGGAGCAGAAATCAGAGGTCGTGTATTTAATCCAGTCAATAATGAAGGAATCCCATTTGCAAATGTGGTTATCATTGGTACAGATTACGGTACTGTTACAGATATTGATGGAAATTATGTGCTCACTAACTTGGAGCCTGGCCTCTACAATGTTAGGGCTAGTTTTATCGGGTACAGATCCCAGACTCAATTTGAAATACAAGTTACCAGAGCACGTGCGGTACAGCTGAACTTTGAATTAAGGGAAGAAGCATCAGACTTATCAGAGGTTACCGTGAATGCTGATTTTTCAAGATCAGATGAGACACCTATTTCTGTCAGAAGACTCAATACCAACGAAATAGAACGCTATCCCGGAGGTAATCGCGATATCAGCCGAGTGATTCAATCATTGCCTGGCGTGGCGAGTACTGCAGCTTTTCGTAATGACATTATCATCCGAGGTGGAGCACCTAACGAAAATAAGTTTTTCATAGATGATATCGAAGTCCCAGTAATCAATCACTTTGCCACGCAGGGTTCGTCAGGCGGTCCAGTCGGAATCCTAAATGTAAACCTGATAAAAAATGTGGATGTCATTACAGGTGGATTTCCTGCAGATAGAATGAACTCTCTAAGTTCTTTCTTTAATTTTGAACTTAAAGAAGGTAGAAGCGATAAAATGTTTACGCAAATGACCATCGGTGCCAGTGAGTTTACGGTATCCAACGAAGGGCCATTGGGAGAAAAAACCACCTACTTGATTTCTGCAAGAAGATCCTATTTGCAATTATTATTCAGAGCGATTGGCTTACCTTTTTTACCAGATTTCTATGATTTTCAAGTCAAGACGGTTACCAAAATAAATGATAAAACAGAGTTGACTTTCTTAGGAGTTGGGGCGATCGATTTGTTCTCGTTGAATTTCGACGAACCACGCAATGAAACAATCGAAGAGCGCGAAAACAGACTTTTCTTATTAGACAATTTACCCATATCAACCCAATGGAATTATGCCACGGGATTACGTTTAAAGAGATTTCGGGAAAATGGATTCTGGACATTTGTTTTGAGTAGAAACATGTTGAACAATCGCTCTTTCAAATATGCAGGAAATGATGATTCGAGCAGAGACAACCTGTTGTTTGACTACCTTTCCCAAGAAAGTGAGAATAAATTCAGAGCAGAAAACTCCATCTTCAAAGGTTCATTTACTTTAAAATATGGGGTGAATTATGAGTTTTCAAGATTTACAATCAGCAACTTTGACAGACAAACATTAGCCCCCATAGGACAAGTACTAGATGTGAGTGCTAAATCATTTTTTAATAGTTATGGAGCATTTGTTTCAGGTACTAAAAACTACCTGAATGAGCGATTATTAATCTCTGGGGGAGTACGAATTGACGGCTCGGACTTTGGCCAAACGGCACAGAACCCCTTCAATCAGATTAGTCCAAGAGTTAGTGTTTCATACCAATTTAAGCCTAATTTATTTTGGACATCCAATGCAGGTATCTATTATCAAAGACCTCCCTACACTGCTCTTGGATTTAGAAATAATGAAGGGGTATTGGTAAACCAAGAAAACAATATTCAATTTATCCGTTCATCCCAACTCATTACCGGTATAGAAAAAGTCATTCCTGAAAAGAGTAGAAGATTCAGCGTGGAGGCCTTTTATAAGCACTACAACAATTATCCCTCTTCTGTCCTGAATGGAATAGCCTTGGCAAATTTAGGTGCTGATTTTGGTGTGATCGGTAATGAAGAGGTAAGGTCTGATGCTGAAGGCAGAGCCTATGGATTAGAGTTTTTGGCCCAACAACGATTCTTCAACAACTTTTATGGAATCGGTTCAGTCACTCTTGTTAGGAGTGAATTTACTAATCCAAATACAGAAGGTTTTATCCCTTCGGCTTGGGACAATCGATTTATTGTCAGCTTAACAGCCGGAAAACGATTCGGTAAAAACTGGGAGGTAGGTGCACGTTGGAGATATCTTGGAGGAACTCCTTATACTCCTATCGATATAGAAACATCATCTCTAATTGAAGTATGGGATTTAAGGGGACAAGCGCTCTTGGATTTTAATCAAATCAATGCACTTAGGCTTAGAGCATTTCACCAATTGGATTTGAGAATTGATAAAAGATATTTCTTTGATAAATGGAATTTGAACTGGTATTTTGATGTACAAAACGCCTACAATTTCCTAGCTGAACAACCGCCAAGGTTAATCCCAGTCAGAAATACTGATGGAAGTCTTCAAGTCAATCCAAATGATCCTAGCAGATACAACATGAGACTTGTGGACAATCCTGCTGGCACTATCCTTCCTACTGTTGGCTTAATCGTAGAGTTTTAATATTGACAACCTAAATTTCAGGCTTATTTGACTACTTTTGTCCCCATGAAATTATTACTGATTTCTTGGGGACTTTTCTTTTTGAGCTTAAGTGGGTTTGCGCAAGAAGCCGATACTCTTGAAGTAAACAAAAAACCTCTGATTGAGCAGGCTTTTGATTTTGGAGATCGGGTTATTGACTTGATTTCAGGAGAAAAATGGGCGGTTATTCCAGCTGTAGTTTACAGCCCAGAAACCAGTTTAGGTTTGGGAGCACGTGCTCTGAGAATTTTTAGGGATCAAGAAAATCCCAACTTACGTCCTTCCACGCTTCCGATTACATTTCTTTATACGCTCAATAATCAACAGATTTTTACAACAGAGCTGGAATGGTGGGCGGATGATAATAAATCCTATACAAATGCTCGATTGGAGCTATCCAATTTTCCTTTCAAATATTTTGGAATTGGCAACAACCCTATCTCAGGAGATGGTGAATCTTATACCACACAGTATGCTTACTTTCATATCAATTATGAACGCATGCTTTTCAAAGGTGTCTATATAGGCCCTCGTTATGAATTCAGAACTGACCGCATTTCCAAACGCATCGAAAATGGTATTCTGGAAACAGATCGCCCATTGGGTTTTGATGGGCAATTAATTTCCGGGTTAGGACTTGCTTTAAATCATGATACACGGGATAACATTTTTCAGCCCGAAAAAGGTTGGTTTAATCGGATCGCATGGATGCAATTTTCCCCTGCTTTTGGAAGCAGATTTGAATTCAGTCAGGTGACCTTAGATCTACGAAAATACATAGCAATCAAGCCTCAACAGGTACTAGCCTTACAGTCTTGGTGGAGCTTCACTCAGGGAAATGCTCCTTTTCAACATATTTCCTTAATCGGTGGAAGTGAACGTATGCGTGGTTTTTTTGAGGGGAGATTCCGGGATAGACATGCCATGGTCCAACAGGCGGAATATAGATTTCGGGTTCATAGAAATCTGGGTATGGTAGCTTTTACCCATGCGGGTCAGGTAGCTCCTAGCTTGAGCCGATTTTCGAGTAATCAGTTGAGATTTGGTGCAGGACTTGGGTTTCGGTATCGTCTGACTCCTGATGGGTTAAATATTCGATTGGACATTGCCGTGGGTGATCAGCGTGCATTTTATTTTGGACTTAATGAGGTAATTTAAATCAGATGAAGTTCATTGATTTTCATACCCATCAACCCCCACAGTCCAATCGGCTATACAATTTGCCGAACTTAGATCCCGTAACATCCCCCTTTTCCATAGGAATCCACCCTTGGTACCTGAATGAAAACTGGCCAGAAAATCTAGAAACAGTCGAACCGCATTTAAAGTTACCTCAGGTATATGCTCTTGGAGAAATAGGATTTGATGGAATCAAAGGTCCCTCAGAAAATATGCAACAAGCAGCATTTCAGGCACAAGCTGATTTGGCCAAAGCGTATGAATTACCAATTATCCTGCACTGTGTCAAAGGCCTTCATTTGCTTCAAGCCTATTTGAAAAAGAATCCTGATACTGTTCCCATCATTTGGCATGGTTGGAACCTTAAGCCATCAATTGCACAGTCATTAATGAACTATCCCGTATTTTTTTCCTTTGGTAAACAGCTCATGTATGCCGGTTCAAACGCTGAAGCTTGGCTGAGAGCATGTCCGGTGGAAAAAATATTCTTTGAAACAGACGATTCCGACTTGCCGATAGAGGCAATTTATCAGCAAGCTTCAGTAATTTTGGGCCGCTCTTTGGAAGAGTTGGCTGTGTTAGCAGCATCAAATTGGAAATCTATCTCAAAAAAACATTGGTATGAATGATTTTGCATGGTTGTCTAGGACCGAACTGATTGTAGGGAGAAGTGGATTGGAAAAATTGGCGCAAAAACATGTGCTAGTGGTAGGTCTTGGTGGCGTTGGTTCATTTGCGGCTGAATTTATCTGTCGCTCGGGTGTAGGGGAAATGACCATCATCGACGGAGACATCGTAGACATCTCCAATTGCAACAGGCAATTACCGGCGACTCAAAAGAATGTAGGACAGTCTAAAGCTGAATGGATGGAAGAGCGCTTGCTGTCCATCAATCCAAACTTAAAGATTCATGTCATCAAGGAGTTTTTAAACCCAGAACCGATGAACGAACTGTTGGAGAAAAATAGGTTTGACTACGTGGTGGACTGTATTGATAGCATTACACCAAAGTTAGTGTTGATCCAAAGTGCCCTCAATAAAGGCTATCCAATTGTGAGTTCTATGGGTGCAGGAGGAAAAGTCGATCCTACGAAAATCAGGATTGCTCCCATTGAAAAAACTTACAATTGCAAGTTAGCCCGATATGTACGCAAATACTTACAACGCATGGGTATCAGGAGAGGCTTCAAAGCTGTATTTTCGGAAGAACTACCGATGAAAGAAAGTTTGATGCTTACCGATGGTAAAAATTATAAAAAGTCTGCCTACGGTACCATGTCATTTTTACCTGCGGCATTTGGATGTAGCTGCGCATCGGTCGTTGTCAACGATCTGTTGGCGAGTTAACCATTAAAAAAGGCCAGCTTTAAAGCTGGCCTTTTATTATTTTTATCCCTGCATAAGGGTATTGTATCTTTTTTCTACTTCGGACCAATCAAGTACATTCCAAAATGCTGAAATGTAATCTGGTCTTCTGTTTTGATAGTTCAAATAGTAGGCATGCTCCCAAACGTCAATACCGATCAATGGGATTCCTTGGAAATCAGAGATATCCATCAAAGGATTGTCCTGATTTGGGGTAGAACCGATTTGAAGCAAGTTATTTTTATCCAACACTAACCAAGCCCAACCTGATCCAAATCTACCTTTGGCAGCATCTTCAAACTTGGTTTGGAATTCCTCATAGCTTCCAAATGCACCATTGATGGCTTCTGCCAGATCCCCACCGGGCTGTCCTCCACCATTGGGTGACATGATTTTCCAGAATAATTCATGGTTGTAGTGACCTCCACCATTATTCCTCATTTTGGTGGAATACTTGGACATATTCATCAATACTTCTTCCAAAGGCTTGCTCATGTCTACACCTTCTTCACCCGCAGCTTCTACGGTATTTTTTGCATAAGCAGCAGCATGCTTGGTGTAGTGAATTTCCATGGTCATGGCATCAATATGCGGTTCCAAAGCAGTATAGTCGTAGCCCAAAGGCATTTGCTCAAAACCCGTACTCAAAATGGATTTAGCAGATTCACCACCTTCAGAGCCGCCTGCACAGGCTGTCAAAAAAGCAGAACCCACTAAGCTACTCCCAATTCCCAAAGCCAGGGTAGCTTTTCCGCTTTGGCTTAGAAATGTTCTTCTGGATACGCGATAGTTTGTTTTTTTCATAAGTTATATGGTTTTCTTTTGACTGGTTATTTAACAAAAGACACTTCCAAGTTAACCAATTCGTCTTGAATACAAAACCTAAATACGACAATACGTCGCATTTTGTGACAAGATGGTTATGTTTGCAAAACTATATAAACTTGGATTGGTTTTTGAATAAGACGAAAGAAATCCCAAAAGGGATGAATTCTTATGGAAATTTTATTTTACAAGTATCAAGGCACAGGGAATGATTTCGTCATGATTGATGATAGAAAGGAAGAATTTCTTATTACCGACCTTGAATTGGTACGTTTCTTATGTGATCGGAAATTTGGAATTGGTGCTGATGGTTTGATTGCGCTCAGGCATCATCCTTCATACGATTTTGAAATGATCTATTTCAATGCTGATGGAAGCCAAAGTATGTGTGGAAACGGTGCGAGATGTGCCGTAGCTTTTGCACATTTCCTTGGCATGATAAGTCAAGAAACACATTTTCTTGCCATTGATGGCCCTCATCAAGCGAAAATCAATGAACAAGCTTGGGTAGAACTGGAAATGAGTCCAGTAGCTCAACTAGTACAGAAAGGTACCGACTATTTTGTAAACACAGGTTCACCCCATCACGTACAGTTTGTTGAGGATATTCATGAATTCCCAGTAGTAGAAGAGGGCTCTAAAATCCGCTATAATACCATCTACAGTCCTGGAGGAACGAATGTTAACTTTGTAAGCCCCATCAGTCCAGAGGAAATTTATGTTCGCACCTATGAACGTGGAGTTGAAAATGAAACCCTGTCCTGCGGAACGGGAGTTACCGCATGCGCACTGGTTTATGGGGAACGCATTGGCTTAACGAAAGTAGCCATTCAAACCTTGGGAGGAAATTTAGAAGTGTCATTTTCAAAACAAGCGAATGGGAGCTTTGACAGCATTATCTTAAGTGGTCCTGTCCAACAAGTTTTCAAAGGAAGCATTGAAATAGCTTAGATTGAAAAAGGAAATTTGGTAATCAGGCATAGGAAAGCTGCCTTTATCTAAAGAAGGTTACAATTATTCATAAAAAGGGCGTAATTTTAAGGCCCTGAATTATACAAGAGGAGATATGTTAGAATTTATTGCCAAAGGATTGGCCAAAGTTTTTGGAACGAAATCCGATAGAGATATAAAAGAGTTGAGGCCAAAAGTTGCCGTCATCAATGCCGCCTATAGCAAACTGCAAGGTCTCAGCGATGATCAACTACGGGATAAAACCTCAGAAATCAAAGGTATCATCAATTCAGAATTGAAATCCTTTGATGATAAAATTGAGCAGTTACGTGCACAAATTGATGCCCTTGACCCCGAAAAGGTCCATGAGAAAGATGCGTTATTCAATGAAATTGATAAAACGGAGAAGGACAGAAATGCTGCCTTAGAGGTGGTCTTAGACAAAGTAATGGCAGATGCTTTTGCTGTTGTTAAAGAAACCGCGAGAAGATTCAAAGAAAATGGCAAATTGGTCGTAAAGGCTACTTTGAAAGACAAGGAAATGGCTGCCCGTAAGCCGAATGTTGAAATCCAAGGCGAACAAGCTATTTGGCATAACAAATGGATGGCAGCTGGAAGTGAAGTAGTATGGGACATGGTCCACTACGATGTGCAGTTGATTGGTGGTATGGTCCTTCACTCAGGAAAAATTGCTGAAATGGCTACTGGTGAGGGTAAAACTTTGGTGTCTACCTTACCTGCCTACCTTAATGCCCTTTCTGGACGTGGAGTTCACATTGTGACAGTCAATGATTACCTGGCAAAAAGGGACTCCGAGTGGAACGCTCCTTTATTCGAATTCCATGGCTTGACTGTTGATTGTATAGACAAATACCAACCTAACTCTGATCAGCGTAAAAAAGCCTATCAGGCGGATATTGTTTACGGAACCAATAATGAATTTGGCTTCGATTACCTGAGAGATAATATGGCAAGAGATGTCAATGACTTGGTTCAAGGAAAGCATCACTTCGCTATGATCGATGAGGTTGATTCTGTATTGATTGATGATGCCCGTACGCCTTTAATTATCTCTGGTCCGGTACCAAGGGGTGATCAGCATGAGTTTATGGAAATGAAACCTCGGGTGGCAACCTTGGTGGAAGAGCAAAGAAAATTGATTCAAGGCTATTTGGCCACAGCTAAAAAGTTGATTGCAGAAGGGAATGAAAAAGAAGGTGGACTGGCTTTGTTCAGAGCATATAGAGGTATTCCGAAATACAAGCCTTTAATCAAATACCTTTCCGAACCAGGCATCCGTGTAATTCTTCAGAAAACAGAGAACTACTATTTGCAAGATAATAAGCGGAACATGCATGAAGCTGATGAACCGCTATTATTTACTATTGATGAAAAAACCAACGGTGTCGAATTAACAGATAGAGGGATTGAATCCATCACGTCAAAAAATGAAAACCCGAACTTCTTTATTCTTCCTGATATCGGTGTAGACATCGCTGAGATGGAGAAAAATCCAGATATCGACGATAAAGAAAAGCTAATCCGTAAGGAAGAAATCATCAAAGATTACTCTGTCAAAGCGCAGCGTATCCATACAGTGAATCAGCTCTTGAAAGCCTACTGTATGTTTGAAAAGGATACGGAATACATCATCGTAGATGGAAAAATCAAGATCGTTGATGAGCAGACCGGTAGGGTGATGGAAGGCAGAAGGTATTCTGATGGTCTTCACCAAGCCTTGGAAGCGAAGGAAAATGTAAAAGTGGAAGACGCCACTCAAACCTACGCGACCATTACTTTGCAAAACTATTTCCGGATGTACCACAAATTAGCTGGTATGACGGGTACAGCCGAGACAGAAGCCGGAGAATTTTGGACAATTTACAAATTGGATGTGGTAGTAATTCCTACCAACAAACCAATTGTCAGACAAGACCGAGAAGATAAAGTATATAAAACTGTCCGTGAAAAGTTCAATGCAGTAGCGGACGAAATCGTTGAATTAACGAATCAAGGACGTCCTGTATTGGTGGGTACGACTTCGGTAGAGATTTCTGAGGTATTGAGCCGTATGCTCACCATCAAAAAAATCAATCACCAAGTATTGAACGCCAAACAGCATGCTAAGGAAGCGGATGTAGTAGCCGAAGCAGGAAAGCCTGGAACAGTAACCATCGCTACCAATATGGCAGGCCGTGGTACGGATATTAAACTGACTCCAGAGTCAAGAAAAGCAGGTGGTTTGGCTATTATCGGTACCGAGCGTCACGAATCCAGAAGGGTCGACAGACAGTTGAGAGGTCGTTCGGGTCGTCAAGGAGATGTAGGGTCCTCCCAATTCTTTGTTTCCTTAGAAGACAGCTTGATGCGCTTGTTCGGTTCTGACAGAATCGCCAAGTTGATGGATAGAATGGGCTTGGAAGAAGGAGAAGTGATCCAACACTCCATGATTACCAAATCCATCGAGCGCGCTCAAAGAAAAGTAGAAGAAAACAACTTCGGTATCCGTAAACGTCTCTTGGAGTATGACGATGTCATGAACTCTCAAAGAGAGGTAGTGTATAAGAGAAGAAGAAATGCCCTGAAAGGGGAGCGTCTGGAGTTGGATATTCTGAATGTGATGTATGACGTGTCAGAAGGTTTGGTCAATATGGCTAAAACCACAGACGACATGGAAAACCTTCGCATGAATATCTTTACATCCTTAGGAATTGATTACCAATTCTCTGAATCAGATATCGGCTCTAAAGATACTGCAAGCTTAACTTCCATGTTATTCAATGCTGCTTACCAAAATTATACTACCAAAAACAGTAAAATTTTGGAGAAAGCCATGCCGGTATTGAAAGATGTATATGCACAGAGAGGTGCTACAGTTAAAGAAATAATGGTACCGATCACCGATGGTATCAAGCAAATCGGTGTGGTCATCAACTTAGAGTCAACACTTCAGCACGATGGTCGAGATTTGATCCGTGCAATCGAAAAGAACGTGACCCTAGCAATTATCGACCAAAACTGGAAAGAGCACCTGCGTGATATGGATGACTTGAAGCAGTCTGTTCAAAATGCAGTCTATGAGCAAAAAGATCCATTGTTGATTTACAAGTTTGAAGCATTTGAGATGTTCAAGCGCTTCGTCGGTAAACTCAACGAGGATACGATTTCTTTCCTTTCCAGAGCAGAACTGCCAACACAAGATCCAAATCAGGTTCGAGCAGCACAAGCACCACGAAGAGAAGAAACACAGGTTAAAGCTTCTAAAGAAGAAGTAGGCAGCAGTTTAAATCCTGGTGCAGGAAGGCAGGCAGCAGCAGCTGTAGCAAACAGAACGGCAGCTCCCCAAGTAGTCGCTCCAAGAAAATCAGAAAAAGTATACGGTAGAAATGACCGGGTCAATGTACAATATGCTGATGGCAGGCTTGTCAAAGATGTAAAGTACAAGAGTGTAGAGCAAGATGTAGAAGCAGGTAAATGTGTCATCCTTGAAGATTAATTGAAAACTATGAACAAATCATCCCTTTTTCTGATCCTAGGATTGGGATTTTTGTCCTCTTCCTGTGCACTCTTTGCCCCAAAGCAAGGGAGCACAGCCTCTTCTTTTGACACCTACACTGAAGACCTGAGCGTCAACAGAATTACATTTACAGATTTGGATGATATCCAACTGGCTCAGCCGGAAGTAGCACCTGCTGCAAGCTCTGGCAGCTTAGCAGTAGATGCTGATTTGTCGGTAGCTATACAGCGAAACATTGATAAAAACAGATCAGAGCGTACTTGGAGTGGTTTTACCGTACTTGTGTACAGTGGAGTTGACCGGGAACAAGCCTTCAAAACCAGGAATGAATTATTCACACAATTCCCTGATTTAAAACCTGATTTACAATACCAGCAACCGCGCTACCTTTTGAAGGTAGGAAAATATCTCAACCGAATAGAGGCGCAAACGCATTATTACCAATTACGAGAAAAATTCCCCATGGCTAGAATCATCCAAGATAGGTTCCAGCGTGAGGGCTATGTCAACCCTGACCCAATAGATGATGGTGAAAGACCTAATCAAGTCACTGGCGGCAGACTATAAAGCTTCGATTATCGCCCATAGAAGGCATCTCCACGCCCATCCCGAATTATCCTTTCAAGAATTTGAGACCGTTTCCTATGTCGAGCAGGAGTTACGGGATATTGGGATTACCGAGATAACAACTAAGGCAGATACTGGTCTTGTTGCACTCATCCAAGGCAAAAATCCAGACAAAAAAATTATTGCCCTACGCGGCGATATGGATGCCTTACCCATTCATGAGCAAAACGAGGTCCCTTATAAATCTACCAAAGAGGGAATCATGCATGCTTGTGGACATGATGTACATACCTCCTCTCTATTAGGTACGGCAAGAATACTTTTTCAATTACGAGATCACTTTGAAGGTACGGTTAAATTGATATTTCAGCCCGGAGAAGAATTGATTCCTGGGGGTGCTTCTTTGATGATCAAAGATGGAGCCCTCCAAAACCCTACTCCTTCCAGTATATTTGGACAACATGTAATGCCCTTGATACCCGTAGGTCAGGTAGGTTTCCGCAAAGGCATGTATATGGCAAGTGCAGATGAATTGTACATTACAGTGAAAGGCAAAGGAGGCCATGGTGCTATTCCCGAGTCCTTGGTGGATCCTGTCTTGATTGCATCCCATTTAATAGTAGCTTTACAACAAGTCATCAGTAGAAATGCTTCTCCAAAAATCCCATCTGTTCTTTCTTTTGGACGGGTAGAGGCCTTGGGTGCTACCAATATCATTCCCAATGAAGTGAAGATTCAAGGAACCTTCCGCACACTTGACGAGGCTTGGAGAGCGAAAGCCCATGAACACATGACTGCTATTGCTAAAGGCTTGGTGGAAGGTATGGGGGGCACTGTGGACTTTGAAGTGCGAAAAGGATATCCTTTCTTGAAAAATGCAGAAGCCTTAACAAGCAGAGCTGAAGAAGCAGCTATTGAATACCTTGGACAGGAAAATGTATTGCCATTAGATATCTGGATGGCGGCAGAAGATTTCTCCTACTATACACAAGAAATCGATGGTTGCTTTTACAGATTAGGGACTCGTAACGAAGCCAAAGGAATCACATCAGGTGTACATACACCTACCTTCGATATCGACGAAGATGCCTTGGAGATAGGAGCGGGGTTGATGGCATGGATTGCCGTGAGTGAATTGAAATATACTACTTGAAATAAGTAGAAATATGCTGAAGCGAAATAAGGTTGATATAATGGGGGATATTGGTTGATATTGGATATTGATAAATATTAACTAAGTGAAATAAGGTGGAAGTAGACTGAAGCGAAATACGATTAAAATAATTGGAGATATTAATAGTTAGATATATGAAAACAACAAAACACCTGACACTGGCCATTTTAATGGTTTTTTCCTTTCAGACGAGTTCCTTTGCCTGGGGGGCGATTGGACATTATGTGATTGGAAAAATTGCTGAGTGGCAAATGCAGCAAGAAACAGTCAAGAAAGTAGAGGCTGTATTGAAACAGGAATCTATCTCTGGAGTGGGGGTATGGATGGATAATATCCGCTCAGATAAAAATTACAACTACACCAATACCTGGCATTGGGTAACAACAGTTGACGGTGAATACGATCCAAGTATTCAGGAACCTACTGGGGATGCCTATTCTGCTTTTTTACAGTTGAAAGAAAACTTGAAAAAAGGTGGTCTAACTCCAGAAGAGGAGCGCGATCAGTTGCGTATGTTGATCCACATAGTCGGTGACTTACACCAACCTTTCCATGTGGGCAAACCTGGCGACA
The DNA here is from genome assembly GCF_054166905.1 of Mongoliitalea sp. Lineage (NCBI taxonomy): Bacteria > Pseudomonadati > Bacteroidota > Cytophagia > Cytophagales > Cyclobacteriaceae > Mongoliitalea > Mongoliitalea sp. The sequence goes on along the minus strand of NZ_JBSZCK010000013.1, from coordinate 28,565 downwards.
GAGGAGGTAATGATGTCAAGGTGAGTTATTTCAATAAAGAGACCAATATCCATGCAGTTTGGGATTCAGATTTGATTGAAAACAAAAAAATGAGCTACACCGAAATCGCTACCGAACTCCAAAAAAGAATCAACGGAGACGTATTGAAAAGATATCAAGCAGCTACTCCTTTGGATTGGTTGAAGGAAGCTGTAGCCATTAGACCTGCTATGTATGATATCCCTGATAACAACAGAATTGGCTATGAATACATCTATAAGCACTACCACCATGTGGAAGAGCGCTTGATGGCCGGCGGCATTAGATTGGCACAGGTCTTGGAAGAGATTTATGGGAGGTAGTTGCTTTACTGCTAAATGAAAAAGACCAATCACTTATAAAAGTGGTTGGTCTTTTTTTATTGATAATCAATTAAAGATAAGAAATCGCTCAAATTGAAATTAATTACCTGTTCTAAAACTCCAAGTTGGGCTATTCGCAACATTTCTACCTTCAAATCTTGCGAGCACATACCAGAAATAAGTTGTGTTAGGTCTCAAATCCGAAACAATCACCTCGGTAGTTGCCAAGTTTTCACCTACCAAACGTTGAGTAGTTGAGTTTGATTCGAAAATAAACACATTGTATGTTAACTGTCGATCCCTTACATCTTGTTCAACTCTCCAGCGGAATGCAAAAGTTAAAGGCTGATTAGTTGACCCATTTCCAGGAACAGGATCAAAAATGTTAACATTTCCGATATTTCTCTCATCTTTTAATAAGAAGAAAGTAGCGAATGTATTTTCTCCTTCAAAAACTGCCACACTCACATTTGAATTAAGAAAATCTCTTCTTCGCGCAGAAATACTTACATCCCCTCTTCTTACCCGATCAAAACGAAACTCACCCGTTGGACCGGTAATTATTGTAGTACTGGCAGGAGTTGTCGCCACCAATACCCCCTCAAGTGGTTCGAGTGTTTCTCCATCTACCACAATTCCAGAGATTGATCCAAAGCGATCAATATCTACTCGCTCTTCTTCACATCCAGTAAAAAAGATGAGTAGTAATACAAATGAAAGATATTTTAAATTTTTACACATAATTTTTACTTGCCCAAATGAAAGCGTAAACCGACTTTAAAACCCCAAATAACATCATTGAAACTACCTGAAACTACTCCATCGTAATTATCACTCAATAACTGATTAATGTAACCCTCTGAAATCAAGCTTACTTTATTCCCTATGAGGTAATCAATACCAATTCCGGTAGTTACAAACGGCATAACAGAACTATTGGAAAGACCAACATTTTCACCAAAATTATAGATGAGCCCTGCACCTCCCCGTAGATATGGAGACAACTTACCCGTTGGGTTGGTTAGGTACATCAGGTTTAGTGAACCATAGTAATCAGTTGTCTGTAAAACTTCCCTTATTTGAATTTCTTGGAAGCCTAACCTTGTTTCCATGAAAAGAGTTGGTGAGAAACCTATGCCAAGGGAAGTCTCAAAACCAGGACGCATAAAGCTAGTAGAATAGTCTCCTAAATACGACTGACCCTTGCCAGCTAATGATAGAAACATAGATGTTCTATAATTTGGTCTATGCAATCTTCCAATATAATCTGTCTGAACGTTTGCCTCTTTTTCTGCTAAATAACTTTTTACATGTTCTCCGTTCACCTCATTCTCATCCTGAGGTAACCAAAGATTGTCAACAATACCTTCCAAGATCAAGCTATGAACAGCCTTTTCAACTGCCTCATTAATTGCCATTTCTCTTGGTTCATTGTATGTGAAACCGGTTTCAGCCTCCAAAAGTCTTCTAAACCTCACAAAACGAAAAAACCCTGAAGTAACTTCTTGGGATAAAATAGATTTTGTGGTGTAAACAGTCTTAAGAATTTTTCCATTACTAGTGGACACTGCTCGCAGATAAATACTTACACGATCTTCCCTGTATTGAGAAGAAGCATCTGCTCCAAAATATCGAACACCTGCACCACCTGTAAAAACATTGGTTTCGTAGGAAATAATCCCTCCTTCCAATAACACACCTGCAAAGAGAAGTGGAGGAAGTAGAATATTCGTGGTCCCCTCATATTGCTCTCTACTCGAACGAATAATTTTTCGCTCATTTAACAGGTTACTGATATTCTCCCGCTCGATTGGTACAAACCAACCAGACTCCTCAAGGGCACGAATAAGAATATTGGTTGCACCCTGTGTGATTGCAGTGGAGAAACTAGCTCCTACTGTGGACTCTTTCAATTGTCCTGTTTGGTCACGGAACTTATAAACGGCTACAACTATTGGCTCTTTGGGAGTCGGGAGGTCTAACAACTCTGATTTCATAGGTGTCTCCTGTCCTAATCGAGCATCTCTATTGCCCAAAGGTTGATAATAGAATGGAGAACATCCCATGATAAGCAACACCAATAGCACAGAAAGTTTGTATGCAAAAGCTTTTATGGGGAATTTAAGCATGAATAAGTTTATTTTCAGTTAAAAAAATGGAACTTCAACAACCGTTGTTGCACCCGTTCGAATGTCAACAATTGTAATATTAAGGCCCCTCCCCCCGTCGCTGATTTCGATTTGAAAGTCTCCTAATAAATATGTCCCCTGCTCAATTGAACCTTCGCCAAATTGACGTGTAACAAGCTCTCTTGACAATCGAGAAAGGATTTGTCTATTCAAACTTTCAGAAAACTCCTGCAATGGATCTCTCGAAAAACCAAAGCCTCTATCTGTTTGATTAGGGTCTCTCGTAGTATCTTGGGCCTGAGCAGAGCTCAATAGCCATTGATAATTAAAGGTATTACCACCAAACGCAGGGTTCCTTGGTGTATACACCAATTGCTGAGAAAAAACATCAGCCATGGAAACCAAGCTTAAAAACAATGTAAAAACGAATACTTTTTTCATGGTTATTTAAATTTAGAATATGCCTGAACCTTTACGATCTTCACCATCCAGTTCTCGAATAAGTTCTTCATATTGGGCTAAATACATTTGGGTTATTGCAAGGGAATCAACTACTATTTCTTCTATATAATCAAGACGAGGCTGCAAAAATGATTGATATACCATCGTTTCATTAATCAATACCTCAATTAATGTTTGATTGGCCCGGAAAGGTCTTTCAACTACAAAAATAGAATAATTTCTTGCATCTGCTGGTGGCTCCCAGTCTCGGTAGAAAAGGTCAAAAAAATCTCTTCCGCTCTTCGTCTTGGTCTCATCAATTAATAAACCATCTATCTCAAGAGTTGCATCTGACTTTACTTTTTCAGTAGCTTGCTCGATAATATCATTAAGCAGTAGCCTAAGACTTTCTGGAGCCTCTTTAATAACTTTCGTAGTATCGGTTTGCGCCTGGATCGACAGTGAACCAACTACTACAAAAAACAATGTAAATCCAAATTTCCAAAAGCCACGCATAATCAATTAGTCTTAAGAATTTGTAAATTAGATACTAATATTAAATTTCACAAACCTATATGCAAACATTGTGAAAATCTCCCCGAATTTGATCGGGGAGATAGTTGAAAATTAACACTTTTGATAGTGAATTAATAAGGTCTTTGGGTAATTGTTGCCATGTTTCCATTACCAATAATACTCAAGGTAGCAGAATTCCCATTGCCAAACTGATTGATTATACCCACGTTGTTATTTCCTTGGATAAGGAATCCTTCCGCAGCGAAGTTGGATGCTCCAGCATTCACAACATTAGCATCACCATATTGATTGATTACTAGTGAGTTGTTGTCACCTCCCATAGCACCGCTGATGATGTTTCTGTCTCCATTTTGAGAAGCCATGAATTCAGAGTTATTTGCAGACAAGCTATTTAACCCTGGACCTGTACCTCTTGAATTCACATAGATGAAGTTTCTGTCTCCAACCTGAGAAGCCATGTAAGTATTACTGCTACCGGTAATTTCAATTCTTTGATTATTCAGATTACCATTTTGAATCTGAGTCACTTCATTAAAGTTCCCAGCTACCCACTGACTCGCTCTATTATCAGACCCAGTCTGACTAATAGAACCAACGTTTTCATCTCCTTGCTGACGAATTGCAGCAGAGTTATCTCTATCAAACTGATTGATCAATGCAACATTTTCATCACCAATCTGAATAGTTTCTCCCAAGATTGTATTTCTTGTAGAGTTGATGGTAGATCTATTGAGATCACCAACCTGCTCTTGAATGAACGTTCCTCCGATAGAACCAGCACCAGGAGCACTATTAATTGAAGCGTAATTATAATCACCAGTCTGAAGCTGTCTTACGAAACCACCATCAGCATAGTACTGAGAGCTACCTGTAGGGTTCAAAAGAGCTGTATTATCGTTACCAACTTGAGTTTGGGTGATTTCAGTGATATTAAACCCTCTTAATCTCCTTGCATCCGCAGTATTTCTATCACCAATTTGAGTTTGATACACGCGGATATTAGTAGGTTGAGTCCAATGTGCAGTTGTAGCTCGGTTATCATTTCCTATCTGTATCTGCTCAATAATTGATCCACCAGCGAATACTTGAGAACCCTGACCAGCAGAAGCGAAGTTTCTATCTCCCTCCTGATACTGAAGACCCTGTACATTCTGACGACCTAAGAAGGAAGCCGTATTGTTGGCCCCAATCTGAGTTACCTCCACATCAGACCCACTTCCACCAGTGATAGTAACAGCACTGCTGTTTTGACTACCAGTTTGCACTACAGTCGCTTGATGGTTGTTGCCCTCTTGACTGACATTTGCATCATTGCTTTGTGCCATCGCAATGGAACCGCTAAACAATAGAGCGGCGAATAGATTTAATTTTTTCATAAGAATGAATTAAGTTGATTATTAATTTTTTTCAAATATAATAAAATGTATTTGAAAACAAATAAAATGCATTATAAAAATTATTCATGCGGACTATAAGGAAATTCAATTCAAAATTTCGAACATTTTTTCAAGCTTAAAACCATATTATTTACATACTTAATTCTGTTTAAATAGAAAAACACAAGAGAATGTTTTGTAAAAAAGGAAAGAAACAAGGGTGTCGGGAGTCCAAAAAAATCTTATGAACTCAAGGAAGTTTCTAAGAAAAATAAATTTCTGGAGGTACTCGTCTTCAAGTTAGCGAACTCCTAAAGGAAATGTTGAGACATTAACTTGCATGCCTACACCTCCTATCCCAGGTGTTTGTGTTATTTCTATTGGGGTAGAAACTGTACTGATATCACCTCGAAAAGATTGTCCATCCCCAAATTGGTTAAGAACAAATTGCTCTCCAAAGGAACTATTGCTTCCGCTAAAAATGATGTCAATTAAATTGTTAGAGCCCACTTGATTAAGGGCAACATTAAAAACTGCATTGCTAAAGTTCTCAATATTTGTATTCACAACATTTCGGTTACCCGTTTGCTGAATATTTTGGGTGATATTTTGTCCTGTAGAGGACATATTCGCTGAATTACCAATACCAATTTGTAAAAGAGTTGAACTTAAATAAGTACCCACCTGCTGAATAAATCCTTTATTTTGTTCGTCAGATTGTAAAATAACAGCAGCGTTTACAGAATTACCGGTATTTTGTTGAAAAATTTCGGCTTGATTGGAATTACCTAATTGTTGGATTGCAGCCAGATTACCATTACCACTAAAGTCAACTGAAATGATTTCCGAATTTATTAATTCAAGATTATTTGAAATAGTTAAAGCGTTTTGAGCAACAGCAGAAATAAGACTTATAAAAAAAACAAATATTAAACCAATGACATTTTTCATAAGGTGCTGTTTCTGGTATTAGAAATTGAATATACGAATCTTAGGTATAAGGGTTGAAATTAAAAAAAACCCCATGGAATGTTAAGGAATACCATGGGGTTTAAATATTATCTGCCTTGAATTACAGAAGCGGTATTGTTATTACCTCTTTGAGTAATTACCGCAGAGTTCATATCACTTGTTTGTGATACAATGGCCGTATTACCAATTCCAAACTGTCCAACATTCATTTTGTTATCATCACCTAATTGCAAGGCTGGATCAGATGCACCAACTCCTCTTAGAACATTACCAGAACCATCTTGCGTCAAGAGTGCTTCACTACCTGCACCATCCTGTCTTAAGTATGCACTGTTATCAGTACCAAATTGTGCAAATTGGGCTAATGAACCTGTGCTACCTTGCTGATTGATAATGGCGGAATTTTCATTGCCTTGCTGATTGACTAGACCAACGTTATTTCTGCTACTCAATTGATTAATATCAGCAAAATTCTCATTACCACCTTGAAAAATATTAATCTCGTTAGGCGCAGCTGACTGTCTACCACTGGCTCTATTATCATCACCAATTTGATTAATTAATCCTTCATTACCACCATTGAAGGTTACAAATGAAGCATTATTGAAACTACCGGTTTGAAAAATTTGATGATTACTTACAGCTGTTCCTGAGGCAAAGCCTTGACGCTGTTGAATTGAAGCATTATTTTCATTACCAATTTGACTGATAGATGCTACTGCATTATTGGACTGAACATTTCCGCCACCAAAATCACCTTGTTGTATTAATCCAGTATTTAAATTACCTTCTTGGTATAAGTAAGAAGCAAAGTTTTCATTACCTGTTTGCGCTACAGAAGCCACATTATTATTACCTCTTTGATCAGTAGAAGCAATATTTCTTAAACCTGTTTGTTCTGTAGAAGACACATTGTTATTTCCGGTTTGCGAAACAAGTGCCTCATTTTCTTGCGCCAATACAAATCCAGCGCTTAACAACATTGTGAATAATAGACTCGACTTTTTCATAAATTTTTGTGTGTGTAAAATTGAAATAAGAATTTTGTTGATTTTTAATTACTACTAAATTTTGCCTATTGCAAAAAAACCAGTGGAGCCAATGATGACTCCAAGCGCATCACATAAAAAAGAAGTGAACTTCTTTATTTTGGGTCTATTGAACCAGACCGAATAACAACCCTATTATTATTACCCGACTGCTTAATTTCTACTTGTTGAGGAGATGATGATTTTTTCCCCGATTGAATATCAATGGTATTGTCTATACCATTCTGTTGAATCTTTCCATTCATCCAAGAACCTTTTAATGTTTTTTCAATTGGTCCATTGAATTTTAAACTGTCTAACTGAATCTGATTCCCCTCCCCAATGGCTTTTATCTGTAATGAATCGGTAGAGTATTTCATGATTATTGTATGATGTACCTGTTTGACACTATCTATTTTAGCTTTCACGTAAGCTTTACGCTCCTCCAAATTTTGTTCAATATCAGTTTGAGCAATGCTTATGCTACTTATGCCAAAAGCAATTACCAACATCCCAAACCTGATTAAATTATACATTTAATTTTAGAGTTTTATTTTCACTTAATTGTATTTCAAAGGTATATATTTGCTTTTGATGCTGAAATACGTAATTTCCGAAATCTTGAAACAGCATGGGTAAAATCACGTATATGGTCATGAAATTACTTAGTGTAAAGCTTCTTTTCCTCCAATATCTAGATTAAGAGCATACTACTTGGGAAAGATTTAAAAAAGCTCCAGTAATTCACTAGAGCTTTTTTTAAGGAGATTAGCAACTTAACGCTGAATTATATTAGCCAAATTAAAATTACCTGTTTGATTGACAATTGCTTTATGACCATCTCCTCTTTGCAAAACAATAGCAGCATTATCATTACCTAGTTGAAGTACATTACCAATGTTGTTATTACCAATAACATCAATATCCACAAAATTGAAATCACCTGTCTGTCTTACAAAATGATTGTTTTTATTCCCTTCTTGAATTAAACCTACCAGGTTGTTGTTTCCAAATTGATCTATACCATAATTTTCACCTGCATTTCCCCAATAGGGGATGGCTCCCGTGTTATTCATGTATCCTGCTTGGTCGACAAATATCGTATTGCCTGTTCCCCCTCTTTGACGGGTGGTAGCTATATTTCCATCGCCAACTTGATCAACTGCAACAAACTGACCACCGATACTTTGACCAGAGAAAGCATAATTACTATTTCCAATTTGATTGTGAAGCGCTTGGTTATTACTTTGTGCTTGATTGACCAAAGACCAATTATTATCACCAATCTGTGTTTGTTCACTATAATTACCCCCATTAAATTGATTCAACGTGGCACTATTACCATCACCTTCCTGCACTTGAAAAGCAACATTCGGCGCAGCAGGATTTCCCCAAGGATTTCTTTGGGTAATAGAAGCAGTATTTCCATCACCATCCTGCTCTTGAGACGCAAAACTATTTCCCTGCTCGCGCTGCTCAATAGTGGCAGTATTACCAGATCCGCTTTGAAGCTGAATGGCTAAATTGTCAAATGTAAGTGAATTAGTAGTATTTTGCCCTACCTGTAGAATTGAAGCAGAATTGGAACCTGTTTGTGATTGTTGAGTGGCATTTCTGCTGCCAACTTGCTCGACAGAAGCAGTATTTGAACCAGTTTGATCAACGTTGGAGCCATTTTGATCACCTGTCTGACTTACAGTAGCTGTATTTTGAGCAAAAGCGATTGAGCTAGCAAACAGCATGGCAAAGATGAGCGTAGGTTTTTTCATAATTAAATAAGTTAGAATTTTTTCCCAGTAATTTCAGATATATTTATCTGTATTTCAAAACTACTTTTTTGCCGAATATAAAAAAATTGGTATTTTCCATTACTTTGAAATAATCATGAGTAAAATTACTTACACTCCAAAATATATAATCCTGTTAATCAATTTCTTAAACAAAAAAAGATGATTTAATTTTATTTATATTTTGCTATAGCTTCTACTATATTTCCAGCCTGAAGTTTCTGCATAATATTCGCTCGGTGACGCTCCACTGTTCGATTAGAAATTTCTAACTCCTTAGCTATAACTTTAATTGGCACCCCTAATTTGGAAAGATTTAAAATTTCCATCTCACGCTTAGTAAGAACTGTTTTATTGTTTAATGGCATTGGGGAAACTTGTATACTACTTGTTACTTCCTCAATGCTTATACTAATGATGTAAGATGCATGATCTTTATCCTTCAACCTTAAAAAGGTTATGTTCAAATCCCTACTTAGTTCAGTATTTTTTAAAATCCCCTTTACTGAAAATTTCGATAATAGACTTGACTTAAAACGAAGATAAGAATCATGAAAATTTTCAATAGTCAGTGTAATAATATGTGTCAATAAATAATCTAAAGACTTATTTTTTAAAGAATCATCGAATTGGGGAAATAATGACTTATTTCCAACAATTTTTTTAATCCGATCATGCTTAATCCTAAGAACTATAGATGAAGTAAGATTGAGTAATTTGTCCGCATCCGGATGATTCAAAATACTGTATCCAAATCGCTTACTGATGCAATTATTCAGTTTATTGTATAGTGCATTTCGATCAAAGGGAGCAAAAAATACATTATCAGCGCCCGATTCTAACAAAATTTTGACATCTGTAAGCTTTTGATCGGGACCCACTACAGGAAAAAAGAACGATGAATTATAAATATAGAAATCTTTGTATCTATTATAAAATCCAATAACCCTAGAAATATCTCCCCTAAAATCTACAAAATGTAATATAGGTTTGACTGACCTTTTGATTTCTTCAATTGCCTCCTCTTCCGAGCATTCTAAAAATTCGGAAATCTGAACTGTTACACAGCTTTTTAATAAGTTAATCAACTCAATTTTAAAAGCTTGATTCGATGATGTGACAACAATATTAAAACAAATACTCATATCGTTTAAAGAATTTCGATATTATACTTAAAATTCGTTTTTTTGTTTTACAAATGCATTTATTTGTATATTAAATAATCGTTAATTGACCAAAATTTATATAATTGGTAAAAATTTGGTTTAAACGCAGACCTCCTACACCATTTACATCATTGTAACTTTACCTATTTGTAAATTCTTTTTTTAAAGATTAGATGTTTTATTACTTTTCTTTGTATTTGTTAATTTCAAATTAAACTGTTAATCAAAACCGTACTAGTGTCATTTTTCGATACCAAAATAGAGTACCTCAAGGGTGTAGGCCCTCAAAAGGGCGCCTTATTCAATAAGGAGCTGAACCTGTTCACCTATGGAGAATTTTTGCAGCATTACCCTTTTCGATACGAGGACCGCACGCAGTTTTACAAAATCAAGGATGTACACGAAGATTTGGAAAATGTACAGGTCATCGCTCAAATCCGTCATGTGGAGACGATTGGGGATGGACGTAAAAAGCGATTGGTGGCTTATGTTTACGATGAAACGGGAGAATTAGAACTCACCTGGTTTAAAGGCATACAATGGGTAGTCAGAAAATTGGTAAAAGGTATTCCCTTGATATTTTTCGGAAAACCCAACCGCTATGGGAGAAAAATCAGCATTGCCCATCCAGAAATCGAGCCACTAACCCAGACAGCCGAGGAACGAAGCTTCTTTCAACCAGTGTACTCCACAACGGAAAAACTGAAAGCAAAATTCCTTGACTCCAAAGGTATCTCTAAAATCATGGAAGGACTGATTCCTTTGGCCTATCCACAAATCCATGAGAGTTTGCCACAAAGCGTATTGGAACGCTTCAATTTGATGCCCAAAAATGATGCTATCCGACAAATTCATTTTCCAACGAGCGTAGATTTGCTCAAGAGAGCACGCTTTCGCTTAAAATTTGAGGAGTTTTTCTTCGTACAATTACGATTACTTCACCTGAAACTTTCCCGCACAGAAAAATCCCAAGGTCAAATTCTCAACCAAACAGATCTCTTGACAAAGTTTTATAAGGAGCATTTACCCTTTGAGTTGACGGAAGCACAAAAGCGGGTGGTGCGTGAATCTTTTGCAGATATGAAGTCCGGCAAGCAGATGAACCGATTAATCCAAGGAGATGTGGGCTCAGGCAAAACTATGGTGGCGTTTATATGCATTTTGATTGCCATCAGTTCGGGTGCGCAGGCCTGCCTGATGGCACCCACTGAAATCTTGGCCAATCAACACTATGAAGGATTAAAGGACTATGCAGAGACCATGGGACTGAACATTGCCCTATTGACAGGCTCTACCAAGAAATCTGCCCGCAAAGTCATCCACGAAATGTTACTTTCGGGTGACCTACACATAATTATCGGTACCCATGCACTGCTGGAGGATATCGTGCAATTCAAGAATTTGGGATTGGCCATTGTAGACGAACAGCACCGCTTTGGGGTGGCCCAACGGGCAAAATTGTGGGCTAAAAATGAGCAGTACGTTCCGCATGTATTGGTGATGACTGCCACTCCAATCCCACGGACGCTTGCCATGACCTTGTATGGTGACTTGGATATCTCGGTAATTGATGAATTACCTGCAGGACGAAAGCCTATTCAAACCGTGCATCGGTATGATAAAGATCGCTTGAAAGTTTTTGGTTTTATCCGCAAGCAAGTTCTCGAAGGTAGGCAAGTATATATTGTATATCCATTGATCGAAGAATCCGAAACCATGGATTTAAAAAACCTGATGGATGGCTATGAAAGCATTTGTCGGGCCTTTCCTGAATTCCCTGTATCCATTGTGCATGGAGATATGAAACCTGCGGATAAAGATTTTGAAATGCAGCGCTTTGTCAAGGCAGAAACCAAAATCATGGTTGCTACGACGGTGATTGAGGTAGGTGTTAATGTACCTAATGCCTCCGTGATGGTGATAGAAAATGCCGAGCGATTTGGACTGTCTCAGTTGCATCAGTTACGTGGTCGTGTGGGACGAGGTGCAGAGCAGTCGTATTGTATCCTGATGAGTAAATACGAGCTTAGCAAGGATAGTCGTATCCGATTGGAAACCATGGTCCGGACCAATGATGGATTTGAGATTGCAGATGTAGACTTGAAATTACGTGGCCCAGGTGACTTGATGGGTACGCAGCAAAGTGGCGTAGCAGATTTGTTGATTGCCGACCTGAGTAAAGATGCTCCTATTTTGACCATGGCCCGTGATGCAGCGACTTTATTGATCTCGGAGGATCCTGACTTGACTCAGCCTCAACATGCCATGGTCCTCAAGCAAATCAAATCCCAGAAAAAACACCAAGTCAATTGGAGCAGGATTTCTTGACCCAATTTAGACATCAACTTCCCATCCCCACTGGCTTGAGATTATTCATTTGGCGTAAAATCCATGCTTGCCTACCCACGATATAAGGCGTAGGTCTAGCAGGTGTCCAGCGTCTTGGATTGGGCAAAACTGCTGCAATCAATGCCGCTTCATTTCGATTCAATTGATCTGCTGACTTTTTGAAATTAGCTTGTGCGGCCGCTTCTATCCCATAAATCCCTTCTCCCATTTCAATCACATTGAGATAAACTTCCATAATACGTTCTTTACCCCAAATCATTTCAATAAGGAATGTAAAATAAGCTTCTAGCCCTTTTCTAACAAGATTTCTACCTGGCCATAAAAAAACATTCTTGGCCGTCTGTTGGGAAATGGTACTGGCACCTTTTATCCGCTTTCCCTTTTTGTTGTTTTCCCAAGCTTTCTCCATGGCTTCAAAATCAAACCCTTTATGATCCATAAATTTTTGATCTTCCGCTGCCACTACTGCTTGGGGCACATGCTTGGAAATTTTCTCCAAAGCTACCCAGTCCTTGTAGAGCCTCAATTCTTTGGCGGGATCCTTGGCTTGCTCATACAGGCGGATAAGCATCAAAGGGGTGACCGGAACCATTACAAATTTGTAAATGATTACCAAGCCAATAGTAAGACCGAAAAACCACAGGGTGATTTTCAATAGGAGACGAAGGAGAAATTTTACTAGTTTCATTACACCACAGCTGAAGCTTGAATAAAGCTATAGTAAAAAATAGAATCTTCCATAGACTTCAATACATCTAAACCCTCTTGCATCGCCAACACATCGGTTGGATTGATTACACCTGCGTCTATCAATACGGGAGCTCCGCTACTCATCAGGTTTTTCCAATACTCAAATACCTGTACTTTTTGGCTAAAATTTCGTTGGTCCAAGTGAAACCCATCTGCTCTCAGTTGGATTTTCTGATATTCTGCCTTAGCCAATAAATTCCCCAATTGAGCCCCGATATGAGGATTTCCCCCCAGTGATAACTGAAACTCATTATACACTTTCCAGTAGTGCATCACGGCAGGGATCAAGGGATATGTATAAAAACTGGCATTGAAAACTTCTGTTATAGACACGATTGCTCCTTCCTTGAGAAAAGGCTTCATGGAAGTCAACACCTTCAACGGATCATCCACATGCTCCAATACCCAACAGATAAAGGCTCCGTCATACTGTTGAGGCAAATCTAAGTGTTGAGCATCTTGCTGTATAAACCTCACTTTATCTGAACCTATCCCCAAACGTTGCATATTCCATTCAGCTTTATGGATCTGTTTGGCCTCATATTCCACTCCTGTGATCTTCAAATGAGGGAATCTTCTGAGTAAAACCTCTGTCTGTGCTCCTACTCCACTTCCGATTTCCAATAAATGTGTAACCGAAGAAAAATCCAATACATCATAAATTGGTTGTTCGATAACCAATGCCTGTTCCCGTAGTCGCTCTTGCTCTACTTCCTGATATCCATGAATATAGCGTTTCTCTGCCGATGTGTGTTCCATACACCTAATATTTACGCAAAGAAAGTCACTTTATTCGATGGATTTAAAATTTTGGATTTTTTTCTACCTTTAACCTTTCATCAAATCCGTAAACTTATGAGTCAGCTTATCATTGGTAGCTTCGAAGACTTCGAAAAATATATTGGACAAGAATTGGGCGTATCCGATTACCACGCTATCAGTCAGCAACAAATCAATCTTTTTGCAGATGCAACCTTGGATCACCAATGGATTCATACCGATCCAGAAAGAGCAAAAACAGAAGGAGCTTTTGGAAACACTATTGCACATGGCTACCTGACACTTTCCCTCGTTCCTTACCTATGGGAACAAATCGTACAGGTTGAAAACCTCAAAATGATGGTGAACTATGGCATCGAAAATCTTCGATTTGCACAGGCAGTGTTGGTCAATGATCGGGTACGATTAAATGCCAACTTAAAAAATGTAGCCAATCTTCGAGGAACAATTAAGGCCGAAGTCAATGTCAAATTAGAAATCGAAGGACAGAAAAAACCAGCATTCACAGGGACCTTGGTTTTCCTTTACCACTTCAATAGCTAAGCCATGGAAGATCCAAAAAGTTTAACCTCGGTGGCTGCCTTCCATCAAACATTCAAGCACCCCATCCTTCCAAGCCCCCAAGTTCCGGATGAAAAGCGTTCTGCCCTTCGGGTTTCCTTGCTTGCAGAAGAGCTCAAAGAGCTTCAAGAAGGTATAGCAAACAAGGATATTGTCGAAATCGCCGATGCTTTGTGCGATTTGCAATATGTCCTTTCAGGAGCAATCTTAGAATTTGGATTAGCCGAAAAATTCAAAGCGCTATTTGATGAAGTACAGCGCTCCAATATGAGCAAAGCCTGCAAATCTGTAGAGGAAGCGGAAGCTACAGTAGCTCATTACCAACAAATGGGAACAGATTGTTTCTACGAACAAGCAGGAGATTTGTATTTGGTGTACCGTACTGGGGATAGAAAAACCCTCAAATCAGTTCAATACTCTCCTGCTGACTTGGAACGTATCATCAACTCCTAAAACAAACTATGCAAGCCAAATTACAACTGGGATTACTCGCATTTCCAGACATGGAAGTACTGGATTTTGCGGGCCCTTTTGAAGTTTTCTCTGTTGCCAATCAGTTATCGGAATATTCCATCTTCGATGTACATGTCGTTGGATTGAATGAACAATTAGTCAAGGCCAAAAACGGCTTGAACATCATGCCTGATTGTGGAATGGATGCAATTGCTAAGCTCGATATACTGATCGTTCCTGGTGGAGATGGCAGCAAAGCACTTCTCAAACATGAAAAGGGAATGGTATGGATTGATTCAATTATTCCACAAGCTCAAATAGTAGCCACCATTTGCTCAGGTGCTCGCATCCTTGCTCAATTAGGTTACCTCCGCAATCAAACATTCACCACGCACGCATCCGTATTTGAAGATGTACTAAGCATAGAGCCCACAGCAAAAGCTTTGAGAGATGCACGCTTTATCGATCATGGAAAAATTATGACAGCTGCAGGAGTAGCTGCTGGCATAGATCTATCCCTGCACATAGTAGAAAAGTTATTTGGGACAGCCCTCAAAGAAGAAACTGCCCGCTACATGGAATATCCCTTGTAGGTACTTTAAAGTTTGAATGAAAGGTACTGATAAATTAATCCATCAGTACCTTCATTCCTGATACAATAAACGGTACTTGAGGCACTGCGTTTCTGATTTTAAACTCTTCCCAAAATCCACTTTCGTTGGCCAAAAAAGCGAGAATTCTTTCAGGATCAACTTTTTTGAAAAGGTGTGAAAAAATCTGCTCTCCACTAAGACGCTTACTCATCAATACTTCTAGTAGCGTCATATCGTACCAAAGGAACATGTGTTCCCTCCAGTTCAGGGAAACCAAGGGGGATTTGCCATCGGCCAGCTGCTGAGCCATTTGGGTGACATGTTTTTGTACAAACTGAAAAGTATATCCTGTACTTGGCTTGGTATGGCCTCCCGCAGTCCCGATATTAATGATGCGCTTTTGAGCACCAATGCTCGCTTGAAATTTTGCTTTAGACATAGGAATGACCCCAAATTCATGATGAGTAATTTCGTAGTGATGAATCCCCAATTTTGTCTGAATATAATTTTCCAAAGCTTGTACATATTCGCTTTCATCCAACACCCGTGGAGAAAATAAGGTGTATTCAACCAATGCTTCCGTAGCGCTTGTGGGTAGCATATACATAAAGGTGGCTCCATGATGTTGGGAAAGTGTGAAATCCATCAATGTGCCCACTTTTTCATTGAAAACAGGAGAATCGGTTTTGATAAACCAACCCATAAAGTGCTGCAGCAAGGTATTTTCCTCATTTAGGTCAGGATTATACAAGGAGGTGGAATTAAACACATACTCCCCCTGATAAGTCGCTTTGTCCGTACGTACACTTGCCCCATGGCTTTCCTCTTGGATGGATTCAATCTGCTCTTTCACAAAAACTACATTGGGGTGTTTTTGGGCGAGGCTAAGGACTTTCGCATAAAAGTCACCTGATTGGATCATTTTATACTTGTACTCTTTCATTCGGAACTCTCTAGACACTGTGGGAGAAAAGAACTGTAAGGTATCCCAAGCATGGCAAACCAAGGACTCAAATGGACCAGCTTCCTTTTCCCAAAAGCACCAAGTACGGTCGTTGAGATTCTTCTTTGCACTGTCGATTACAAGGATATTTTTTTGCATCAATTCCTCCTTGGTGAGTAAAGCATGCAACAAACTTAATCCTGCCAATCCGGATCCTGCGATGATGTAATCGTATGTCAGTGTCATTTAGTTGTCAAATTATTCGGTAACCACCATTTTAAAACCCTCCCCATGGATCGTAATAATCTGCACTTTTGGATCCTCTTTGAGGATTTTTCGGATTTTGCTTAGGTACACATCCATGCTGCGGGCATTGAAATAAGAGTCATCACCCCAAATTTGTTTTAAGGCATGACTTCTATTGACAATTTTATTCATCTCCGAGGCCAATAATCGAATCAACTCATTCTCTTTGGAAGTCAGTTTGTGTTTGCCCGTAGGACTATTAATATACTGCTCATCATAGTGAAGTTCAAAATCTCCGAACTGGTAGACCTTAAGTGCCTCAGTTTCCTCAGATTTTTTGGTCCTTCTCAAAATGGCAGCAATCCTTAGAAGTAACTCCTCCATGCTAAAGGGCTTGGTAATGTAATCATCTGCACCGATTTTCAAACCTTCAATGATGTCTTCTTTCAGGTTTTTGGCGGTAAGATAGATGATGGGCAAATCAGGTTGCACAATTTTGATTTCTTTACCCAAGGTAAAGCCATCCTTTTTTGGCATCATGATATCCAAAATGGCCAAATCATATTTATCCTTTTTAAACTTGGACCAACCTTCCTCCCCATCCCTGCATAGGGTGGTTTCATACCCCTTCATCATCAGGTATTCTTGCAAGATGTCACCCAAGTTTGGGTCATCTTCTACTACTAAGAGTCTTGATTTGCTCATGCTTGTTTCGGTAGTTTAATAGTAAATGTACTTCCTTTTCCTAAATCACTGCTGACAGTCACCTGACCTTGATGGGCCTCCACCATAGTTTTGACATAGGCAAGACCCAAGCCAAAACCTTTGACATCGTGAATATTTCCAGTCGGAACACGGTAAAATTTTTCAAAAATCTTTTTCACAGCATCTTTGCTCATGCCTACTCCATTGTCTTTCACGCTCACACAAAGCAAATTTCCTTCCTCCCACAGATTTATCAAAATAGTGGGATTGTTGGGTGTGTATTTGAGGGCATTGTCTAGCAGGTTGTTGATGATATGGGCAATATGAAAAGCATCCCCCTGCATCAAGGTGTTTGCAGCGGTATATTCCAAGGTGATTTTTCCCCCTTTATTTTCCACCTGCAAGGAGAACTGTGATTTGATTTTCTTCACAATTTCCAAGAGATCTATTTCCTCCAGTTTCAGTTTCAGCTCTTCTTTATCCAAAGTGGCTGCCTGCAATACTTTTTCAACCTGCGTTCCTAAGCGCTTATTTTCATCTTTTATAATATTCAAATAGCGTTTTCTGAAGGAATCCTGACTGGCGAATGCAGGGTCTTGAAGAGCTTCCACCGCTAAACTAACCGTAGCAATCGGGGTCTTGAACTCATGCGTCATATTGTTAATGAAATCATTTTTGATTTCTGATAGCTTTTTCTGCATGATAATCACTCGGATGGCATAAACAAAACAGAAAATCACTATCCCCAAGAACAACAGGGAGCTGATTAACGGTATCCAAATTTGCTGCAGGATATAGCGTCGTTTTTCAGGGAAATTGACGATCAAAAAATTGTCCTTTCCTAAAATGTCTGCGGGGAACAACTTGGCTTGAATCCCGTTGGTGACCAATCCAACGGTATCTAAAATTTTGGTCAAAGGAATCAAATCCTTTGCATCCTCTACAATAGCCAGCTCAAACCGCTGATCAATCCCCCGTTCGTTCAATTGATTTCTGAAAAGCTCACGTACTTGAGCAGTATCGAGTCTGCTAAGGATGTTTTTCTGACCCTCCAATAACTCTGCCCAAGCCTGATTCATGGCTTCAATCTTCATATTGGCACGGCGGATTTTTTCCAGAGCATCCGCAATGTTGTATTCGGTCACCACTTCCTGCCCCCTTCTTCTGGAAAAGGCCGTTTCTGTTTGATCCAGGTATTGTAGCTGACGTTCTTTTTCCTGAAGCAAAATCTCCATTTCATCCGGAGTAAACATGGAAGAAGCAATTTCTGGGGTCAGATAGAGAAAAAACTGCTCCAAGTCACTCAAGACATTAATCTCCACACCTCTTGACTGAATGATTCTGCGGAACCGTTGACTGACATTGGGAATCGTCAGTTGCATCATGGAATCCCTAACGGAAGGACGCCTTGGCTGCATAGGGCGGGTTCGGATTTGAATATCTATTGGCTCAATCTTTTGGAATAAAAACTCCTGTAAATTAGGGTCCTTGGCCAGGTAACTTAAAAAGATCTCACTCGTCTCCCCTTTCTCCAACTGATTGACGGTGCTGAACAATGATTGATACACATTTTGCTCAAAGCGCTCTTCATTGATCTTGAATGCATTTCTCACCCAATAATACTGAAAACCTATCAGCCCAATACTGGCTAAGGTCATCAATACGATGATTACATTCATTTGGAACTTTGACATACAACAAATTTAGAGGGATTCATTTGGTATTGAATTTACTTAACAAAATTTAACCCTAGCATAATTCCTTAACTGCCTATGGAGAATCAATTTACGGTTTTGCCCCCATTTTTTCAGCGGATAACTGTATCTTTGAAGCTCAAATTACCATTCCATGCAAATCAAAGATAATTTCTATCATATTCAAGGGGTGCCATTGACTTCTATTGTGGAAGAGTTTGGATCACCTGTCTATGTGTACGATGCAGATAAAATCGTCAATCAGGTAAATTTACTCAAGCAAGCATTTGCGACGGTAGATTTGCGGATCAAATATGCTACGAAAGCCCTTTCGAATATCAATATTCTGAAATTATTGAAAAAAGCGGGAACAGGGGCAGATGCTGTTTCCATTGAGGAAGTATTGCTTTGCCTACATGCGGGATTTGAGCCTAAAGAAATTATGTACACCCCCAACAGTGTGGGCTTTGAAGAAATCCAACAAGCGGTGGACTTGGGTGTCATGATCAATATTGATAGCATTCCTATGCTAGAACACTTCGGTACTTATTATGGTAACCAAGTTCCTGTATGCATTCGCTTAAATCCACATATTCTTGCGGGTGGGAATGCCAAAATATCTGTAGGTCATATTGATAGCAAATTCGGTATCTCCATCTTGCAACTGAAGCATATCCTGAAAGTAGTGGAAGCCTACGATCTGAATGTGGCAGGACTTCATGTGCATACTGGTTCGGATATTTTAGATGCAGAAGTATTCTTAAAAGGAGCAGAAATCCTATTCGATGCTGCAAGAGAATTTAAAGACCTTCAGTTCCTAGACTTTGGTGGTGGTTTCAAAGTGGCTTACAAGCCAGGCGACATTGCCACAGATATTTTAGATGTAGGAGCAAAAGTATCCAAAGCCTTCCAAGTATTCTGTGAAGAGTATGGCAGACCATTGGAAATTTGGTTTGAACCAGGCAAGTTTTTAGTATCTGAGTCAGGAGTTCTACTCACCAAAGTAAATTTAATCAAAGCAACTCCAGCCTCTACATTTATAGGAGTAGATACAGGATTGAATCATTTAATTAGGCCCATGATGTACGATGCGTATCACAGCGTGGTCAACATTTCCAGATTGGAAGGTCCAGAGCGTGTCTATACCATTGTTGGCTACATCTGCGAAACGGATACGATTGCTGCTGACCGTAAGTTGAAAGAGGTGCAGGAAGGGGATATCATTGCCATCAAAAATGCTGGAGCCTATGGCTTTTCAATGGCGTCCAATTATAACTCGCGGCTAAAGCCGGCAGAAGTTTTGATTTTAGATGGAAAGGCACAGCTCATCCGGGCACGTGAAACCTTCGATGATATATTAAGGCATCAAATAGATTTAGGCATCTAAGCTATTGAAACCCGGAAATTCTCCGGGTTTTTTTATTGGGAATAATTAAATCAAAAATTTTTTTCTAAAGAATGAAATTTTTTTTTTCGGGAAGTTTTTTGTCCGCCTGCATTACATATACACAAAAAAGCTAGCTCAATCAAGGATTTTGATACATGTAACAATTCGAGGAAAAGTAGCATATTTTGGTGATTAATGTCACATTTGAAATCCCTTACAACTGTTTGTTTTTCACAATAATATTTTCTAAAATAAGGAATAAGACGATGATTTAGCAATATCATTTTGGTAGTTACAAAAAACAAAAAATAATATTCTAAATCACAATCTTCAAAAATCCAATTCTGAAATACAAAATTGGTACTAGTAAAAGGGACTAAATCGGGCAAGAGCCCATTGACAAAAAATGAAAGCTATCATCACACAATTTTCTCTTGTTTTAGGGTTGGCAGTGGCCCTATTCTTGGGTAATGATGGTTTTGCTCAACAACTCCGCTCCAGCAATAATCCCATCGAGGAGTTTGCAAGCAATCAACGAGTTGAAAGCCAACCTTCCGGCACCAAAATCCATGTAACTGTTTCAGGGAAATTAGCTCTTTGTACACATCAAGAAAGAGGTCACATTATTTTAGATGTCAAAGGTGGAACAGCGCCCTACACTTTCTTATGGAATAACAACGAAACTGTCCAAAACAGATATAATTTATTTGCAGGAACCTATACAGTAATCATTACTGACCAATCGGGTATTTCTACTACACAGCGCATCATTATTCAGCCTCCATTTCCATTTATAGTTGACTTGGTGGAAAAAGTAGATGCAAGCTGCGCTACCGGCAATGTAGGCTCAGCCAAAATCAATGTGAGATTTGGTAGAGGTGAACCATACCGAGTAAGATGGAGCAATGGCTTAGAAGATAGCATGGAAGCTAAAAACCTTCGCCCAGGTACTCACCAAGTGACCATTTACGATGTATATAATTGCGAAATCACTATTTCATTTGCTATTCAAGGTGATGACGATGGCATGAGGGTTACCGAGAAGGTAGAGCAGCCTTCTTGCGATAATGGACAAAAGGGTGCTATCAGCCTAGACGTGAGTGGGGGTAAAGCTCCTTACACATTTTTATGGTCCAATGGCAGTACTGCTAGAGAATTAAAAAACTTGGATGCAGGTAATTATGTGGTATTGGTAAGAGATGCCAATGGATGTAAATATGAGCAAGAATTTGCAATAGCAGCTGGTGAGGTATTGGCCATTGAGCCAATCAATGTACTCGATAACCTCTGTGCTGCAGCTCAAGATGGTGCGATAGAAGTAGCAATTTCCGGTGGTAAGGCCCCTTATCAGATCCGTTGGAACAATGGAGCGAGCACTGCAAGTATTCAAAACTTATCAGCTGGAATATTTACCATAGAAGCTACAGATGCAGAAGGTTGTAAAGTAAGCAGATCTTTTGAAATCAAGTCTCCTCAAGCCCTTCAAGCTCGCATAGAATCTTCTGTAGAGATGAACTGTGAGACTGGAAGAGCCATGGGTTATGCTTGGGTAGAAATTGCAGGAGGAGTAGCACCTTATGCAATCAATTGGAACAAAGATAACTCCAGCAATAAGGAAGTTACATTTACTCAGACTGAGGACTTACAAGTACAGATTACCGATGCCAATGGCTGTACAGTCAATGCTCGCGTACGGGTAGACTTACCTTATTATGGTGAGTTGGGAAGAATTGATTTTGAATATAGAAAATTGGAAATCAGCTCTCAAGATGAAGTATTCGCAAGTGAACCGTTACAGTTTATCAGTTTCATCTCTCCTGATTTTATTGCTTGGGAGTGGGAGTTTGGAGATGGAGCTAACAGTACAGAAAAAGATCCTATACATATCTATAAGCAAGCAGGTAATTTTCAGGTAACCTTACGTGCCTACGATATGTACGGTTGTTCTGCTGCACAGGTCCATGAAGTAATGGTGCTCAAGTCAAACGAGTGGATCACCATTCCAAGTGCCTTTACACCGAACGGTGATGGGCTGAATGACTTCTTTATGCCAGTGGCAGAAGGGTTCGCAAGTTTTGAAATGAGAGTGTTTAACAACTGGGGGGAAGAGTTATTTGCCTCTTCCAGAATAGAGACCGGTTGGGATGGTACCCACAGGGGAAGATTGTTGCCGAGAGGCAATTACATGTACAGGATTTCGATGACTATGCTCAGTGGTGAAGTCATCCACAAATCAGGTTCTTTCACTTTAATCCGCTAAGGTCATGAAAAAGATACTCTTCATTATCGCCCTCATGATGCTTGGAATCTCTGTGAAAGGCCAAGATATTCAGTTCTCCCAATTTTATGCTGCGCCGATTTTCCTAAACCCTGCCTTTGCAGGAAGTTCTGAAATGACACGCTTCGGAGTCAACTACAGAAATCAATGGCCTGGAATGGACCATTCATTAAGTGCTTATTCAGCTTACATAGATCACTATTCGTTCAGCTTGAATAGTGGCTTCGGTATCATCGCTAATGGAGTTACCGAAACCATGTCTAATTTGAGAACCAGTGAAATTGGTGCTGCTTACAGTTACAGATTGCAATTGGGATTCAATAGCTTCCTTCGCTTCGGAGGTCAGGCAAGCTTTGTCAGCAGAGATGCAGATTTTAGCAATGTGATTTTTGGAAGTATGATTGATCCAATGACCGGAGAAGCTGGCCTTCCCTCTGGTGAAAATTTAGGGTTGGATGTCAATCACCGCTATTTGGATTATCATTTTGGCATGTTATACACCAATGAAATGGCATGGTTGGGAGTATCTGCCCATCACATCACACAACCAAATATTTCTTTTGTGGATGATCAAATTGCAAAATGGCCAATCAAATATTCCGTACATGGTGGTATTAGCTTTGACTTGGGAAGCGGAATGAGCAGGAATTACATGAATAATGTAGAAAATAAAAAATTATTGGTGCTTGCCTTTAACTATAAGCACCAAGATCCGTTTAACCAATTGGATTTAGGCACTCAGTTGGTACTTCAACCACTTACCTTAGGTGTATGGTACAGAGGTCTCCCAACTCCTGGACTTAATCGGCCCAATACAGAGTCCCTTATAGGCGTAGTAGGAATTTCCCTTGGCAATGGCCTTGACATCGGATACAGCTACGATTACACCTTATCCAAACTAGGCATAGCCAATACCGGCGGAGCTCATGAGGTTTCCATGAGATTCTCTTTCTTGGCAGGAAGTGCCCAAAACGCAGCAGGCAGAAAATCCAGTATGCCTTGCTTCCGATACTAGAATTTAGTCCCTATAAATACCAAAGCCTCTCTAACCTGTGGTTCTAGAGGCTTTTTCTTTTTTCAAACATTCTGCTACCTTTTTGATTTTACTAGCAAAGAAATTCCCATGACCCAAACACTTCGACTCATCCTAGGAGATCAGCTTAACAGTCAACATTCTTGGTTTCAGCAACCGCAGCCCCATGTGACTTATGTCCTCATGGAAATGCGGCAGGAAACGGATTATGTCAAACACCACATCCAAAAGATCATCGGTTTTTTTGTGGCTATGAGAGCTTTTGCTGAGCATCTGAGAAAGCAGGGGCATAATGTCATCTATTATGAACTCAATCATGAGGATAACAAACAATCGCTGGATCTGAACCTACAACAGCTTATTGAAAAGCATAGTATCGAATGCTTCGAATATCAGCTACCGGATGAGTTCCGCTTGGATGAGCAATTGAAGAACTTCTGCGAAAAGTTGACAATTCCTTCTCAGGCATTCGACACAGAACACTTTTTGACTGCTCGAACTTTTTTAAAAGAGTTTTTCCACGGGAAAAAAACCTACTTAATGGAATCTTTTTACCGAGAAATGCGGAAAAAATACAACATTCTCATGGATGGGAAAGAGCCCTTGACCGGTAAATGGAACTACGACCATGACAATCGAAATAAGCTGAAAGATCCTCTTTTGATCAAGGAGCCTAAAACCCATATCCGTGATGTAAGCGAAATCCTATCCCTTTTGGAAGATTCGGGAGCTTCTTGGATTGGAACTGTCAATCCTCAAAAATTTGATTGGCCCTGTACTAGGGAGGAAGGATTGGAGGTATTGGACTACTTCTGCAAGCAACTGTTGCCAAATTTTGGTCAATACCAAGACTCCATGTATACCGGCCATGCATTTTTATTTCATAGCAGGTTAAGCTTTGCTATGAATTCAAAGCTGATTAGCCCATTGGAAGTCGTCAGCACCGTAGAGAAATACTGGTATGCCCATCAAGATAAAATTGACATTGCGCAAGTAGAAGGTTTTATCCGTCAGATTATCGGTTGGAGAGAATATATGCGCGGCATCTATTGGGCGAAAATGCCTGAATATGCTGATCTCAACTTCTTTGGACATGACAGAAAGCTTCCCGAGTGGTTTTGGACAGGAAAAACTTCCATGAATTGCCTAAAACATGCCATCGGACAATCCTTGGAACATGCCTACGCACACCATATTCAACGATTGATGGTGACAGGAAATTTTATGCTCTTGGCAGGAATAGACCCCAATGATGTAGATGTCTGGTATTTGGGCATATACATAGATGCTATCGAATGGGTAGAAATCACCAATACCCGAGGCATGAGTCAGTTTGCAGATGGCGGGATTGTCGGTACGAAACCCTATGTTTCTTCTGCCAATTACATCGATAAGATGAGCAATTATTGTGACTCCTGTAAGTACGACAAAAAGAAAAAAACAGGAGTAAACGCCTGTCCTTTCAACAGCCTTTATTGGGATTTTTACCACCGCAATGAGGATAAATTGGCTAAAAACCCCAGAATTGGAATGATGTACCGAACTTGGAGCAAAATGACTAATAAGCAAGAAATCTTGAATCAGGCGAAAACCTACTTAGAAAACATTGAAAATCTATAATCAACTATGGCTGTAGAGATTTGAGGTCTAAGGAACTTTTAGCTTTCCATAGGTTTTCATGATTTGCAAGACTTGAGCGATGGGAAGGGATTCCACTTTCCTGCCATCTTTTCCTATCATGCTTTCTGCTGCAAAAAGAGAATTGATGATTGCCTCCTCTGTAGCTTCTATGGCAGCAAGAAACAGGGCGCTAATATGGTCATTTGGTAATAAGGTAGGAGTATAGAATTCACCTCTCTTGGCATCGTGTGGAATCAAATTATCGGCATAGGTAGAAAAAGCAATCACGTAATCTCCTGAACCGTTGGATGCAATGCCACCCGTTTTCCCCAAACCCAACATAGCACGGGAAGCCAAGCGTTTGAGATTACGTTCACCCAAAGGGGCATCTGTCGCCACCACAATCATACATGAACCATCTGCCGATTCCAATTGGTTTTTGAAAACATACTGCCCCAATTCCTCTCCAATGGGGACTCCATCGATTTGCAAAACCCCTCCAAAGTTACTTTGCACCAATACCCCGACGGTATAGCCTCCCAAAGAAGGCGGGAGCACTCGAGAAGATGTTCCAATCCCACCTTTGAATCCAAAACAAACAGTTCCTGTTCCTGCCCCCACATTTCCCTCCTGTATAGGACCGAAAGATGCTAGCTCAATGGCTTGAATGACATCTTCTTTACTGACATGCATACCTCTGATATCGTTAAGAAAACCATCATTAGTTTCCCCGACCAAAGCGTTGACAGATTGAACCTGTTCATTGCCCGCTTCTTGAAGGGTATACGTCACTATTCCTTCAATCCCAGCTGCGACACTTAAGGTATTGGTCAGTAGGATTGGGCTCTCCAAATTCCCTAATTCCTCTACCTGCGTACTCCCAGCCAACTTCCCAAAACCATTTCCTACATGGATGGCTGCGGGTGTTTTTTGTTGAAAAAGATTACCAGTATGCGGTAAAATTGCGGTTACCCCTGTACGAACAGATGTTCCTTCAATCTTGGTAACCTGCCCAACAGAAACTCCACTCACATCTGTGATGGCATTAAGCGGTCCTATGGGCAAGACCCCTATGGATATACCATGTTTTCGGGCAGAGGATTGAGCAAAAGCATAAGTAGCCATGAACGAGAGACTGGTGACAAGAATCAGTTTAGTAAAAGACCACATTTGTTATTAAAACCATTTGAGTAGAGATTCCACCACTTTTTTTGCTAACGCTCCATAAGGAGGATAGAGAGGTTTGGACGCTGTGAACCCTATACGCTGTTTCATTACGGCTTTTTCATTGCTAAAGGCAAGAAAACCATAATACCCATGGGCTTTTCCTATACCACTGTTATTAACACCACCAAAAGGTAACTCCGTCTGAAGAAAGTGTAGCACGCAATCATTGGCCACAGCTCCACCCGAAGAGGTCTGGGCAATCACTTGTTTATTGAATGCGTCAGACTTGGAAAAGCTATACAAAGCCAAGGGTTTAGGGTGCTTATTAACATAGTCAATGGCCTCCTCTACGTTTTGATAATCCATAATAGGAAGTATGGGGCCAAAAATTTCTTCCTGCATAATTTCCATTTCCTCGGTTACACCAGAAATAATCGTAGGTTCAAAATAATTTTCCCCCACATCGATGACTCCACCAAACTCAATGACAGCACCTTTGTCTACTGCATCTTGAAGCATGGAAGATAACCTATTCAAGTGTTTGGTATTGACTATTCTTGCATAATCTGGAGAAGCTTGCACCCCCTTTCCAGAAGAATTATACATAGCTTCAATACTTGATTTCAAGGCATTGATAAGCTCTTTTTTGACAGAAGCATGTACAAGCACATAATCAGGCGCAATACAAGTCTGTCCGCAATTGACAAATTTCCCCCAAATAAGCTTGGACGCCGCATCTTTGAAATCCACTCGTTGATCAATGACTGCAGGCGACTTTCCTCCCAATTCCAATGTCACCGAACTTAAATGCTCTGCAGCAGCCTTCATGATAATTTTTCCAACTGCGGGGCTTCCTGTGAAAAAAATATGGTCAAATGGTTTTTGAAGAAGCAATTGGGCCTCCTCCACTTCTCCTTCCACCACAGCTACTACATGTTCATCAAATACTTCTGCTACCAATCGCCTCAACAGCGCTGAGGTATGTGGAGTCATTTCTGAAGGTTTGATGATGGCTGTATTTCCTGCTGCCAAAGCTGAAACCAAAGGACCAAGTGCCAAATTGAAAGGGTAATTCCAAGGTGAGATGATCAAACAAACACCTTTTGGTTCATAATGTATGTAAGAAGTACTTCCTAGCATTGTAAGTGGGGTAGGAACCTTCTTGGGCTTCATCCAAGCGGATAAGTGTTTGATCGTGTGATTGATTTCACTCGTAACCACGAAAATCTCACTGATATCAATTTCAGGATATGGCTTTTTAAAATCTGCATGAATAGCTTTACGAATATCTTCTTGATGAGTCATGATCCATGCTAGTAGTCCTTTCAACAATTTGATTCTTGCAGTGGCCGGACTCTTCCGCAACTTGACGGCATGTGCTTGCTGCAAGTCAAAAAGTCTATCGATAGTATGTTGGGTCTCTGTAATTGTCTGAATAGTCATAGGTGATAAATTTATTTCAAGTTATCAATTTTATTCTATCCCTCAGAGGCATAGCCAAAAAATTACACTGCACAGAAACCTTCCAGACCTTTTGTCGTTAGTTTACCATCACCTAAAAAGAAAAATTTATGCAGTGGAGTTTGGAAAGGATAATTCCCAAAGAGATTTTGGGAGAAAGTCACAAAATGCGTGTTATAAAAGAATACATCAAAAAAATTAAAAAAGAGCATAGAAAAAAAGGTTAAAAGAGGCAAAAAGCCTCTTTTTTTTGGTTTTAAGGCCTATATTTTTGTTTTAAAAATACATGAAAAAGCATTTCATTGCTAAAAAAATGAATTACAAATAAATTTTTTTTGAAAAACACTTTGATATGAAAAACAAAAAAGTGTATTTTTACTGCATAATTAAATATTTGAAAATTTAATGACCCTTGTGCACTTAAAAAGTAGTATAAAATTACTCATAAACTGATATAATAACCCGGGTATTCGATTGAACTCTAACTTAATAATCCAGCGAAACTCTCATGAGCTCAAAAGCTGAATCCAGGTTATCAAAAGCTAAAAATTAATAACAGATGAAAAAGATTTTTGGATTCCTGATAATCATTTCGATAGCCGCCACTTGGGCGCCATCGAAATCTTGGTCGCAACAGCTACCACAATTCAGTCAGTACATTTTCAATGGGCTTCATATCAACCCTGCATATGCGGGTTACAAGAATCAGGGCTACATTCAGAGTACCTTCCGCAATCAGTGGGTGAATTTTCCGGGAGCTCCCCGAAC
>NZ_JBSZCK010000012.1:0-54606 GCF_054166905.1 Mongoliitalea sp. | reverse complement strand
GAACAAAGAGGAAACCAAAGTGCAAGTGGACCGCATGTATGCCTTTATGACCCAAACATTAGAAGCAATGAGTTCCGAAGACTTAGAAAAAGATATCGAGTTCGGAAAGGAAACCATCCCTATTTGGAGACTTTTCAATATCGTGGAGAATCACAACAATCATCACAGAGGATACTCATTGGTATATCTCCGGATGAATGGGATTGTTCCGAAAGGGTATTTTGGCTGGTAAGCCATTGGCCCCAAATACCAAGGCAAGTGAATTTATTATAGGAGCAAGTGTTGGATGCCATCAGTTTGCTAAAGCTTAATTTTGATTACACTATGGCTGTAAAAGGCCATGGTATGATTTTCATTTTAAACTCAATCTAGCTTTTTTAAGCTCAAGTTATTCCCTGAGCTTGTTGTACAATAGTTTTAGCAAGAATTCTCTCTAGCCCTTTTCGTTCAATCCCTTGCCCTATAAAGACCAGTACGTTTGGGCTTTCTTTTTGAGGGTCAGATTTGGAAAAACTCACCGTATTGCCAGTGGACTGCACAAGGATAGGATGATCTTCTCCGGCTACCCTTACAAATCCTTTGACTCTATATACCTGATGATAGGAAAGGTAAAGCGTCATGGATAAGGTTGCATATAATTTTTCTCGATCAAATACCTCCTTTGTTTCGATAGCAATACTTTTCATTTTGTGAGGCCCTTCTGATATAGCAGGAGCTATTCCATGGGTTGGAGTAAAGTCGGCATAATTGTTTACAAAAAAATCTAGAGAGTTTAGAGACTCATTTGTACAGATGGACGCTAAAGTGTTTATTTTTTGCAACAGGGTTATCATATGCTCCTCGTAGGCTCGTTGGATTAAATCTACTTTTGTAAGTACAACAGTAGATGAGGCTACTACCTGCCTAAATGGTTCAGAGACTTCTTCCAATCTGTCTTCGAAATTTTCAGCATCCACAGCGCAGATGATCTGTCTTAATTCAAAAAACTTTTTCACATCATCCCGCTGAAACACTGAAGCAAGCATGCCTGCATCAGCAATTCCAGAAGCTTCTATAAAGAGGTTGTCGGGTTGAATCTCCAAATGAACCAGTTGGGCTAAAACCTCTATCAATTCGCTATCTAAAGAACAGCAAATACACCCATTATTAAGTTCGAAAAGTTCATTGTAATTTTTAGTAACTAATGTGCTGTCGATCGAGTTTTTGCCAAACTCATTTTCAATCACATAATTTATATGTGTTGATTTACGGCTCAACAAATGATTTAGAAGCGTTGTTTTTCCAGCCCCTAAAAAACCAGTCAACAAATAAGTTTTAATTTTTTTCTGCATGATGATGGCAAGTTAACCAACTAAACTAATTAATGCAACATTGTTGCAATAACTAAAATTAGTTTTACCTTTGCGCAAAAATCTTTAAAGTCTATGAAAAAATTTAGTTTATTTTACCTAGGATTGCTTTTTGTTTTCCTGTTATCCTGCCAAGAAAAAGAAGAGCCAATCGTAGAAGCGCCTTCTTATGAAGAATTGGAAAGTGAATGGATCAGATTGGGAGTTTGGAATCAAGAGTTTAATTTTTCCTTGATGCATCCACTTACTGGGAATATTAAAGGTGCTTCTTTGGCCAGTTTCCATCAAACGAGTGCAAATTATTTATCTAGCTCAGGTAGATATATTGTATCTATTGAGAGAAATGATGGGATCGTACGGTTTTTTGACACAGGAATAGAAAATCACCGTGATCATGGCCATGAATATGCCATCCGATGGTTAAATGCAACAGCATTGGCGCCTCTTCCTACGCATTTTTCTGCGACGCAGGGCAATATTGTAATTTTTAATGATGGAGATGGAAGTATTACATATGCTCGAGAGGCAAGTATGGAAACACCTACCTTTAGTCCAGCCATTATTTCCAACATTGGTAATGGTGTGCATCATGGAGCTGCTACATGGTTAAGAGGTAATAAGTTTGCAGTTACCTTTAAAGATGAAGGTACACCAGGGGCTTTGCCACAGCGAGTGAAATTGCTCAATCTGACAGGTGAGGTGACAGCTGAGAATGCCGATGTTTTTGTCACGGGAATACATGGGGATGCTTCCAACGGAGATTTTGCGGTTTTTGGAGGAACGCAAGGAGTTATTGTAGCAGGGGCTGATAATAAAATAAAGTTGATTACTAATCCAAGCCCTCTACAGCCTACTTCTGGAAATTGGATGGGAACTATCAAAGGAAATGATGAAATCAAAAAATTCTACGGGTATGCAAGAAATCAAGGAGTTTTTGAAATTGACCCTCTAGCAGAATCGGTTAAACCAATCTTTTTATCCAATGAAATTAGTAGCTATTTCTTAAGTGCTGATGGTGGCCACTTGATTATTCAAACTTCTGACAATGCAGTAAGGGTGTTTGATACCAATACAGGAAGTCAATTGGCAAATAGAACAGTCACTGTTGCTGATGAAATCGCGGCAAATGCCAGAAAAGCAAGTGACGAACTAATGCACTATAGGATGATGAGTGAAAATAATCCAGTAATCACTGCATCTGAAAATTTCTTGTATGTTTTGGAGCCTAATCGAACTAAGATTCACGTAAGGGATCTTAAAACCTTAGCTACAGTGGCCGTCATGGATGCACCAGCTAATACGTCCAACATCATGAGAATTGGGTTTCAGGTGAAGTAAAAATTTAGTGTAGGTTTTTATATTGTCTTTTAAATAAAAAGAGCCACCCTGCAAATGTCAGAGTGGCTCTTTTTTTTTATTCCACAATCGTCAAAGGAAAAGTGATATCAAAATCTACATCACCATCCTGTGCAGTAGATGTTGCAGTTTTCACTCCTGGCTGATGGGCTAGCCATATTCTGAAAGTAGCATTTGCTCTAGGTTCGCCAGTAGTCCAACTAGTTCTGAGGCCAAGCGGTAAGCCATTCCTATCAAAGTCTAAGTAATTGATGGCTCCATCTCTGTTTTGGATGTTGCCGCTACCTGTTGGGCTGGAGAATGCATTGGTGGTAAACTCAAAGAACATCTGATGCTCATCATCTTCTTCTTTGATTTCAATCTGTACATCTTCTACTGGAGATACCAATCGATTCAACAACTCGAAAGTCAAGGTATATGTGGTATTGGCTTTTAAGGTGATTGGCTGTATAGTGAAGGAGGAATTAATCCCAAGCCCACCAGTTGGGTCCTCAGCAAGCGCTCTTACAACGGTACCATCTTCTGCAGTAAAGATGAGTTCAACATCCGTAAAGATTTCCACTTCATTTTCTTCTTCCGGAGCTTCAGCTTCTGTACAAGCTGCAAATACGAAGATGGATAGGATCAAGATCCATAGTTGGCGAAGTTTGTTTGTGTTGTTCATGTTAATTAGAATTTATAGTGAATAGATAATTGTATATTTCTTCCTAAATCATCTGCGAAGAATCGCATAGCATTCAGATAATCCCTGTATCGGGTATTCAACGCGTTGTGCACTTGTAGACTCAAGCCAAGATTTCCTTTTTCTGCCTTTGCAAAGCCATTCAAAAGGAAGTATCCAGGAGGTGGAGCCAAGAAATCAAATATCTCTGAATTGAGATCGATGGTTACATTTCCTTCGATGATATCCCGAATGGAAACCTCTCTCGGAGCTTGAAATTGCCTGAACGTGTACATGGGTTGCAAGGCTACCTGAACTCGGTCAAATGGTCCAAGATTGCGTTTGTCAAAAGCCAGCTCATAATTGATATTTATGGGAGGCTGATTAATCAAGGGCTCGTTTCTTTCTACATTTTGTGACCATATGTAGCTACCACCAATTTTACTCGACCAATTTGATGTATGCTGCCATTCATAGGTTAAGTCAACGCCTGTGAAGAAGGCATTTGCTTGATCAAAAATGTAGGTTGGCATAGGGCCTCTTAATGTACCGACAACTCCTATTGGTCTCCAGAAAATAAAATTTGCAATATAGTTGGCATAAATGGATGTACTAAACCGTCCCTTTTCGCCTCTTATTTCCAATTCATTGACCCACTTATAGCTTTGTTCTGCTTCCACACCACTCTCTGCCATGGGTACTACTCGGTCATTTTGTAAGTTTCCCTCCGCGTCTTCATAGTATCGGAGCAACCCAAAGAGTTGTCTTGCCTCATGCTGTCCAAAGCTATATAGTTCGGCCATATTGGGTGGCCTCCACCCTGTGCCAATATTGCTTCGGAATGTAGTGGATGGATTAATCTGACTCACATAGCCAAGAGCTGCTGTAAAATTGGAAAATGAGAAATTATCTGCAAATGGTGCCTGGGTTCGCTCTCTCCCTGCTACAGAATTGCGCTCATAATCATAACGCAGCCCAAGTTCCCATTCAGAATTACCTCTTTGTAAAGTTTCAACTACAAATAGGCTGGCCCTGAAACCTTCATAATTTGGGATAAAAGGAGTGATACCTGTTCCGGGATTATTAGAATTGGATTGCAGTAATAGTTGACCTCCTACAATTCCCTGAATCCGGTCACTAAGTTTATGATTATAATCAGCTTGGATATCTTGTGTAGTGAGATTTAAGTCAATTATTGGTAAATCCGCATTTCTTCGCACATCAAATTCCTGCCTGCCATTGGATTGAAAGGCGTAGCGGAAACTGACATGATTATCCTCATCGATATTCCAATCCAATTTAAGTGAAGCCAAATGATGGCTTACAAACTGATTTGGTTCATTGATATCATAAGAAAAATCTCGTATGATAACTGGCCTTTCTGCTTCAAAATTTCGGATCAAAGCAGCCCCACTACTACCAATGGAAGCTCGAAGAATCCCTAAATTCTGCCGCATATAACTGTAATTGGCTTTAGCGATCAGGTTTTCACGTATTTTGAATTTTGCTCCCCCAAACGCACTGTATTCTCTTGCGCCTGTATTGGTAAGCATGTAGTCAGGAGCATGTCTATCTCCTACGATATTGACATTACCGCCCACATGCCAGCTAAAGTTTTCATAGCCTTCGGAAAGGTTAACTCCGGTATTAAACCCTCTCCCGTTCGTTTGAAATCCAGCTACTGCTGAGCCATTCAATCGACTATTGAAAGGCATACTGTGAGACTCTGTGACTACTGCTCCTCCTAAGGCATCAGGCCCGAAGCGGACTGCTGCGGCTCCTTTGATTACAGAAATGGATTCAGCACTCTGAATATCGATTTCAGGGGCATGGTCGGATCCCCAATTTTGAAATCCATGTTTGAATCCATTGTTGAGGATTAAAATGCGGTTTCCATAAAGCCCATGGATAATAGGAAGTTGGATATTAGAGCCGAATGAGGCAAAGGTGACTCCTTGAATATTTCCCAAGAGTGCACCTAGTGAAGCTGTTTGGTTTCTGCTGATAGTCTCGCGGTCTATGTTTGCTATGCTCAGACTTTTGGTGCCCTCAGATCGGATGCGTTCACTGCGAACTTCCACAGCTCCCAAACTCTTTTCATCCAACTCAAGTTGGATGCTTGCTTGTCTTCCTGGGCTAATAGTGACCCGCTGTGTTTTATAACCTAGGTAGGCGATTTCTATTTCCTGCTGAGTATTTGTGGATATGCTCAACAAGAATCTTCCATCCTGGTCAGTGGCAGTTCGGGCATTGGGTTCAGCCAAGGCACTTACAATTGCCCCAATGAGGGGCTTTTTACTTTCGGCATCGTAGATGATTCCTTCAATGGTAGGATTGGCCGATTGGGCAAATACAATTTCTTGACAAAGGAATAATCCCAATGCCGTCAAGATTGAGACGTATTTGGACATATGAATAGATTGGTTGGTTGCAAAGTCAACACATGAGTAGCAGTGCTGACCTTTAAGCTAGGTTAGCACGCGTGGATTGGCATTTTCCCACTTGAAAAATCAATTAGATAAGAACCACAAAGTGAGAATAAGCAGATTGCTTAATCATCACATCATGGAATTTGATTAATACAATGGGATTGGATTAAGAAAAATTAAGGGGCGGACCTCTGAGGAACGAGGGACTTTTATCGAAGCTGTCAAATAAAAATTGCTGAGATAAACCCTGATATTCTGTAAAAAAGACAGGAAGATTCTCAGGGATTGCAATGTCTGCTGTAAAGGTATGGTAATGGGCATTGGAAATAATATCCCAAAAAATGTACTCTTCTTCTGTATGGTCATGGTCTTTGTCCCCTTTCTGAAAAGGGTGGGCATGCACAATAAGATGACCGTTTTCAGTCAGGTGAACGTGCTTATTGTTGAAATTATTCCAAAATACCAAGCCCCATAGCCCTAACATGGCTAGCCAAAGAGACTTCATACGTTGGATTTTTAAGACCATATACAAAAGTATAGATTTTTTACTAAACGCAATAGCGTTGCGTTAATGAATATTTTTTTTCAAATCTAGTATACTGTATTTGGAGGAAGCAGGTTTTGAATTTTCTCTTAAATTTTAAAGCCTTCACCACAGGCCAGGTTTGTTGCTTTTTCTAGGAAGAATGTTTAATTTTCAAAAGAAACCAAAAATACCTAACCAATGAAAAAAATTACTTCCTTACTAGCGATGCTGTTTCTTGTTTTTAGCGTAGCATTTGCAACTTCCAATCATCCTTCTGATAATTTTGTGGGTGAATGGGACTTATTGATTGAAGGTACACCTCAAGGAGATGTAAGAGTAGTCATGACCATAGAAAAAGTGGAGGGAAAGTTGAAGGGCAAATTCAAAATGGCCGGAACGGATCAGGAAACAACGCTTTCCTCCATCAGTGAAGGAAGTGACAGCATCAGTTTTTCCTTTTTTGCAGAAGGTTATGATCTGTATATGAGTTTGAATGCCAATGGAGCAGATGCGCTCAAAGGCTATTTGGTAGATCAATTTCCTGTAACTGGCAAACGCTTGAAGTAATTGAAGCATGTTAACTTTTAAAAAACCCAATTCTTGATTTCCAAAGGATTGGGTTTTTTAGTTTAATTAAAAATATGAACTACCAAGGCCTCAGGGAACAGCAAGCAGTAGCTAATAGAAAAACATTTGGACGAAATGAACTTGAAGAAAAGTCACTTCATCCGATTTGGAAGATTCTATTAGAGATAGTTAAGGAGCCACTTTTTATCATCTTACTAGCCGCCTCTGCCATTTACTTTTTGCTTGGAGAATTCACAGAAGGCATGATCATGGTAGTGGCCATTGGGCTGATTTCTGGAATTTCCATTTTTCAGGAAAATAAAAGCAGAAAAGCAGTCAATGCACTCAAGAGACTATCTAGTCCAAAGGCTAAAGTGTACAGGGATGGCAATTTGATAACTATTCCTTCTGAAGAAATAGTTATCAATGATTTGATTTTAGTAGAGGACGGAGACCTTATTCCTGCGGACGCTACAATCATTGAAGCACATGATTTTGCGGTCAATGAAAGTGTCCTGACGGGCGAATCTTTATCAATAACAAAAGAATCAAGCTTACAGCCTTTGTTGATTTATCAGGGTACCTTGGTTGACTCAGGCAATTGTGTCGCAGAGGTGATTGCCATTGGGAAAAGTACAGCTTTAGGAAAAATCGGTTTGAGCATGGAGTCGATCGATCAAACCAAAACCCCATTACAACTTCAAATAAAGAATTTTGTCAAATCTATGGTCAGTATTGGAGGAGTCGCTTTTTTATTGGTTTGGGGGATAAATTATTTCACTTCCTACGATATCCTGCAGTCTCTCTTAGCAGGTCTTACCCTTGCCATGTCTATTCTTCCCGAGGAGATTCCAGTGGCTTTTAGCACTTTTATGGCATTGGGGGCATATCGTCTGTATAAAAACCAAGTTATTGCCCGAAGCCCTTATACGGTGGAAACATTGGGAGCGGCTTCGGTCATTTGTACGGACAAAACGGGAACCTTGACTGAAAACAGAATGGAGTTGAGAGCTATTTTCGATTTGAAGGAAAACAGGTCTCAGGATTTTACCCAGGAAGCTCCCTCATTTAGTTCCACCCTTGAATATGCCATGTGGTCCTCCGAAATCCTTCCCTTTGATGCCATGGAAAAAGCTATCCATGATTCCTATGTCAAACTTGCTCCTGTTGACGAACGACCAAATGCAAGCATGGTTCATGAATATTCTCTGGGAGGCAAACCTCCCATCATGACGCATATTTTTCAGAAAAATTCGGGTGAAAAAATTATAGCAGTCAAAGGAAGTGTGGAGGGAGTTTTGAAACAATGCAGGCTCGAAGAAGACGCCTTGAAAAGAATTTGGGAGCAAGTTGATCACTATACCAATCAAGGGTTTAGAGTACTTGCAGTAGGAAAAGCAGATTCTTCCATAGAAGTTTACCCGAAGACCCAACAGGAATTTGCCTTTGAATTGTTGGGTTTATTGGCATTTTACGACCCTCCAAAAAAGGAAATTAGCAAAACTATACAGAGTTTTTATAAGGCTGGTATTGATGTGAAGATGATTACAGGAGATCATGCCCAAACTGCTGCGGCTATTGCTGCCCAAGTCGGACTGAAGTCAACTGGAAAAATTCTGACAGGAGATGAATTGCTTGAGCTTGATTCAATGCAGCTGAAACAAGTAGTGAAGCAAACCAGTATTTTTGCTCGGATGTTTCCGGATGCTAAGCTCAAAGTGGTGGAGGCATTGAAGGAAAATGGAGCGATAGTAGCCATGACGGGCGATGGAGTCAATGATGGACCCGCCTTGAAAGCTGCCCATATTGGGATTGCGATGGGTATGCGAGGGAGTGAGGTTGCCAAAAGCGCTGCAGCGCTTGTGTTGATGGATGATGATTTGGGACACATGACCGAAGCAGTTGCTTTGGGGAGAAAAATCTACGAAAACCTCAAAAAAGCGATTCGATACATCATCTCCATCCACATTCCAATCATCTTAATTGTGTTGTTGCCCTTAGTTTTTGGCTGGGAGTATACCTTGATCTTTACTCCTGTGCATGTGATTTTCTTAGAGTTGATTATGGGGCCTACTTGCTCCATTGTATTTGAAAATGAGCCGATAGAACCCAATTCCATGAGCAGTCCCCCAAGGAAAATGAGTGATACTTTTTTCTCTTTGCCAGAACTTTCCATGAGTGTATTCCAAGGACTGATGATTACAGTTGCCACGCTAGGCTTGGGATACTATTTAATGAAAGAGGGACAAAGTATAGAATTAGTACGAACGGTTATTTTTACGACACTGGTGTTCAGTAATGTATTTTTGACTTTGGTCAATCGGTCTTTTTATTATTCTGTTTTTCAGACTATTCAATATCCCAACAAATTAATGCCCTTGGTTTTGGGGATTTCTTTGCTGTTATTGATGTTGATGCTTACAGTTCCAGCTTTCAGCGATTTGTTCAGCTTCGAATCAGTAAGTATAATGATGCTTGCCCTATCCTTCATTATATCCCTCGTTTCAGTTTTTTGGATAGAATTCTGGAAAATTTGGAAACGAAAAAAAACTCTCTAATCCAGTCAAACAAGTAGCTCATTTTTTTGACCTACACTTGGTTTTTAGATTGTATGAATCATCTCATTAGGTGATATTCCTCACCAATTATTGTCGAGGAAGTGTGGAAATTTGCAAGAAAAAAGCACATGAAACGCTTTCATTTACTATCCAATTACCTATTGTGGCTACTGCCGTTTGGTGCACTTCTCGTCTTAACCTTTGGATGTAAGCAAGCTCCTGTTGAGCAACATTTGGAAAATATACCCAAGGAAAATCTTTTGGAGGTGTTGTTGGAAGGGAATGTGCGTTTTGCGGAGGATCATCCTTTACACCCAGATCAAACATTGACGAGACTTCGGGAGCTCAATAAAGGGCAACATCCAGTTGCGGCGATCGTGAGTTGTTCGGATTCTCGTGTTCCACCTGAGCTGGTTTTTGACCAAGGTTTGGGAGATCTATTCGTCATCCGAAATGCCGGCAATATCGTGGGAGATTATGAAATCGGTAGTTTGGAGTATGCGATAGAGCACTTGGAAGTTCCGCTTGTAATTATTTTGGGGCATACCAATTGTGGAGCGATCGGTGCTTTTGTAGACCATGACCATGATCATTCCCATCAATACTCGATTTATATCCAGAAAATCATTGATTTTATTGAAGCTGAGGAGGAGGAAAAAGCCTTGCCCCGAGATATTCCTAACTTTTACGAGAAAGCAATTGAGGCCAATATTTTGCATGGGGTCCATGCCTTGAAAAAAGCCTTGCCTTCCGTAGACTCCCTGATTGCCGAGAAAAAACTTCGGGTAGTAGGAGCCATCTATGATATGGAGACAGGAAAAGTCAGGGTATTAGAAGACAACTGACACGAACTTGCCAATAAAAAAAACGCTACCAAACTTTTTTATAGGAGAGAGATGGTAGTGTTTTTTGTTCATAGCCCTTGAATTAGCGATCGAATAGTGGAGGTCTCTTTTGCTGCCAATCAGTTGCTTCCTGATAAGCCCTGCCAATCATAATTAGTTTTTCCTCGTCAAATAAATTAGCTAAGAAGGTAATGGATGTAGGACTTCCATTGTCATCAAAGCCATTGGGCAAGCAAAGTGCAGGGTGTCCTGTTAAATTGGTGACTTGTAGCTGATTTCCCCCATAGCTCGGCGTCACAATCACATCATAATCCTTGAAAATCTCGTGCACTTCTTCGATCAAAATAGAGCGGAAACGGTTCGCTTGAATATATTCTACGGCGGGGATGAACCGTGATGAACGGAATAGGTTTGGCCAGGCATTTCTTCGCTGATTCACCAATAAATCATCTTGATTGCTCAAGGTCATCTCATCAAAAGCCGCCGCACCTTCCACATACAAAGAAATCAACATGCTTGGCACATTGACAGAAGTCTTGAGTTCTACAGGGTGTAATTCTACGCCCATTGCCTTCAATTCGTCTAACACTCTTCTGTCTCTCAAGTTACTTGGTCTTTCTCCCTCAAAGTAGCTGGCAAAGTAGCCCACTTTTAAGTCTTTCAAATTTTTGGAAGCATTGTAATTAAGCGCAGCAGGGATGGTACTTTTATCTTTTGCATCAAAGCCTTGGATAACTGAGAGCACGATTCCATTATCCAACGCCGAGCGAGACATTGGGCCGATTTTATCCATACTCCAACTCAGCGCCATGGCACCATGACGACTAACACGGCCGAAGGTTGGGCGAAGTCCCGTTACACCATTACGAGTGGATGGAGACACGATGCTACCCAAAGTTTCTGTTCCGATGGCAAATGGGACCAAACCTGCGGACACTGCCGACCCTGAGCCTGCAGAGGACCCGCTTGCACCCTGATTCAGGTTCCATGGGTTTTTAGTCACCCCACCGTACCAAATATCACCCATTGCCAGTGCCCCCAATGTAAATTTGCCTACTAAAACAGCGCCAGCAGCATTCAGTTTTTCTACTAATGTAGCTGTTTCATCAATTTCCTGATCTTTGTAAGGCATGGCTCCCCAAGTGGTTTTGGTACCTTTGACAGCTAAT
Organism: Mongoliitalea sp.; assembly: GCF_054166905.1. Taxonomy (NCBI): domain Bacteria; kingdom Pseudomonadati; phylum Bacteroidota; class Cytophagia; order Cytophagales; family Cyclobacteriaceae; genus Mongoliitalea; species Mongoliitalea sp. The sequence continues at coordinate 43,146 of NZ_JBSZCK010000012.1, read as the reverse complement.
AAATCTTTGATACCAAATGGAATACCATGAAGAGGACCTCTGTAAGTTCCTTGTGCCAGCTCCGCATCCATGGCTTTTGCTGTGGAAAGGGCTTCATCTTCCATCAGAGTTATGATACACTGAAGGGTATCACCGTAAGTTTTGATTCGGTCAATATAGATGCGTGTCAATCGCTCTGAGGTGATTTGCTTATTTTTAATCAATACCGAAAGCTCAGCGACGCTTAAATATGCAATATCATGGTCTGCTTGTGGGAGTTGTACTGTACTTGGGAGTCCCCAATTGTAGGCATCTTGTTGTTGACTGGGAACAAATCCATGTGGGAGAGGATTGAATCCTATACTAGGACTCACACTATTTGGAAGTGATTGCTTACGCATCGCTTCAAAACTCGCTCGGTGGCCTTGTAAATTTTGGATCATGCTGTCTCGCTCGGCAGGGGAAAATTCCAAACCTGCCAAGGCTTCAGCACCCATGATGCTCTCGTGATTGATTTCGCCTGTTTGCCTGCCGATAATAAAACCTACGAACAGGAATCCTGCTGCCAGGAGAAAAATTCCTACCCGAGAACGATTATTTGAATGCTTCATGTAGTTTTGTGTTTGGGTGAAAACCTAATAGACAACCGAAAAGTTATCCCTGAAAGATACCAAAAAGTAATCATGCAAGAAAACACGCTTACACCAACATTTCCCATGCCTATGCGAGGGCTGCTTTTACTTACAGGAATGTATAGCTTTGCCTGGTCCGCCTTCTTTCGGTATTTTGGAGAAGATTTGTTGAGATGGCTATCTATGGAAGCAATGGCTCCGGAAGGAGTGAGTGCACGAATTTTTGGTACAGTGGGGATGTTGGTAGGATTTGTGATTTTTCTTTCTGCTTTTTACCCGATTAGTTGGAGGTATTTGATCATTGCAGGAATCATTGGTAAATTGATCATGGTTTCCTGGTTTATTCTCGCTTTTATTCCCGCATTGGATTGGAATAAGCGGACTATTTTTCATGTGGTATTTTCAGAATTGCTTTGGTTGATTCCTTTGACGGTGATTTTACTGCGGTCTTTGAAAGTGTCTAAGTATATAGCTAGTTTGCCAGAGGAGTGATTTTGAGGTAGTCTTAATATTAAATTATAGCAAGTTGAAAAGGGGAATCTTGTTGGGGTCTAAGAATTATTTTTAAGAACGGAGATAGATTAGGCTATTTAAATAAAATCAAAAAATTGAATGAAATAGGTATGCAATACATTCAAGAAATAAAGGAAATTTTAGCCCAAGCTAGACAAAAAACCTACCAAGCAATTAACAGTGCAATGGTAGAAGCCTACTGGAAAATTGGCCAAAAAATAATACTAGAAGAACAAAAAGGAAAAGAAAGAGCAGATTATGATAAGGAAATCATTCATAATGTTTCTCTTGAACTTACTAAAGAATTTGGCAAAGGATATAGCAAAAGAACTCTTTGGGAAATACGACAGTTCTACTTTTACTTTCAAGACTTTGAAATTGTGCGAACGGCGTTCGCACAATTTCAAAGTCTCATTACCAAAGAGTTCTAAGAGTTTCCAACCCTGATGCTAGACTGTATTATCTTACAGAGGCCGCTCATCAAGGATGGAGTATTCGTACGTTGGATAGAAACATTTCTACCATGTATTATCAACGATTATTATCCTCGCAAGCAAAGGAAGTAGTAGAAAATGAAATGTTGCAAAATACTCAGTATTAGCAGATAATCAACACCTATTTGCCAGCAAGTATGTGGATTATTTGCCTACAGAAGAAGAGTTGGTTGAACAAATAGAACAACAAAAATTGATGTTAAAACTAAAATACCATATCTCATAGAATATCTATTATGGTTACTAAGAATTTGGAAAGATGTTACCTTCATTAAGTTTTGAACATTTGGCTACTTTTAACTTATTAAGCAAAGACACGATTTTTTCAAGCTTGAAGGGAACCTTCTTTTGTCAAGTTTTATAAAAGTACAAATTAAACTCTGGGCATCTTACATGTAAAAAAAATGGCCACTTTTCAGCGGCCACTTTTTTTTGACTATTCTCTAAGGAATCAATTACAAGATGATAATCAACAAAAGAATAACAATAATCGCTCCAGTGGAAATGTAGATTCCTCCACCTCTCATGGACTTTGCCTCTTTTTCAAGACCTTTTAATTCTGATTTAATCGCTTTTTTCTCGGCTTTTTCCATTTCTGAAAAATCCATATCCTGAATTTCAGCAACTCTGTTTTCAATTTGCTCTAGGCGAAGCGTTTCTTCAGCAGTTAGTTCCTTCGGTTCTTTTGCTTTAAATGGAGAAGCTTCTACAGGTTGGCTGCCAAAAAACATCATGGTTCCAGCAGCTGCTAAGGTCAATACGTATTTTTTCATCTGGATAAAATTTATTTTAAACTACCAATCATATCTTCGGGTCTTACCCATTCGTCAAACTGCTCATTTGTAAGCAATCCCAATGCCAAAGCTGCCTCTCGTAAGGAAGTACCTTCTTTATGAGCTTTTTTAGCAATTGCAGCTGCATTTTCATATCCAATATGTGGGTTTAAAGCTGTAACCAACATCAGTGAATTCTCTAAATGCCTCTTAATAAATGCGGTGTTTGGTTCAATGCCAATGGCACAGTTATCGTTGAAAGATACACAAGCGTCTCCAATTAATCTAGCAGATTGCAAGAAATTAGCAATCATCATGGGCTTGAATACATTCAATTCAAAATGACCATTAGATCCACCTACAGAAATCGCCACATCATTACCCATTACTTGTGCTGCTACCATGGTCATAGCCTCTACTTGTGTTGGGTTTACTTTACCTGGCATGATGGAAGATCCTGGCTCATTTTCTGGAATCAAGATTTCGCCAATGCCGGAACGAGGCCCTGAAGATAGCATACGAATATCGTTAGCAATCTTCATCAAGCTTACCGCCAATTGCTTCAATGCACCGTGTGTTTCTACAATCGCATCATGTGCAGCCAATGCCTCAAACTTGTTGGGAGCGGTAATCATCGGCTGACCGGAGAATTCAGCGATTTTCTTGGCTACCAATTCAGCGTATCCTTTCGGTGTATTTAAGCCTGTACCGACGGCTGTTCCACCCAATGCTAATTCAGAAAGGTGAGCTAATGTGTTTTTCAAAGCTTTTAAGCCATGATTTAACTGGGCCACATAACCAGAAAATTCCTGTCCCAACGTCAATGGAGTAGCATCCATGAAGTGGGTTCGCCCGATTTTCACCACGTTCATGAAAGCTTCAGATTTAGCCTGTAGCGTATCTCTCAACTTTTCCACGCCTGGAATGGTAGTTTCTACCACCATTTTGTATGCAGCGATGTGCATAGCGGTAGGAAAGGTATCATTGGATGATTGAGACTTGTTAACATCGTCATTAGGATGAATCAATTTTTTGGCATCTTCCAAAGAACCGCCTAACAATACATGTGCTCTGTAAGCAATTACTTCATTGCTGTTCATGTTGGATTGTGTACCAGAACCTGTCTGCCAGATCACCAATGGGAATTGATCGTCATGTTGGCCTTCCAAAATTTCATCGCATACTTTTGCAATGATATCCGCCTTATCCTGCGCTAAAACACCTAATTCAGCATTGGCTAAAGCCGCAGACTTTTTCAGAATAGCAAATGCACGGATGATTTCAATCGGCATGCGGTTGCGCTCCCCACCGATTTTAAAATTATTGATCGAGCGTTGTGTCTGCGCTCCCCAGTACTTGTCAGCAGGCACCTCTACAGGGCCCATGGTATCTTTTTCGATTCGTATGCTCATGATATGTATAGATGTGTTTTTCAGATTGCTAAATTAATTCTCAATTGCTAGATTCCATACGAAATTCTGTTCAAAGGGATGCTTTTCTGCTAAGTGCCATAGTTATTTGCTGTCACTACTTGAATCATTCAGCAATTCGTAGAATAAGTTTTGGGAAATCTTGACTTTTCGTTTAAAGTGTGCCCAAGCAAACCAATAATTGAAGGCTCCAATCAAAAATATGGCAGTTGCCAATTCGGGCTTTGGAATCAATGAACTGAAAAGTCCACTTAAGACCAAGCAGATAACAGACCAAAAAGCCAAAAAAAATACAGATCCCGGAAACAGCTTATAGTCCAAAAAAAGAATAATCCCTGTTTTGGTACTTTCGATTCTCCCTTTGATTAATGGAAGAAAACTATCTGCCTTTTTGATGATCAATGAAATGGAAAACCCATTTTCTTGAATTACCCCATTGAATTTGTAATCGTCTTCTTTGTGCGTCTCGATATCCAGGTAATTGACATTTTTAGTCACTTTTTCCAGTCTATACAGGATTTCCTCTTTGCTCAAAGAAGAAACCAAAGTTTCAGAAAAATTAGGAAACAGTTGCATAGACACTAAACGAATACTGAGATGCAAAGTTAAAAAAAGCCCAATTTTTCTGTAAAGACATTTCAATGTTTACTTTGAACAAAAGAACTACTGGACTTTCTAAATATGGTTTAAGAAAAATGTCAGCCAGGCCCTAAAAACTTTACATATATATATATATATATTCGGGGATCAACTAATTTAAAACGAAATAATAATTATATGAGAATGGGGGCCTTAATCTTATTATTGACGATACTCTTATATGCCTGCTCGTCCAACAAAACAGAGGATATTGTTCGTACAACTATTTATCCCGTAGAAATAAAAGAGGAGGCGAAGTTTTCAGACATTTTTGAAAATATAAGTTATACAAGCCTAAAAATCCCATACCACCTTAATATAACCAAAATTGATAAAGCGATTTTTACAGGCAATCATTATATAATTGGTGATTATCTCGACGGGTTGAAAATATTTATCTTCAACCAAGAAGGTGAACTTACAGGACTAATCAATCATTATGGAGAAGGGCCTGGAGAGTACACAGCAATTTTAAACTTTATTTTTAATTCAGGAAATAATCAGATAGAATTGCTCACACCTGAGAGAATACTAAAATTTGATATTGCTGGAAATTTTTTGGAGGAATTCAAACTCCCAATAAAAATGGAGAACTTTGTTATTACAGGTAATAATGAATATTTGGCGTTCATTCCCCCATACATGTTTAATGAGTCACTGCCTAATGGTGGAAAAGACTTTGATATATTCTCATTAGATCTCAAGAATAAAAATAGTGATCCTATTGTTCCAGATGTATTTTCACATAAAGCTTTTCATTTCCATGAAAAAGGTAACTTATTTGTAAACGGTAACGATTCGTATTTTTCAACTACCTCAATTGATACCATTTACAAAATTATTAATGCAAAATTGGAGGAAAAGATAATTCTTGATTTTGGTAAGTTTAGATTGAATCCCAAGGAATTTCATGGATTAAGTTCGCAGCAAAAAGCCTTTAAACGCAATGAAGAAGCGTTTATAAACAAGACTTTTTGGCACTATCCACATCTTAGTACTGATGGCAATACGTTAATTACGACATATTTAAACAGGAATGGATATAAATTGACTTTGGTAGAGTTACATAAAGGAACGGCATGGACTTCACCTTATTGGACCAATGATATTGATGGAGGATTGGAATGGTTCAATGCCCCATTTATTTTTGAAAATTCTATATTTTCTTTTATGTCCAATGAAGTAGTTTTGGACCATTACAACAAAAAAAATTGGAATGGTTCCATGACTCCATTCACAGATTTGGCGAAAAAGTTAAGTGATGAACTGGTCGTTATAAAACATGAATTGAAAAATTAATTTTCAATTATAGCAACTTACACAAACACAGCTCATCTCTTAGTTGTATAGGCCAATGTGATGGCTAGTTGGAATTTGACTTTCCTCCAAATTGGGGCATTCCTATGTAGTTAAGCTAATTCTTAATAAAATGCCATACTACTACTAGAAAAGGTCTTATTTCATGAAATTTAATGAATTGTATGCTATCAAAATCCCTTATTTCACCGCAATGCAGGAAATTTCCACATTGACATCTTTTGGCAAGCGGCTGACTTCTACCGTTTCTCTTGCCGGGGGATAGCTTTTGAAATATTGTCCGTATGCTTCATTAATGGTAGCAAACTGACCCATGTCTTTGATAAAAATGGTGCATTTGACCACATGTTCAAATCCATAACCTGCCGCGCGAAGGACCGCTTCCAAATTTTTCATAACCGCATGTGTTTCTTCGGTAATGTTTTCATTGATCAATTCACCGGTTTCCGCGTCTAATGGGATTTGACCGGAGACATATAAGGTATTTCCTGCTTTTACTGCTTGGCTGTAAGGCCCAATCGTTGCGGGCGCTTCGGATGAATAGATGATTTCCTTGGACATAGTTCTGATTTTTTTGCAAATTACATAATCACGGAATTCTCCCTTGAGATATTCACGATTTTTTCCATTGAAATAGTGTAAGTTTGGGAGTTTTATCAAACTTAAAACCCACCTTTCCTGTTCAAAAGTAGTCAATACTGAATTATGAGCACCACCGCATATCAATTTACAGAAGCATTTGCCCGCAGCATGGATGCACAGGATCCCTTGAGAAATCATCGTTCCAACTTTCATTTCCCTCAAGTGGAGGGGAAGGAGGCCATCTATTTCTGCGGTAATTCCCTTGGATTGCAACCCAAGACCACTGAATCCTATATACAGCAGGAGCTTCACAATTGGGCAGATAAAGCAGTAGATGGACATTTTCATGGGGAAGATGCATGGTATCATATCCGCAAAAAATCCAAGCCAGCTCTTGCCCATATTCTAGGTGCCCATGAACACGAGGTAGTGGCGATGAATAACCTGAGCACAAATCTTCATTTGTTAATGGTATCCTTTTACCGACCAACAGCTCAAAAATTTATAATCATTACAGAGGCAGGAGCATTTCCTTCCGATATGTACATGTTAGAGACGCAAGTGAGATTTCATGGCTATGATCCAGATGATGCGATCATTGAAGTTGGACCAAGGGAAGGAGAGCATACCATACGAACGGAGGATATCATAGATGCTATCCACTCACATCAAGATGAATTAGCATTAGTCATGATGGCGGGGCTTCAGTACTACACTGGCCAGGTTTTTGATATGAAGACCATTAGCCAAGCCTGTCAGCAAGTGGGGGTTCCAGTTGGATTTGACTTGGCACATGCTGCCGGGAATGTTCCGTTACACTTGCATGACTGGGGGGTTGACTTTGCTACTTGGTGTTCGTACAAATATCTAAATTCTGGTCCTGGCAATGTCTCTGGCGTATTTGTTCACGAGCGACATGCAGAAAATCCCAAGCTACCTCGTTTTGCAGGCTGGTGGGGACATGATGAAGGGGAGCGATTTAAGATGGAGAAAGGATTTAAGCCTATGTTTGGCGCAGATGGTTGGCAATTGGCAAACTCCAATGTCTTAGCCTTGGCAGCGCATCAGGCAAGTTTGGATATATTCCATGAAGTTGGAATGTCTCAATTGAGGAAAAAAAGTGAGCAATTGACAGGGTACTTGGAATTCCTGATCCAAGAAATCAGCGGTGAGACGGGAGTTCTTGAAATTATCACTCCTTCATCAGTCCAAGAGCGAGGCTGTCAGTTGTCATTATTGATTCACAAAGGTGGAAAAGCTGTCTTTGATGAGTTTTATAAACATGGTGTAGTAGGGGATTGGAGAAATCCAAATGTGATCCGATTGGCACCTACACCCCTGTACAACAGTTTCTTGGACGTGTACAGATTCGCCAAAATTCTTGAACAATCCCTTCAAAAATTCGCTTAAGTAAGGGGTTACAATCTCAAACCTATGAAAAAGAATCAAATCAGTATCTTAGGCTCTGGTCTTATTGGGTCATTGCTGAGCATATATTTAAAAAGGCGGGGCTTAGATGTCTCGATCTATGAAAAAAGAGCCGATAATAGAAAAGGTCCCTATCGTGAAGAAGGGAGGTCTATCAATATGGCGCTTTCTGATAGAGGCTGGAGGGCGCTTGAAAAAGCAGGGCTTACAGAAAAGGTTAAGCCATTGACAATTCCCATGTATGGAAGAATGATTCATGACGAACATGGGAAAACCAACTTCCTGCCTTACGGAAAAGAAAATCAAGCAATCTACTCTATCTCCAGAGGTAAGTTTAATCAACTCTTGGTTGATGAAGCAGAAGCGGCTGGAGTAAAAGTTAATTTTGAATCAAGAATTGAGGATGTAGACCTTAAAAATTTCCAAATTGAGCTGACATCTTTACAGTCTGGAGAAAAAGAAACCATAGCATCCGAAGTGATTATTGGTTCCGATGGGGCTTACTCCAGCTTAAGGAATGCCATGCTGAAGCAGATGCGTTTTGACTATCGTCAGAAATATATCAGTCATGGATATAAAGAATTGAGTATTCCGCCAACAGCTGCAGGTGAGTTTGCGATGGAACCCAATGCGCTCCATATTTGGCCAAGGGGAAATTTCATGTTGATCGCCCTTCCAAATCCGGATAAATCTTTCACTTGTACTTTATTCCTGCCTTTTGAAGGGGACAGGGTATGTTTTGAAAATATCAATGATGAGCGAGATGTAGTGGGTGTCTTCAAAACCTATTTTGATGATGCTTTTGAGTTGATGCCTAATCTTTCCAAAGAGTTTTTTGCAAATCCTACATCATCTTTGATCAATATTGAATGCTTCCCTTGGATGCTCAAAAGTTCACTCTTAATAGGTGATGCCTGTCATGCCATGGTACCATTCTATGGTCAGGGCATGAATTGTGGGTTTGAAGATTGCTTTATTTTGGATGAGATCATTGAAAAATATGGCACCAATGCATGGGAGCTTGTTTTTGCAAAATTCCAAAAAGTAAGAAAGCCAAACACAGATGCTATTTGTCAATTGGCGATGGAAAACTTTGAAGAGATGAAAAATGATGTAGCAGATCCAAAGTTTATTTTGAGGAAGAAAATAGAGGCTAAGTTACATCAATTATATCCCAAGGATTGGATTCCTTTGTATACGATGGTAACATTCTCCCATATGCCTTATGCAGAAGCATACTACCAAGGAAAATTACAGCAAAAAATCATGGACAGAGTAATGGCTGATCCACTGATTACTCAAAATTGGGATAATTTAGATTACGAAGATATTATCAATCAAATGGATAAAGCAAGGGCGGTTTAAAACCGCCTTTTTTTTGTGTGATATTAGAAGCGAGCCCTTCGACAAGCTCAGGGACCGAGACGACAAGCGAGAGACGAGAGACGAGAGACGAGAAACGAGAATCAACTAATCACTAATCACTTGTTTCTTTTTCCACTACTCACTACTCAATTCCCTTTCAATGCCGGGGCTTAAAAGCCACGGCATTTGATCTGGTGTATTCCTTAGAAATTTGTATAGATTTTGTTTCAAGAATTCAATGGATGCCGAGGGTTAAAATCCATGGCACCAATTCATTCTTAATTCCTCATTTCTAATTTCTCACTGTTCACTGCCCACTGTTCATTTTTCACTGCTCACTGTTCACTGCTCACTTTTCACTGCTAACTACTCCGCTTTCGTCCACTTGATCGTGCAACCAATTGCTTTGGTCGTTGTTACTGCAATGGATTGTCCAGCCATGATCGCTGACATAGCATCTTCAACATAACGCTCGGTTACGGCACTGGCATCCTGATAGTTATTGTCGATAGCTCCTATGTATTTTACAATGAAATCATTTCCTTCCTTGTTGAGTAGGTAAACATGAGGTGTTCTGCTTCCTCCGTAGGCTTTGATGACTTCTTGGGTTTTGTCATATACATACGGGAAAGGAAAATTCTTTTCTTTGGCTCTTTCCTGCATTTTCTCAAAGCTGTCGCCTGGGGATACTTTGTCATCATTAGGATTGATAGCGATTACCGGGTAGCCCATAGCTGCATACTTATTATGAAGGTCTATCATTCGGTCTTCGTAGGCCACCACATACGGGCAGGTATTACAGGAGAAAATTACAATTGCTCCTTTGATGTCTGACATGCCTGCTAAGGAAATCATATTTCCATCCACATTTTTCAGATTGAAGTCGCTGGCTTTATCACCAATTTGAAAGCCGGACTCTTGAGCCTGTACGCTGATGGTAACCAAAAGTGCCAATGCTAAGGAATAAAGAACACGTAGCTGTTTCATAGGATTTTACTTGAGTTTTTGTATGATAGATTTTAATTCGATTTCATCGACTTCACCTTCATGGAAGTACTTGCTTCCATCAGTCTTAATAAACAATGTAGCAGGAATAGCTCCTGACCAACTTGGGTCAACTTTGTCTATCCATTTGTTGTAATCTACATCATTTAATAGGTACACAGGAGCTTTTACGCCCCTACGCTCAATAAAGTTGGTTACTCGCTCGGGTTTTCTACCATCGTCCATGGAAATAAAAATCAATTCGATTTCGGGGTCATCCGCTTGCACCTTCTCAAAATAGGGCATCTCTTTCACACAAGGGGCACACCAAGTAGCCCAAAAATTAAACACCTTGATTTTTGAACTCGACTCACCCATCATTTTTTCGAAATCCTCAAAGCTAATAATTTCAAAAACTGTAGGTTCAATCTCTGTTCTCTTGTCAAGAGCAAAACTACCCAGCCAAATCCAAAGAAGGGAATATGCAAATAGAATTTTCATTGTTAAAATTGCACTATTTAAATTAACATTTGAATAATAAATCAGGCATTAAATGCATTTTTATGTAATCAACCGACGAAAAACGTCAGGCTATGTATGGAAGCCAAATTTTATTCTATTTTTCAAAATACTAAACCATTCTTCATTCCAAACGTAAAAAGCAAAATTTGGTTTGACCACTCATAAAAAAGGCCTTATACGCAACGTATTCAAAGGGTCAAAAAAGCAAGAAAAAATTATCCACATTTATCCACACTTATCCACAAGCCCCATTTTAAATCATTTAAATGCTTGAAAAACAGATTATTAAGCAATAAAGGTTAATAGTGTTTTTGTGGATATCTCCTTGGAAATGAGATTTTTAAAATTTCAAAATCTAAGGGGAAGGTGGATAAATGGAGACTGCAAAATTTAATTTGCTTTTGAGGATTCTTGGATAAGTCTAAAGATTTTCATCCAAGGAAATCAAGGTTCTTAAAATTAAATTAACAGCATTAATAAAGAACTCAGGCTGTATATTTTCAAAGGTATCGGTGACCTTGTGGTAATCCTGATGATCATCCACTCCAAAGTATATGAAGGGGACTCCTTTTCTATGAAAAGCGGCATGGTCAGAAGCAAAAGTCCAATCCTGAAGACCGTCGATTTCCTTATTGTCATGTCCCATTTTCAATTGTATAGTCTGATCCTTAGTAAAAGGTTCTATAAGTGGTTTTAACTGAGGGTACCTATTGGTACCTACGGCCCACAATACATTGTCATCACTCCTACTAACCATATCCATATTGATGCAAAGCGCAACCTGCTCTATTGGAAAAGGGAAGTCTGCGACTAAAGCCTTTGAACCATGATGTCCCATTTCTTCTGCATCTACCAGCGCAAAAAGCATGGAATGCGCTGGTCTATTATTGGAAAAATACTCGGCAAGAGCTAACACGGCTGCTGTACCAGAAGCATTATCATCTGCCCCTAAAAATACTTGGTCATTAATTTTACCCAAGTGATCATAATGAGCCATCACCACAATGATTTTTTCACTCGAGGAGCCTGGAATAAAGCCTACTAAGTTGGCCGCATCCTCATAGGCAGTAAGCATACCCCCTCTATTGCTTTCAAAATTGAAAAACTGAGTAAAATCCTCGAATTGAGATGTCAGTTGGAGTTCGCGGAATCGGTCTCGAATATATTCTCTAGCCATCAAGCTTCCTTGAGATAAAGGTTTTCTCCCTTCAAGTTTTTCAGATGCTAAGTACTGCAAATCCTGAAGAAGGCGTTCTGAATTAATTTTTTGGCCAAAACTTTGCTGATTGAAAGAAGTCAACAATAGAAAAAGAATTCCGATAAATCTTTTCATATAATTTATTTACTTTGTTCGTTGTGTATATTCGTAAAATTACTGACATCTATTAGTTCTGCCTACACTGCAATGAAATATCTTTTAGCAAGTATCCTTCTTTTTATATACCTCAGCCAAACGTATGCCCAAGGAGCTTTACCAGAAGAATTTTTTGCGGGTAAGACAGTTGTATTGATTTCTAATTCTCCTCAAGCAAGCCCGGTGGCTACCTGGCAGGATTTGGCAGAGAATATCCATCCGGCATTGAAAGAAGCAGGTGGAGATCCAGTTGGATATTATGAATTGGAGCGTTTGACCTTATCAGAGGAAACCCAAGCAGGATATGCAGCTGCTTTCACTAAACGTCAAATCAGCACAGTGGCAATTTTGACCCGAAAATCTAATGGTTCATTATTTTTACACATAGGTTCCTTTAGCAATAACAAACAGATTATTGGCTCATCTTCCTTGTGGGGGTTAGAAGCCCCAACCCTAGAAGGGCTAGTGGATCAATTGATCGCCATTGGTAGAACAACCCGAAGCAAAAACTTTCTTGTTTTGGATGTGCCGGAGTTTTTAGGAGGGGAACAGGCCATGGCCTCATCCACCGCAAGAAGATTCTTGCCAAGAAACCCGCTAAACTTAGACGTGTTTAAATTAGGTGTTCGTCTAGCAAGTGGAACTTCTGAAGCTGGTGTCTTGGCTAATTTCCGCTATGATTTATTGGGCAAAAGTGAAGCCAGTATTTTGGCAGAGCAAGCGGAAGAACGTAATAGTCTGGAGCAGATTTTTGGAGAATATTATCCTTATCAGGTAGCATACCTTACGACCGCCAAAACAGATCAGGAATTGATTGCCGACCGTGTACAATTCCAGTTGATAAAAGTAGAAGGGAGAGAAGCAGACTTACTTCAAAGTATGGGTTTGCCTATCGAAGACTCTGAAAAGAATAGTCGCATAGTGGTCAAATATTACATCCGATTAATTGTAAGGGATGAACTATATATTGGGCCTACCTGGGATGCTGATCCCAACTGGAGAGTAGCTCTGACCAATTTTTTGAGGAATCTTAAGCAGTAAAAAAACAAAGCCCCAAAAAGGGGCTTGATAGCATTCATTGCATTAGGGTGACAAACAACTTCAGCTTTTATTTATCGATGGAGCCAGTAACACGTTTCATAAATGCATTTAAGGCTTCTTTCTTGTCTTGTCCTGACTTAATCATTTGATTAACTTCTAAAGAACCGTAAAGGTTTGAAATAAGTTCACCAATGACTTCCAGCTCCTCATCCTTCAAAGCAGAACTATCTGCTAGATGTTCGAGTAATTCTAAGGTTTCATGTACCCAATCTTCGTCATTAGCTTCTACGAAAGCCAGCACATGTTTAATTAGAGGTAATCTCATGAACCAAGCTTTTTAGGATTTCTTCTTTATTCGTTTGATTTTGGCTTACCAAGGTGCCGTTTTTGAAAGCAGCAAAGGTTGGTAAGTTGGTTACTTGTGCAAATTTTCGGGATTCTGGGAATTTCTCAGCATCCACATAGATGAATTTAACATCCTCAAATTCGCCAGCAAGCCTTTTCATTTTTGGCTTCATTATACGGCAATTGCCACACCAAGTAGCTCCGTATTGTACAATAACTTTTTCATTATCAGCAAGAAATTGCTGTAGTGTATCGCTTTCTAATTCTTGTAGCATCTTCGTTTTGGTAATTTTTAGACTGCAAAATTAATGGATATAGAATGGAAAAACTAATTGATAAAATCTATCCATTATAGGTATCTTTTTAGTATATCTCGGGATTCAAGAATGGAATTAACGCTAAAATGACAGCAGGTGTATAGTAACTTTTTCTATCAATCCGCTCATGAGTCAAAATACCCACAGCCCCATTTCCAGTTTTGGAGTTTTCACGTTGAAAGAATTGATCATCTGCTTCTCCTAGTTCCATCCCTCCCTTCACAAGGGCCGTAATTGCCGGAGGGAGAAAGAATGTTGCTGTTTTTGCTTTTCCTATTTTACCTGATTTATCGATGATTACCACCCAAGCAAAAGCTTGCATTTCATCCTCTATTTCTTCGATTCCACCTTCGATACCTACCCAATAATCTGCTTCAGGGAAAACTGCTTTGGAATTCAATGCTCTGTTCATTGCTCCTTGATAGGTCTCATGATCTCCTACAGGCTGATTAGAAACTCCAGAACCAACATTAAGTCCCTCGATTAAGAACGCATCGTCAAAGGCTTGGTGAAAGGCTGAATCGGTGCAGCTGATTTTTACAGGATTTTTGCTGCCAACAATGATTAAAAACTGTCTTTTTTCTGATTGAATGTTTTTCCGTTTGGGAAATGCCATGAGTTGATTTATAAAAAAGGTATTCTAGCTTCGCTTCTATTGCTTTACCAAAATACCTTCGAGTGAAAATTACGCCATATTGGTGAAGACTTGGTTGACATCGTCATCATCTTCCAACTTTTCAATGAGTTTATTGATTTCTTCTTCTTGCTCTGGAGATAGTTCCACAGTGGTCGCAGGAAACCACTGGAAATCGGCATTGGTAATGTCAATGTTTCTATCTTCTAGGGCTTTCTGCATTCTGCCAAAGTCCTCAAATGCAGTGTATACGAAAATTTCTCCTTCGTTTTCAGCAATTTCATCCAATCCAAAGTCAATCAGATCCAATTCCATTTCTTCCAAGTCGAAATCTCCTTGGGCAAATCGGAAAACCGCCTTTTTGTCAAACATAAAACTCACTGAGCCCGAAGTACCAAGAGAACCGTTACACTTACTAAAATAACTTCTGATATTGGCAACTGTTCTGTTTGTATTGTCTGTAGAGGTTTCTATAATTACTGCAATCCCATGAGGACCATATCCTTCATATACGATTTCTTCGTAATCCTTTTCGTCTTTGTTAGACGCACGTTTGATAGCTGCCTCAATCCGGTCTTTCGGCATGGCGGCACCTTTGGCGTTTTGAATTACAGTTCTAAGCTTGGTATTGTTGGCAGGGTCCGGACCTCCGGCTTTTACTGCCATCACTATCTCCTTACCCAGGCGGGTAAATACCTTGGACATTTTGCTCCAACGCTTAAACTTTCGTTCTTTTCTGAATTCAAATGCTCTTCCCATCGTGTGTATTTGTTTAAAAGCTCGGTAAAATTAAGAAATCTTTTATATTTGTTTATACCATTTCATTTTTACACGCAAATCCAGTAGCTATGAGTATGCCTTTGACTCCCATACCGAACATTAGTGATCCAACTTTTAAACGAATTGTGATAGTCGGTGGAGGGTTTGCCGGTTTGAAGTTGGCGCAAAAACTTTCGAATACAGCCTACCAAGTGGTTTTGTTGGATAAAAACAACTACCACATGTTCCAGCCACTGTTATATCAAGTGGCTACCGCTGCCCTGCCGCCCGATGCAGTCTCTTTTCCATTGCGGAGGGCTTTTCATAAAACTCCCAATGTGGTTTTTAGAATGGGGGTGGTTCAAAAAATCCAAAAAGATGAAAATTTGCTCTTCACCAATTTGGGTACATTGACCTATGATTACCTGATTTTGGCTCAGGGTGCAAGTACCAATTACTTTGGCAATGACAATGTCCACAAGTTTTCTGCCCCTATGAAATCTACTTCAGAAGCCCTATACATCCGAAATAAAATCATTTCTAACTACGAGCGGGCAGTAAATATAGCAGATGCAGAGGAGCGCAAACCCATTATGAATGTAGTAATTGTGGGTGGCGGGGCTACGGGTGTGGAATTGGCCGGTTCGATCGCTGAATTGCGCAACAAAGTGCTTCCCAAAGATTATCCTCAGTTGAGTTTTAAGGACATGAGGGTGATTCTTGTAGAAGCAGGCCCTTGTCTTTTGGCCGGTTTGAAAGAAAAATCCCGAGATAAGGCCTTGGAGTATCTTCAGCAACTAGGTGTGGAAGTGATGTTGGAAACGATGGTGACGGATTATGATGGATTTACCGTACAGTTAAAAGACAAGCCTTCCATTGAGACAGTCACTTTATTGTGGGCAGCTGGTATCAAGGCCAATACGCTGGAAGGAATTACTTATGAGCAAAAAGCTCCAAATGGGCGCTTGTTGGTCAATGAATTCAACCAATTGAAAGGCGCAGAAAATGTCTTTGTAGTAGGTGATCAATGTGTCTTAATTGATGAAAAATATCCCAAGGGACATCCACAGGTGGCCCAAGTAGCCATCCAACAAGCTAGTAATTTGGCAAATAACCTTAAGAAGGAGCTTAAGGAGAAACCTTGGAAGCAATTTAAGTATAAGGATCTAGGCTCCATGGCAACAGTAGGAAAAAGCATGGCTGTGGTAGATTTACCTTTTGTGAGTTTCAGAGGCTTCTTTGCCTGGTTTGTTTGGCTTTTTGTACACCTGATGGCCATTTTGGGCGTTCGTAATAAATTGGAAATTTTGCTGACTTGGGCATGGAAGTACCTTTCTTTCGACCCAAGTCTTCGCTTGTTGATTAGACCTAGATATGTGAAAGAGTTTAAGCGAAAATGGATGACCGAAGAACCGGATTATGAGGTTTGAGATTTCTTTTTGATTTCCGCAAGGTAGGATTTAGCTATTCCTTGGGCTTCCCCTCCTCTAAGAATGGTCATTACATAATCCTGATTTGGGAGCAGACCCTCTTTTCGAATTTTAGACTGAAAAGTGTATGCAGTAATTACCTCAGTATTCAACAACACTTGCTTCTCTACAAAGTCATAACCGGGTTCAGAATTCAGGAAGTATGCTACGGAAGATTCAGAAATTTGAAACAACAATCCAATTACCTGTAAGCCACTTTTCTCGTGGATATTTGCCCGTGCACTTCCATCTGGATTGGGGAAACTGAATTCAAATTCGTGGTTAGCTAATATTCCAATTCCGATTAAAGTAGGTTCCTCTGGTAGTCTTCCTTGTAAAGTATCAATATCCAGATTACTGGCATAGCCGAAGTAGTAGATGTTATTCATGGAGCTTGTAGATTTAATGTCAAAGTTAAAAGATAGGTCATTTTGTACAAGCTACGATGAATCAAGTAGGAATGCAGGTAATAAAAAACTTGAATAGTTAGCTTACCTCTAAATGAAACCGTTGACATTCGACTGTTGACTTTCCAATACCAGCTTCAAATTCGCACAACCTCCATTCACTCATTTTCTATTAACCTTTCTTAACACTTTTAAAGGATTGACAGATTAAACCTCCTTCACTTTCCTCAGTCTAAAGGGTATAAATTGCACAACAAAAGGCTAATCCCGGGTAAAGCTTTCTTGCGCGCATGTTTCACACATACCAAACTATAGAAGCCATGAACAAGCTATTATTGATTGCCACGATGTTATTGATTTCTTTTGCAGGTTTTGCACAAAGAGGTTCAGGACCTAATCAAAACCCTGAAGAAAGAGCTAAGCGAATGACCGAGCGCATGTCCGAACAATTGGCGCTTACAGCCGAGCAGCAAGAGGCTGTATACGCTATCAACTTAGAAAACGCCACCAAAAGACAAGCAGAATTGGAAGCCCTCCGAGAGGAGCGACAGCAAATGCGCTCAAAAATGATGCAGCAGCAACGCACTCAGAGAGATGCCATCCAAGAGATCTTAACTCCTGAACAAAAAGAAAAGTGGGAAGAAATGCGTGCCCAAAATCAACAACGAAGGGGAGAAGGTCCGCAGATGCAAAACCGCCAAAGACAAGGTGATGGTCCTCGCATGCAAAATCGCAGAGGGTGGAGTGAAGAAGGTATACGTACAGAAGGAAAGCGTTCCCAAGAACGCAAAAGAAAAGGGCCTCCCACAAACGAATTAAACCCTGTAATGAATTAGTTTTAACGATAGATTGCCGCTTGCAAACAAAAAAGTGAGGCCAAAGGTCTCACTTTTTGATTTTGGGTCTGTTAACTAAACTAAAACTCTTACTCAGCAATGAAGCGCTCTTCTACTTCATAATAACCCTCATCTTTTTTAGGAAGTGTTGAGCTTCCCATGAGATACTCGTCCACTGCCACTGCTGCTTCTCTTCCTTCTGATATTGCCCATACGACTAAAGATTGTCCTCTTCGCATGTCACCCGCCAAAAATACCTTAGAATTCGTGCTTTGATAGTTTTTGGACTTTGGTAATGTATTTTCATATTGTTTGACACCGAAAGCTCCCAAAAGACCATTTTCTGCTGGACCTGTATAGCCAATAGCAATAAATGCCAAATCACAGGAAATTGTCCGCTCAGTCCCGGGAATTTCCACAAATCGCATTCGACCATTTTCTTCTTTCCACTCAAGATTGACCAACACCAACCCCGTAACTTCTCCTTTAGCATTGCCAATAAACTCTTTGGTCAAAATAGAAAATACCCGCTCAGCACCTTCTTCATGAGAGCTTGACGTCTTCAAGGTCATCGGCCATTCTGGCCAAGGGTTTAATACCGTACGTTGTTGGGGTGGCTTAGGAAGAAGTTCTAATTGAGTAATGCTTTTGGCACCATGTCTATTGGATGTACCGATACAATCTGATCCCGTATCACCACCACCAATGACGATTACATGCTTGTCTTTTGCGTTGATAGGGTTTTCTTCCAATTCACCTGCTATTACCTGGTTTTGTTTGCCCAAGAAATCCATGGCAAAATGTACCCCTTTCAAATCCGATCCTTTGATATTAAGGGACCTAGGTTGTTGTGCTCCAGTGGCGATAACTACTGCATCAAAATTTCGAAGTATATTTTCAGCCTTGATATTGAAGCCAACATCTGTACCTGTACTGAAAATCACCCCTTCTTCTTCCATCAATTTGATCCGTCTGTCTATTACCCATTTTTCTAACTTGAAATCAGGAATACCGTAACGCAGCAAGCCACCCGCTTTTTGATCTTTTTCAAATACAGTTACTTCGTGACCAGCTTGGTTGAGTTGATCAGCTGCCGCCAATCCAGCGGGTCCTGAACCAATCACAGCTACTGTTTTTCCCGTGCGGGTTTTGGGAGGATTAGGCTTGACCAGATCCATTTCATAAGCCTTTTCTACAATTGATTTTTCTATCAATTCGATGGCCACAGGATCTTTGTTGATTCCTAATACGCAAGAAGACTCGCAAGGTGCCGGACATATCCTACCTGTGAACTCTGGGAAATTATTTGTGCTTTTCAAAATAAAATAGGCTTCTTCCCATTCATTCCTATACACGGCATCGTTAAACTCTGGAATTACATTTCCGAGAGGACAACCCTGATGACAAAAGGGTACCCCGCAGTCCATGCACCTTGCGGCCTGTTTTGTTAGCTTATCTTGATCAAAATCCTGATATATTTCTTTGTAGTCGTTGATTCGTTCTTGCGGGGGACGCGATTGGGGCAATTCCCGCTGAAACTTCATAAATCCGTCTTTAGCTCCCATCTTATACCAATGTTGAAGTTTTTTCTAATGCTTTTTTTCTTAATACCTCTTTATAATCCCTTGGGATTACCTTGATGAACTTTTCCTTGTATTCGGTCCAATGATCCAAAAATTCAGTTGCTAAGAGACTACCAGTCAGTTGCTGATGTACCTGCAATTTGGATTTAATGGTAACGAAGTCATCTTCATTTAAAGGATCCAAGTCCACCATCTCTGTGTTGATGAGGTATTCGTATTCTTTGAGGATATATGCTATACCCCCGCTCATACCGGCAGCAAAGTTTCTCCCGATTTCGCCTATGTTTATCACAAGTCCACCAGTCATGTACTCGCAGCCATGATCTCCAATCCCTTCTATTACTGCTTGAACCCCTGAGTTTCTTACACAAAAGCGCTCTCCACCTTTACCATTGATATACGCTTCACCTGAGGTGGCCCCGTAGAATGCCACATTACCAATAATGATATTTTCATGAGGCACAAAAGCGGCGTTCCGACTTGGATATACAATCAATTTCCCTCCTGATAATCCTTTGCCGAAGTAGTCATTGGATTCACCTTCCAATTCGAAAGTAACACCTTTGGTTAAGAAGCCACCAAAAGTTTGGCCTGCCGATCCGGTAAACCGAAAATGGATGGTATCTTCGGGTAAGCCCGGGCTTCCGTAGATTTTGGAAATCTCATTAGAGAGCATGGCTCCAACTGTTCGGTCCGTATTTTTGATTTTAAAGCTTCCTTGAACAGGATTGGCTTGCTCCAAAGCTGGAATAGCTGCTTCCAAGAGTTTTCTATCCAAGATTTTTTTCAATTCAAACTCTTGATCAATCTGCTTGTGGATACCTACATGATCAGGAACCTCTACTTTGTGGAAGATTGGGGACAAATCTAATTTATCCCATTTCCAATGGTCCATGTGCCCTGTTTTCAATACATCCGATTGTCCGACCATTTCGTCTACAGTTCGGAAGCCAAGTGAAGCCATGATTTCCCGCAGGTCCTGCACCAAGAATTTGAAATAGTTGACTACATGGTCAGGATCACCTGTGAACAGTTTTCTCAACTCAGGGTCTTGTGTTGCAATACCCACGGGACAGGTGTTTAGATGGCACTTACGCATCATGATACATCCTTCCACCACGAGAGCTCCGGTGGAGATTCCCCATTCTTCTGCTCCCAGTAAGGTTGCAATGGCAATATCTCTGCCTGTTCGCAGCTGTCCATCCGTCTGTAAGACCACACGGCTTCTCAGGTTGTTTTTTACTAAGGTTTGGTGGGCTTCAGAAAGACCAAGTTCCCAAGGTAAGCCGGCATGTCGGATAGAACTCAATGGAGATGCTCCTGTACCACCATCGGCGCCTGAGATCAAAATCACATCAGCCTGAGCCTTGGCAACACCGGCAGCAACCGTCCCAACACCTGCTTGAGATACTAATTTTACATTGATGCGTGCCCTGCGATTGGCATTTTTTAGATCATAAATCAATTGAGCCAAATCCTCGATAGAATAAATGTCGTGATGGGGTGGAGGAGATATCAATCCCACACCTGGTGTAGAATGTCTTACTCTTCCGATCCAGTCATCTACTTTATGGCCTGGTAACTGACCACCTTCTCCAGGCTTGGCACCTTGAGCCATTTTTATTTGCAATTCTTCTGCATTGGTCAAGTAGTTGGAAGTTACTCCAAATCTACCAGAAGCAACTTGCTTGATAGCGGAGCGTTCCCAATCTCCATTTTCTTTTCTTTTGAATCGAATCTCATCTTCACCACCTTCACCGCTGTTGGATTTAGCACCGATTCTGTTCATGGCTATGGCCAAAGTCGCATGTGCTTCATGCGAGATAGAACCAAAAGACATGGCACCAGTGGCAAAGCGCTTCAGAATTTCTTCGGCAGGTTCTACTTCTTCTATTGGGATTGAAATCCGTTTTTTGAATTCAAACAGTCCTCGAAGGGTAAGCGCATCTTTTGTTTGTTCATTGATTTTTTGAGCAAATTTTTTGTACAGTTCATAATCTCCCAAGCGGGTAGACTTTTGTAGCAAATGGATGGTTTCTGGATTGAATAAGTGTTTTTCACCTCTTCGTTTCCATTGATAGACACCACCCGTTTCTAGTATGGTGCTTGGTGTCTCATAGGCAGCTTGATGGCGGATCAATACTTCCTCAGCAAGCTCATCAAAAGAAATACCGGAGATTCTACTGATCGTACCTTTGAAGCATCTGTCAATCACTTCTGGCCCTAAGCCAATGGCTTCAAATATTTGCGCTCCCTGATACGATTGCAAGGTACTGATACCCATTTTGGATAATACCTTCAATAAACCTTTACCCAGAGCATCTTGGTAGTTCTTGAAAAGCTGTTTTTGATCAAGCGTTTTGGAAAGCAATCCACGCTCATTCAAATCAGCTAGGGTTTCCAATGCCAAATAAGGATTGATGGCAGAAGCCCCATACCCAATTGCAGTGGCAAAATGATGGGTTTCCCGAATATCTCCTGACTCCAACACCAGCCCTGCTCGTGTTCGAAGTTTTTTCTTCACCAAGTGATGATGCACCGCACCAATAGCCAATAAAGAAGGAATCGGGGCTTTTTGCTCGGTTGAATTTCTATCGGAAATGATGATGATATTCTTACCAGCATAGATTGCGCCTTCTGCTTCTTTGCATAGATTATTCAACGCTGCCAATAAGCTTCCAGGCTCATGATTGGCTTCAAAATGAGAAGCTAAGGTCACTGACCTGTATCCATGTTCCTCCAAATGTTTGAGTTTCTCCAAGTCCTCATTGAGTAATACTGGTTGGGAAATATGGATCTGTCGTGTATGACGGGGACTCTCTGCTAAAATATTATGACTTTCTCCAATTCTGGTAAATAAAGACATGACCAATCGCTCCCGTATAGGGTCAATTGGAGGATTACTAACTTGAGCAAACAGTTGCTTAAAGTAATTGGAGATATGTTGGCTTTGCTTGGACAAGACCGCTAAGGGTGTATCCGCTCCCATAGAGCCAATTGCTTCATAAGCAGTATCACCCATAGGAGATAAGACTACCTTGATTTCCTCTGAGGTATATCCAAAGATTGTTTGACGCTTCTTGATGTTTTCTGTGGAATAAGGATGGTCCAATTTTTTTGGATCAGGCATCAGCCGCAGCTTTAAGCGCTCTTCATTGACCCATTTTTCATAGGGTTTATTGTCGCAAATGCTCTTTTTGATTTCATCATCAAACAAAATTTTGCCATTGACCAAATCAGCCATCAACATTTTACCAGGACTGATTCTGCCTTTTTCAACAATGCTCGCTTCTCGGATAGGTAGAGCACCTGCTTCAGAAGATAAGATCAGACGGTCATCTTTGGTGATAAAATACCTCAATGGACGCAATCCGTTTCTGTCCAAGGTGGCTCCCAGCGATTTTCCATCTGTAAATAGCAATGCTGCAGGACCATCCCAAGGCTCCACTAATGCAGCATGAAATTTATAAAATGCTTTTCGCTCTTTATCCATTAATTGATTGTCCTGCCAAGCTTCTGGCACGAGCATCATCATGACATGCGGCAGCGGTCGACCACTCAAAGTCAACAACTCTACCATGGCATCTAAATTGGCAGAGTCAGAATTATGCTTGTTGGTAATCGGCATCAACTTGGAAAGCTCCTCATCTGTAAAATGCACCGAGCGCATGAGCGTTTCCTTGGATTTCATTTTGTTGAGATTCCCTCTGATGGTATTGATTTCTCCATTGTGCGATAGGTAGCGAAATGGTTGAGCCAATCTCCAATTGGGGAACGTATTTGTAGAAAAACGGGAGTGTACCACCGCCAATGCCGAGCTGATGTTCTTATTTTGGAGATCTTTATAAAAAGGCAATACCTGATCGGTTCGTAATTGGCCCTTATATATAAGTGTCTCCGAACTGAAACTCGCAAAATAAAAGGAAGAGTTGACACCGGGTATGCTGGAGTTAATCGTTTTGGTAGCATAATTTCTCAAAACAAACAGTTTGCGTTCTAAATCTATATCTTGCAAACCGCTTTTATGAGCTACAAATACCATTTCAATGTTTGGCATCACATCGAGCGCTCCAGAACCAGGAACAGTCTCATCTACAGGAACCTCTCGATAACCTAGTAGCTTGAAATCTAACTCTTCAAGAATGGCATTGAGTTGTGCCTTTGATTTTTTGTAGAGTTGTTTATTTTTTGGGAAAAAAGTCATCCCTACTCCATAACTTCCTTTCTCGGGCAACTCGATACTGCCTCTTTTACAAATTTCCTTAAGAAAGTTATGTGGTATTTGAATGAGAATGCCCGCACCATCACCGGTTTTGGGATCACTTCCCCGACCGCCTCGGTGTTCCATGTTGCTGAGCATAAATAATGCATCGCTGATTGTCTCATGTGATGCTTCCCCCTTCACGTTGACGACCGCCCCTATGCCACAGGCGTCATGCTCAAATGCTTCATCGTATAATCCTTTATTCATCACAGAATTTTTAATAGGTTTGTTTAATTTAGTTGCAAAAAATACAAAAAAAATTACTTTTTTTAAAATCTAATCAACCAAATAAGCTCTTTGGTACGGCTTATTCATTAAAAATGACTTTCCATTGATAAATACAAAAAATCAAAATGGTATTCAATTTGACCTTATCTTAAGACAATTTTTGTTATTGAATCAATTATTGGTTTGATTTTAGTCTATAAATTCAAAAATTTGTGGATGAATTGTAAAAAATGGTTTTCTTAAATTTTTTTAGAAGGTATTAAAATTTTTTAATTCTGACTTCCAAAAAAGTATAACGATCGGAAGGTTTAAAAGCTTAACTAGCGAAATTATATTTGGCAAATAAGTATTTTACCAAAATTGAGGTGTTTCGCTAGTCTTCGTAATTTCCCAGTTTATCTGGATATTTGTCAAGTAAGGATACCTTTACTTTCTTGATTCTTTTAGTATCTACAGCCAAGATGGTAAACTCAAAAGATTCAAATTGAATTTTTGATCCATTTTTTGGAAGATTAGCATTTAATTCCAGTAATAAGCCACCTAGAGATTCGCTTTCACCTTTGACCTCGTCAAATAAACCCTGGTCGAGGTCTAACTTTTTGCAGAAATCATTCAAGGATACTTTGCCTTCAAAAATAAACGTATTGCTATCAATTTCTTTGAAATAAAAATCTTCTGGATCGTCAAACTCATCGTTGATTTCCCCTATGATCTCTTCTATCAAGTCTTCCAAGGTCACTAACCCCGAAGTACCTCCATACTCATCCACGACAATTGCCATATGAACTCGTTTTTTTTGAAAATCTTTAAGAAGTGTATCTACTTTTTTATTTTCTGGAATAAAGAAGCTTTTTCTCAATAACTTTTGCCATTCGAAAAATTCATCTTTCTCAATGTAGGGAAGTAAGTCTTTAATGTATAGGATGCCTTCCACATTATCGATTGTTTCTCGATAGACAGGAATTCTTGAATAACCTGATTTATTGATTTTATCCA
The DNA here is from genome assembly GCF_054166905.1 of Mongoliitalea sp. Lineage (NCBI taxonomy): Bacteria > Pseudomonadati > Bacteroidota > Cytophagia > Cytophagales > Cyclobacteriaceae > Mongoliitalea > Mongoliitalea sp. The sequence goes on along the minus strand of NZ_JBSZCK010000012.1, from coordinate 18,255 downwards.
TCAATTCATGAAAATCGGTATCGATCTCTACAGCTGTGATTTCCATTCGGGAATGCATTACCTGCTTGACAGTCAAAGTCCCAAAGTTTACTATGCCTTTCAAGATGTCTTTTTCACTTTCGGTGCTTTCTTCACTTGTAATTTCCAAAGCTTGGTTTAGTTCATCTACGGAAAGAGCATATCCTTTTTTCTCTATCCTGCGTTCAATGATATGGCTGAATTTCATTAGCAGGAAAGACAAAGGGCTCAAAAACTTCGAAGCTATGCTCAAGGCGGGTGCCATTAACAGAGAAAACTCCTTCTTGGCCTTTGTGGCATAAACTTTAGGAACAATTTCACCGAAGAAAACAATACAGAAAGTTACACCTATCGTTTGTCCTAAGAGTATTGCAATTCCTTTGGCATCAGTCCCAAATAAATCCCACACAAAAAAAGTTGTCAAAGTTACAAGCGCAATATTTATTAGGTTATTGAGAATCAATATGGTACTCAAGAGTTTTTTGGGAGCCTCAATAAGTTTTTTTGCTATCGGGTATCTTGGATGCTGCTCTTTTTGTAGCTCATCCATATCATCAGCGTCTAAAGAAAAAAAGGCGACTTCAGAGCCTGATACTAAGCCAGAAGAAATTAATAGCAGGACAAAAATCAAGGCATTTATCAAAAGGTAGCTAGTTGAAACATGTGCAGTTTCAACTAGCGACAAAAGACTCGGGTATGGGTCGTCCATCTACATTCAAAATTGATATTTGCAAAATTAAGCAAATAATAAACAATATTTCAAGCCTTTAAGCTTAGAATGGTAAATCATCATCTTCCTGAAGCGGTTCAGGTGTGGACGATACTGGTTGCATAGGCCTATTTTGAGGTTGACTTTGCTGATAACCACCCGATTGGGCTGGAGCTCCTCCTCCTTCTTGCCTGGAGTCGAGCATAGTCATGTTCAAAACCCGAATACGGACTTTTTTTCGATTATTTCCCTGTTCATCCTGCCAAGTATCGGTTTTGATTTTACCCTCTACATAGATTTTACTTCCCTTTTTTAAATAGGACTCCGCAATCTTAGCCAAGCCGTCCCAAAGCTCCAAATCATGCCACTCCGTGTTGTCGATCCTATTTCCGCTACGGTCTTTGTAGCTCTCTGTGGTAGCCAGACTTACATTAGCAACCACTTTGTCGCCTTCCAAATGCTTCACTTCTGGGTCTGAACCCAAATTGCCAACCAAAATAACTTTGTTTACTCCTGCCATCGTTTCAATTGTTTAAATGTTTAACAAAAATGAATCCCTAAAATATACGGATTATTCTTCACCGTTCAAATACCTTAAAATCAATCGTGACTTTCCTAAGTTGTCAAAAGTCTCGTTTGATACCAACTGCCAATATTGTGCATGTGCCCATTGTTTCAACTGTTCCTCATGCTTTTTTTCAAATTCGAACTTCACAAAGTTGGCAAAAATTCTTTGATGTGACAGGATATGTTTAAATACTTGTGAAGAATCATGGACAATTTGTGTCGGAATAATTTCAAGGCCATTCAAAATCTCTTCATGGACAGTTTGTAGCTCCTCTTTTTTGTCTGTTTCAATTAATGGAAATTCAAATAGACCCTCCCAAATATCTTTAGGTCCTCTTTGGCGGATAATTACTTGGTCCCCACAAGCGATTTGAAAGTATTGAAAATACCGCTCCCTTACTTTCACTTTATTAATTTTAACCGGCAGGTCTTGTACTAGATTATTAGTGTGTGCTACACAAGATTGCCTGAGTGTACAGGTGTCGCAACTTGGCTTGTTAGGAGTACAGTGCAATGCTCCAAACTCCATAATTGCTTGATTGTAGCTTCCGGCCATATTTGGGGGGAGTACTTCATTGGCTAATGCTTCAAATTCTTTCTTGCCTGTATGGCTAGCAATATCAGTAGCTATTCCAAAATACCTTGCAAGGACTCTAAATACATTCCCATCTACCACCGCAACGGCTTCATCAAAAGCAAAAGATGCGATGGCAGCCGCAGTGTAAGTCCCTACTCCTTTTAGTTTAAGCAATTCTTTATAAGTGGCTGGAAACCTTCCTCCGTATTCGTTCACCACTTGCTGAGCACAAAAATGGAGGTTTCTAGCACGCGAATAATAGCCTAATCCTTGCCATAAACGCATGATATCTTCGCTCGGAGCTGCTGCCAAGTTCTCAACTGTCGGGTAATTGCTTAAAAATTTTTCAAAATATGGCAGCCCTTGAGCTACTCTAGTTTGCTGTAAAATGATCTCAGATAACCAAATGATGTATGGGTTTTTTGTGTTTCTCCATGGTAAATCCCGCTTATTGGCCTCAAACCAGTGGAGAATATTGTGTGCAAATGCGTTTGTGCTCAAGGTGATATGAATGTTTGATGTGAAGATAATGTTAAACAATTCAATCTAATTTTGGTCTTTTTGTTTTTATATTGAATTGCTTCCTTTAAATTTGCAGTCCCAAAAATAGTTGGTTAATAGCTGGTTAAGCTTATTCGATAATAATTTAAATTCAACAACAGTGACTAAAGCAGAAGTAATCACCAAGATTTCGGAAAAGACTGGAATCCAGAAAGACGATGTGACTCAGACAGTTGAGGCGTTCTTCAAAGTAGTAAAAGATTCCATGGCAGAAGGAGAAAATATTTACGTGAGAGGTTTCGGAAGCTTCATCAATAAGAAGAGAGCAAAGAAAATTGCACGTAATATTTCTAAGAACACTGCGATTGTAATCGATGAGCACTATGTGCCAGCATTCAAGCCTTCTAAAGTGTTTATTGAGAAGATCAAAAACAGCAAAAAAATTAAAGAACTAGCTCCACAAGACTAATTTGGAGTAAAAGTCCTGCTTATGAAAAAGTCACAGATCATTGCCATCGTTATAGGAGTCGTTGCTATAGGTTTGTTATTTTCACTACCTAGAGTTATTGTCAAAAATGATGATGGTGAATCGGCTATTTCAGAAGCAGGCAGTTCTACCCCTTCCGGTATGGAAGATTTGCACAATGCACCAATTGCCCCGGAGGCACAGGAAGCATTGCAACGCATTTCTGAAAAACTCAGTAAGGAAAATGATTTGGAGCGCTTCGCAGCGCTTGCAGATACGCTTGCATCTTTATATTCCCAAGCAGGTAAGTTTGATTCTGCCGCATACTTCCTAGATAAAGCTGCGGATAGAATACAGTCCATAGAGCGCTTCGAAAAAGCAGGTATTGCTTATTATGAAGCCTACACATTTGCATTGAATGAAGAAAAGGTTGCTTATCTTGCGGATAGAACCCGTTTCTTTTTGAATAAAGTCTTGGATGAAAATCCAGCACGTTCAGATTTGAAAACAAGAGTGGCGATGACTTATGTTTCTTCATCCAATCCTATGCAAGGGATTACTATGTTGCGGGAAATATTGGATGCAGATCCTACTAATGAAGATGCCCTTTTCAATATGGGGATCTTATCAATGCAATCCGGTCAACATAGAAGAGCTGCAGAGCGATTTGAAGAGTTGGTCAAGCATCACCCTGCTAATATTCAAGGTCAGTTTTACTTAGCTGTAAGCTATTTTGAGTCTAAGCAAAATAACAAAGCAAAAAAGCAGTTTCAGGAAGTTAGAAACATGAGTTCAGATCCTATGATTTTGGCAAGTGTGGATAGCTACTTGGAAAGACTATAAAATTATTGTTCCACGTTAAATCTTTAAAACTATGCCTTGCGGTAAGAAAAGAAAAAGACATAAAATCGCTACGCACAAGCGTAAGAAAAGACTTAGAAAAAACAGACATAAGAAGAAGTAATCACTTCTTCTTGTTTGGTTTCTAACTACTTGTACTAAAAAATAAAACAAGACCAATTTGAGCACAGAATTACTAATCGATTCTGCTCAAAACGGAAGTCGGATCGCTCTATTAAAAGACAAAAACTTGGTTGAACTCCACTCTGAGGGTGGAGAAAACCAGTTTAAAGTTGGAGACATCTACCTAGGTACAGTCCGTAAAATCGTCAATGGCCTCAATGCAGCCTTTATCGATGTAGGGTATGAAAAAGATGCATTTTTGCATTATCAAGACCTAGGACCACAGATCAATAGCCTGAACAAGTTCACTAAATTGATCAAAAACAATGGGTATACTAACTTCAACTTCAAAAACTTTGACCTAGAGCCTGATATCGAAAAGCTTGGAAAAATTTCCAATGTCCTTTCTAAAAATAATCAGATACTGGTGCAGGTGGTAAAAGAACCCATCTCCACCAAAGGTCCAAGACTTTCCTGTGAGCTCTCCTTGGCAGGGCGCTATATAGTACTCGTTCCTTTCTCTGATACAGTCAATGTATCTAAGAAAATACGAAGTGCAGAGGAACGCAAGCGTTTAGTTCGCTTGATTACTTCTATAAAGCCAGCCAATTTTGGCGTAATTATTCGAACAGTTGCTGAAGGTCAATCAGTTACTGAGTTGGACAAAGATTTAAGAAATCTTGTAACAACTTGGGAAGATGGTATCAAAAAGCTTCACAAAGCGAAAAGTTGCGACAAGATAATCGGAGAAATGAGTATGGCCTCCTCGATCATTCGAGACCTGCTCAACGAATCATTCGATGCAATCACCGTCGAAGACGAATTGATCTACGATCAAATCAGATCTTACATCAGGAGTATAGCCCCTGAAAAAGAAAAAATTGTTAAGCTTTACAACGGAAAAGCGAAGCTCTTTGAAAGTTTTGGAATAGAAAAGCAAATCAAAAGCTTGTTTGGACAGACCATCAGCCTTCCTCAGGGAGGTTATGTGATCATCGAACACACAGAAGCATTACATGTGATTGATGTCAACAGTGGTAACAAGTCCAATCAAGAAAGCGACCAAGAGACTACAGCATTAAAAACAAACTTGGTTGCTGCTAAAGAAATTGCCAGACAATTGCGCCTCCGCGATATGGGAGGTATCATCGTGGTGGATTTCATAGACATGAAAAAGGCTGACAACAAAAAAGCCATTTATGATGCTATGAGAGAAGAAATGCACGATGACAGGTCCAAACATACAGTCCTGCCGTTAACCAAATTCGGTTTAATGCAAATTACGAGGCAGCGCGTCAGACCTGAAGTCAATATTGTCACAAAAGAAGTCTGTCCATCTTGTAACGGAACAGGCAAAATCCAAGCATCTATCCTAGTAGCAGATCAGCTAGAAAAAGACTTGGAACATATTGCTACTATCCAAAATGTATCAAACATCCACATTGGACTTCATCCATACCTGTATGCATATTTTACAAATGGTGTGGTTTCCAAACGAGTAAAGTGGTTTTTCAAATACTTTAAGTGGGTTAAACTGATTAAAGATTCCTCACTTCCGGTGACGGAGTACAGATTCCTGGATGAATCAGGAGAAGAAATAGAACTACAAGTAAAAAGCGAGGTTGAATAACCTCGCTTTTTTTGGTTTTAATGAGTTTAGGTTCGAATTCAAATATGATTAACTAATTTTAAGTTTTCTAAATGCCTTGAACATATTACTTTTAGTTTAGAAAATTGCCTATATGAAATATACACTCGCCATCAACCTTTTGATTTTAGTCCTTTTTTTATCCTGTGAAACAAAGCAGCAAGCAGTTTCAGATTTCAGCTTGTCATTTCAATCAGATACAGTAATGATTGATTCAAAAGGGAGAAATTTTGATCTCACGAGGAATCTTGCCATCTCCGATTTAAGTCCTGAAAAGGCTAGCATCTATTTGATCAATAAATTTGATAATGCAATCGATGAAATAAGTTTGGATAGGCAAGAATATAGTAAAAGCATTCTTCTAGAAAAAGATGGACCTAATGGGATAAGTTATATCAGCAATATCTATGTGCTAAAAGATCATTTGTTTTTTATCAAAGCATTTGAGCAATCGGCAGTATTTGATTCCAACGGAAAAAAGATAAAAAAAACAGATTGGTCCAAAGTGGGCATTGAAAATGATGCCCTTATGCATAAAAATGAATTGGCGCTTGAGTTTAGTGACACCATGCGAGTATTTGGTTTACCGTATGGGAACGATCGAAGCCTTACGCTAGAGGTTCTTTCTACGAAAGAAAATACACGTAATCGATTCGATGTGGACCTAAGTAAATCCTATGAAAATAATATTTTAGAGTTAGATGGTTCAGGAACTTATTTCTTTTTAGAGCCTACAGTCTACTTGAAATCAGAAAATGGATTGGTAATTATCAGTCACGATTTTACTAGTGAGCTGTATATCTTTTCTGCTGCTGGTAAACTACTTAGGCATCTTGATTATAAGCCAGCTTTAACCCCCAAAGCTGTTAAGCAATTAGACAAAAAGTCTATTGCAACGGTTGACGAATTAAAAAATGCGTATCAAGGTTTTCTGGAACAAGTCAAGTTTAGTCCACCGGTTTGGGATGAAGTAAATAAGGTTTATTTACGACTTTCAGCTATCAAAATATTCACTGATATCCTTGAAGCGGGAGATTTTCTACCCAAAGTTCAGGAAACCAAGGTCTTCCTTACCATCTTTGATGGGGATTTCAATATAGTCAAAGAAGGGGAGATTCAAGAATTATCTTCAGAAAGTATGAAGTACTTTGCAAAAGACGGTAAGCTGTGGGTATTTTCCAATTTTCATGATGAATTGGGTTTTATTCGACTAAGCATTGATTATTAGGATCTAAGCCTAATCTGTAGACCCATTTAGAAAAGCTGCTAAATCAATATCAAAGATGGGTTTAAATCTGGGTCATCTTCCTTTTTCAGCTAATCACTTACTTAAGCCTTGCTTTCTTGTAAACCGCTATCTATAAAAAGTTATATCATCTGTAAAAATCAAGGATGAAGGTGGAACTTTGAATGATATGGTTGTTGAACATATGATCCGTATTTTCTCATTTTGTGGCAATTAAACGGCATCTTTGTTTTTCAACTAAAGCAACAGTATATTTAAGGAGCAAATTTAGCCTTCATGAAACATCTTTGTCGATTTGTTTTACTTCCGCTTCTCCTTATATCCTGTAGTCAATCAAGCAAAGACTCGAATTCATCTATTCAAGTTGATAAAAGTCAAGTTAGCCTAGAAAAAATAGACAGCATTCAAATTGCATTCTTAGGGAATCCGATTGTTCAAGACATCGACCCAACGACGGGAATAGTGTTGTTTACTGAGCAAGGGAATAATTCTCAAGATATCTATGTGGCAGATTTTGAGGGAACTATTATTCACTCCTATTCTAAATTAGGTAATCTGCCAGATACGTATGGCGTTTTATTTGCCCCTTTAAAAATCGTCGGTGAGCATGAGTTCTTAGCCTATGGTATCAATGGTTTATTGACCTATGATTTTTCAGGTAAGCTACTTACCCGAACAAAAATTCAGGACATACAACCGTATAATTTTGCAAAGATATCGATGGGTTTCAGTTTGGGAATTTTGAAGGAAGGGTATCTTTACTTTGATCAGGGCTCGAGAAATATTGATTATAGTGACCGGAAACTGTACGAAGAAGTAAATGCCATAATTTTGGTAGATAAAACTACGGGTAAACGAGAGGAGCTCATGAAAATCCCAGAATCAAGTCTGTATCGTAACGGAAAATATTTTTACAGAGATGCTTGGGCTCCTATTTTTGAACTTACTGAGGGTGAATTACTCGTGGTCCATGGCGCAGAGCCCAAGATTTATGTTTATGAGAAAACACGACCTTTTCAGCTAATCAGAGAAATTCCTCTAGACATTCCCAATTACAATTTCTACAAGGGAGAAGATGTCTATAATACCGATTCTTTCCTAAATTTCTTTTCTTTTGGAAGAATCGAGACACTTACTAGGGTAGATGATTACTTTATTTTGGGTTATTTTCCTGGCTATGATCAGCAAGACTTAGCTATCTCAAAAGAGAACAAATCTCCCGAAGAATGGAATGCGTTTCGCGAACGTATGCTGAAAAAATACCCTCATAGGGTTGCTATTTTTGATTCTGAGGGTAAATTGATAAATGATTTTGTACTCACGAATGTGGATCCAAGAAATATTATCCTTCGAGATGGAGAACTATGGTCCATGGGAAAGGTGGATCTGGAAGTGGAACGAGATTATTTTATAGTATATAAGCTCGGTTTAAAATTTGACTAGCCAAAATTATTAGCCCTAGAAACTAATCTTTTCTACTCAGGCCTGTATTTCACCTGAAGACCTCTTAAAAAGTTTCTCAACACCTGATCTTTACAAGGCCTATACTGTTCCTGGGTTGGTTTGCGAAATAGAGCGCTGAGCTCATGTTTGCCAAACTTAAAATCCACCGAAGCTAATGCATCCAAGATATCCTCATCCTTCATATTCAAAGCAATTTTAAGCTTCCGAAGGATGGCATTATTGCTGAGGGATTTTTCAGGTTTGGGATCTTCTCCGTCTTTCTTACCTCGTTTTTTGATGATAAATCCATTCAAAAAAGCAGCTAAATCAATATCATAGATAGCCTTGAAATCCGGATCATCTTCCTTTTTGAGCCAATCACTCACTTCAGCCCTGCTAGCCTCCAAACCGCCGAGTTTGAATAGTTTCATCATCTGATCATCTGACAAATCAAAGGTGTAGCGTAGGCTGCGGAGGATATCGTTGTTGGACATATCAATCGGTGTTTTTTGGATGGGGCTTCAAAGTTGAGAAAATACTTTCCTGAGCCCATTTTTTTGTAAAAATAAAGAATTTCCTTGGTTAGAGGGTTCTTTCTATCAGTAGCCTCTCAATAAAATTAGATGTGTGTGATTCCCATCTTGTTTTAAAAGCTAAAATAATTTGCCACCTACTTTTAAAGATGAACTTTTAATTTTAAATTTATGTACCAAAATGTGTACACAAATGTAAAATTATGATAGTAATTAGTTCAAGAGAATTCCGAGAAAACCAAAAAAAGTACTTTGATCTTGTCGATCAAAATGAAAGGGTTGTAATTAAAAGGAGAAATAAATCCTATGAATTGACTTCGGAAGTTAAAAATGATAGATTTTTTGAAAATCCAGAAATTCTAGATAGGATTGAAAAAAGTTTAAGGTCCTTGGAAGAAGGAAGGGGAATCAGGCTAAGTGAAGATGAGCAGCGTAAGCTTTTTGAAACATGAATTTTGAAATAATTTTTTCCCCAGAAGCACTTGAGGACATTGAAAAACTGAAAAAGACTGGAATAAAGTGCTTTTGAAAAAGCTACAACAATTAATTGAGGAATTAAAACTTCATCCGGAGACAGGAACAGGACAGCCAGAAAGACTAAAATATTTGAAAGTGAATTTATGGTCTAGGAGAATTAATAGATTTCATCGCTTAGTATATAGCATAGATGGAGAGAAAGTTTCTGTATATATTATTGGTGCTTATGGTCACTATTAAAAGATACATTTAAAGTGAAACTCTTCCAAAAAGAAATCCAACTCAAACCCTATCCACGGGGCTTTCATTTGATTACAGGTACTATTGAACAACAGTTTTCGGAAATCCGAGAGATTCAGACGGGCATGTTGCAGGTGTTTATCAAACATACTTCCGCTGGCTTGACCATCAATGAGAATGCAGATCCTATCGTGAGAAAGGATTTTGAAACCTTTGTCAATGATTTAGTGCCTGAAAATTATTCCAAGTTTATCCACACCTACGAGGGAGCGGATGATATGCCGGCTCATCTGAAGAGCAGTTTACTTGGCAATAGTGTACAAATTCCAATTACCATCGGGAGGTTAAACCTCGGAACTTGGCAAGGGATTTACTTATGTGAGTTTAGAGATTATGGTGGGCCAAGAAATTTGGTGTTGACTGCTTTTGGAAATTGATTTTTTTAAGTGAATTTGAAGTTTGTAAAACCTATTTTTGTATTATTGGAATATAGCTATGGATTTTAAGTTAGATTGGTTGCTAGGGGTAGATTATACAGAGCTTCCTAATTTCGCGTTGATTGTAGGAATACTCTTTTTGGGTGTTTTTTTGAGATACTTACTCTTAGCTTGGGGTTATCATGAGTTGGTGTATAAAAAATACGGGGATAAAATGCCCTATAGAAGACTTCATGAGCAAATAAAACTACCTCAAGTCAAGACAGAAATCTGGTATTCCTTTCTTGGAGCAATTATTTTTGCTTTTTCTGGTACTGCTTTACTCATTTTTTGGCAGCGAGATTGGAGTCTTTTATATACCCAATTAAGTGTATGGGATATTCTGTGGATGCCTCTCAGTTTTGCTATTGCTTTATTTATCCATGAAACCTATTACTACTGGTTGCATCGCTGGATGCATAAGCCAAGTGTATTAAAGCATTTCCACCATATTCATCACAATAGTTTGTATACCAGTTCCTTTACTTCTTTTTCTTTTCATCCCTATGAGGCCTTGTTGCAGGCAATTTTCCTACCGCTATTAGTGTTGGTATTGCCCATGCACTTTTTCGTGTTACTTGCACTTTTGCTGACCATGTCCATTACAGCTGTTATTAATCATGCCGGTGTTGAAGTGTATGGTTCTAAAACATTACAATCTTCTTGGGCTAAATGGATGGTTGGTGCTACGCATCACGATTTGCATCACTTGCGCTACAAATGTAACTATGGGCTGTATTTTACTTTTTGGGATGTCTGGATGAAGACAGAGGACCAAAGTTTTGCCAAGCGCTTTGAGAAACATACTGTCGTAGAACAGCTTGGTGAAAAAATAAAGTGAGTTCACAAGTAGACTAAAAATTATTTTTCGTACTTTCTTCATGTAATCAACGTTTCGTGATTTACGTCACGTATTTTACGTGATAAAATTCATGTTATAATTCTTAAGACTGTATGAGAGCTCCTAAAAATCTATTTTTACTAATCGGTTATCATAGCCCCAACTACTTCTGTGATAGGAAAAGTAAAAGTATCAATTGGACGATACGCTTTTGATGCGTTGGATTCAGTCATTGCAGCTATAAGATTTCTTGAAAAAAAATTACACTTATACCATCGTCAAACCTATATGAACCTTCAAACCCACATTACCCAATTATTTCAACATCACTTCGGAACGCCTCAGGTGCTTGCCCATGCTCCTGGGAGAATCAACCTTATCGGAGATCATACAGATTATAATCAGGGGTTTGTACTACCTGCAGCAATAGACCTTGGCATTACCATGGCTGTATCCAAAAATGGTAAACGTATATGTCATTTGATAGCGGTGGATTTAAACGATAGCATTCACATCTCCTTGGATGAACCCTTGATGCCTGTAGAAAAAAGTTGGGCCAACTACATCATCGGAATCATGTATGGCCTACAAGCAAAGGGAGTAGCCTTGGAAGGGTTTGATGCCGTCTTTGGAGGAAATATTCCAGTTGGATCGGGATTATCTTCTTCTGCTGCTTTGGAGTGTTCCACTACTTATGCACTTGCTCAATTGTTTGAATTTAACGTAAGCAAAGAGGAAGTTATTCGAATAGCGCGAGAAGCTGAACATAATTTTGCTGGAGTCAAGTGTGGGGTGATGGATCAATTTGCCTCAGTCATGGGAAGCGAAGGGCATGCCATCCAACTGGATTGCCGAAGCTTGGATTATCAGTACTTGCCTTTATCCTTAGGAAATGCTGGCTTAGTCTTAATCAATACCAAAGTCAGTCATAGCCTTGGTGATTCTCAATACAATCAGCGAAGATTGGAGTGTGAACAAGGGGTCTCCATCATCCAACAAGTTTACCCTGAGGTGAGCTCTTTGCGGGATGTCAGCCTAGCTATGTTGGAAGCAGTGAAATTGCCTTCTGTCATCTATCAACGTTGCCTCTATGTAGTGGAGGAAAATTTGCGTGTTGAAAAAGCTGCCGAATTCCTTCAAGCTGGACAATTAAGGGCCTTGGGAAAATTAATGTATCAATCGCATGAAGGACTCAGCAAGCTATATCAAGTCAGCTGTGAGGAATTGGATCACTTGGTTTCTCAAGCAAATCAACTAGAATCCGTCTGGGGTAGCCGGATAATGGGAGGAGGTTTTGGCGGTTGTACCATCAACCTGATAGCCCAGGAGCAGCTGGAGGCTACGCTTTCCAAGCTTCGTGATTCTTATGTAGCTACTTTTGGAATAGAACCAGAAATATACCCTGTCAAAACAGCCAATGGAGCAGGTGTTTTGAATTAGAGGATGCTTGCATCAATTGGAAATCAAGTTCCGCAGAATGTCTGATAATTTTCATCAAATGATTGAGGGACTTCTTGGTAGCTTTCTAGTGAAGTTCTGAACATGTATGGTTGTTGGATAACTTCTAATAATTGATGGAATGGTTTCATATCTCCTTTTTCTGCGGCATTTAGCGCCTCTTCAACTCGATGATTTCTTGGGATAAAGGCAGGGTTTACTTTGCGCATTAATGCTTGTGCATCTGCTTTAGATCTGTTTTCTTGCCCGATACGTTGTTCCCAGTCAGCAATCCATTCAATTACAATAGGAGACTGGTAAACTTCTGTAGAAGGGAGTTTGTCTTCTGTCAAATAGAAAAAAGTATTTGTGAAATCGGCTTTTTGTCCTTGCATCCATCCGAGCAGTCTGTCAATAAGCTGCTTGTCGTTTGCGTCTACCTGTGTAAGTCCTAGCTTCCTGCGCATCATATCCAGCCATTTGGCTTCGTAGATAGCAGGAAATTTTTTCAAACTTGACTCTGCTAATTTGACTGCTTCCTCTTTGTCGGATGAGATTGCTGGCAGCAAGGCAGAGATTAAGCAAGATAGATTCCAATGAGCAATGTAAGGTTGATTGCCATAGGCATACCGGCCTTGGGTATCGATGGAGCTAAAGACGGTTTTGGGATCATAGGCATTCATAAATGCACATGGTCCGTAATCGATCGTTTCTCCTGCAATACACATATTATCCGTATTCATCACCCCATGGATAAAACCTACCCGCATCCAATCTACAATCAAATCAGCCTGCAACTCCATTACTTCTTCAAAGAATGCGATGGCTTTATTTTCAGCATCATCCAAAGACGGGAAATGTCTGGCAATGGCATAATCCAAAAGATCTTGGAGGTGAGTTCCTCCTTGGAAATTTCTTGCATATTCAAATGTGCCTACCCGCAGGTGACTTTTGGCTACTCTTGTTAAGACCGCACCGGGTCTGGTCCGCTCTCTATATACAGGTTCTCCAGTCCAAACAACTGCCAAGGATCTGGAGGTGGGGATTTTTAGATAATGCAAGGCTTCTGACATCAGGTATTCTCTCAACATGGCTGCAAAGTGTGCACGTCCATCTCCTCCTCTGGAGTATGGAGTTCGACCTGAACCTTTGAGTTGGATGTCATAGCGCTCTCCGTTTGGTGTAAGTTGCTCACCAAGCAGGATTGCCCTTCCATCTCCTAGCATAGTAAAACTCCCAAACTGATGACCAGCGTAGGCCTGTGCAATAGGGGTAGACTCCGGGATTAACTGATTTCCCGCAAAGATCTCTCCTAAATCAGGAATCTTTTGCTCATCAAAAGTAACTCCGAGTTTTTGTGCCAATCCTTGATTCAGTAAAACCAACTGAGGATTAGCCACAGGCGTAGGAGCTATTTCACTGTAAAAAAAGGCTGGGAGTTTGGTATAAGTTGTATCGAAATTAAACTGTACTGCTTGAGACATGGAAGTTTCGTTTCAAACAATAACATCAAAAAGTGAGAAAAAATTTCACCCTGTGTTTTTAACTATGGAGGGATTAAGGGAATGAATGGTTTTATCATCTTAATACTCCTTCACTTCTTAATGGTTACTCTTCTTCAATGGTTTTTTTGTTTCCCCAATTACGAATAACTAAATAAAAAACTCATAAAAAAAGCAGCTCTAGGCTGCTCTTTTTTATCTTACTCTCTCCAGTTTGCTGAAGTAGAAATCTCCTTCGATTGCTGCGTTTTCGTCGGAGTCGGATCCGTGGACTGCGTTAGCTTCAATAGAAGTAGCAAAGATTTTACGGATAGTTCCTTCAGCGGCATTAGCGGGGTTTGTCGCACCGATCAAAGTTCTAAAGTCCTCTACTGCATTATCTTTTTCCAAGATAGCTGCGATAATAGGACCTGAAGACATATACTTACAAAGGTCATTGTAAAAAGGTCTTTCTTTGTGAACCTCATAAAATTTACCAGCTAGTTCAGGAGTTAGCTGTGTTGCTTTCATGGCTACAATTTTAAAACCTGCCTCTTCAATCATTTTCAATATTGCACCTGAGTTACCTGCGCCAAAAGCATCAGGCTTAATCATTGTGAATGTTCTGTTACCTGCCATTTTTCTGTAATTAATATGGATTTAAATTCGGGTGCAAAAATACCTTAATTCATGAGAAAGTCATATAAAAGCCATAAATATTCCGTTATCTATTTCTTTTTAAGCTCATTAGCTTAATTGGGAAAATTAAAAAATATTCCTCACCTTTGCAGACTGTGTGCGCTAAATGCTCACCAACAAACGCAATCGAATGCAAGAATTAGAGTCATTAAAAAACCTATTAGCCTCCCCTCAGCACGTAATTATTACTACACATCACAAGCCAGATGCTGATGCGTTGGGATCTAGTTTGGGTTTGGCTAATTACCTCAAGAAAAAAGGTCATGATGTTACGGTAGTGACACCTTCTGATTATCCTACGTTCCTACATTGGATGAAGGGTAATGAAGAAGTATTAAACTTTGAGGATGAAAAGCAAGCATTAAAAGCACTGGAGAAATTAAAAAAAGCAACATTGCTTATAGGTTTAGACTTCTCCTGCCCTAAGCGTATGCATGAGTTTATGCCTTTCTTTTTGGAAAGTACAGCTTTTAAAGTAAATATTGACCATCATCAAGACCCGAAAGACTTTGTTAATTTCCGTTACTGGAGTACACAGGCAGCGGCGACATGTGAGTTGATTTTTGAACTCATCTGCAAATTGGGAGATAAAGAGCTGATAGATAAAGATATCGCAGATTGCTTATATGCAGGTATCATGACAGATACAGGAGGCTTCAGACATCCAAACACTACCAAAAACGTCCATCTAATCACTGCCGATTTGATAGAGTTAGGTGCAGATAATACTCGCATATCGCGTCAGATTTATGACAATAATTCGATTGATCGATTAAAATTCATAGGCTTTGCTATCAGTCGTAGATTGGTTATCCTGCAAGATTTGAAAACAGCTTACTTTGCTATCAACAAAAAAGACTTGCGTAAATACAATTCTCAAACAGGAGATACCGAGGGATTAGTTAATTATGCATTATCTTTGGATGGAATAAAGATTGCGGCACTTTTTACTGAGCGTGAAGATGGAATAAAGATTTCCTTCAGGTCCGTAGAAGAAGTAGCTGTTAATAAATTTGCTGCGGAACACTTTGATGGAGGAGGTCACAAAAATGCCTCTGGAGGTAAGTCAGTGCTATCGCTCAAAGATACTACCGATAAATTCGAACAACTTATAAAAGAAAATCAACACACCCTTTTCAATCAATTAGAACTCATCCATGAAAAAAATTAAGAGTACCCTTTTATTGGCTGTTATTCTGACAGCAACCCTTGGTTTGGTATCTTGTAAAAAAACCAAAACCACATCCGACGGAATTGAATATACCTATATCAAAGAAGGTAAAGTTTCTCCAAAAAATGGGGAGTTCATTCTATACAACCTGATAGTAAAGACTGATAAAGATTCAGTGTTTATATCCACCTATGAGCAGGAAATGCCGGGCTACTTGCAGTTCAATGATTCTCTTCCTAGAGAAACAGGTATGGATGAGATCTTTTTAGGATTGAAAAAAGCAGATAGTATTTATATCGAAACTGTTGCTCAAAAAGTATTCAGAGACAATATTCCATTTTTCTTGACAGCGGAACAAAAAATCAAGATCCAAATCGGTGTAATTGATGTCTTGGATCAGGAAGGGGTGGAAGCATACTTCATGGCCTTGCAAGATGCCCAAATGAAAAAAATGGCAGAAAGTTCAGCTGTTCAGTTGCAAACAGATGTTAAATTGATCGAGGAGTATTTGGCAGAAAATAATATTCAGGCAACCAAGACAGAGTCAGGTTTATTTTACGTCATAGAGAAAGAAGGTACAGGTCCTGCCATCGAAGCTGGTGATTTAGCATTTGTTCATTATGCTGGTTACCTATTAGATGGCACATTATTCGATACAAGTTTGAAAGATGTAGCACAGGCTAACGGTGTCTTCAGCGAGCAGCGTGACGCAGTAGGCGGCTACGCACCATTTGATGTAATGGTAGGTCAAGGCAGAGTTATTCCAGGATGGGATGAAGGTTTGGCATTGCTGAAAAAAGGCGACAAAGCGAAGTTAATCATTCCTTCTCCATTAGCTTATGGAGAAAGAGCTGCTGGCGGTGCCATTGGACCAAACTCGATCTTGATTTTTGACGTAGAAATCACTGACGTTCAAAAGTAAATTGATAGATCAAGTAGGGCCAAAAGCTTCAATCTTGATTAGATCAAAAAACAAAAATTATGAAAAAGCAATTCTTAGGTATTCTATCAATTTTCTTCCTGTTTTCAGGATGCATTTCAGATTCTGAAAATTCATTGACCCGATTTGAACGGGAAGTGGAGAGAATTGAGGAATACCTAAGGAATAATGACATACCTTCAGTAAAAGAACTTTCTGATCCTTTAAGAGGTATTTATATGTTTTGGCAGGAAGTATCTGATTCTGGTATTATTCCCTTTGAAGGGGACTCAGCCTTCGTAGATTACACGGGGAAACTATTAGATAATTCAATTTTTGACACCTCTATTGAACAAGTTGCAAGAGATAATAATCTTTTCAATCCACAAAGAACGTATGAGCCTTTAGGGGTTTGGATGGGGTTCAGAAGAGTAATTCTTGGGTTTGAGTTTGGAATATCCCAAATGGAGCAAGGTGATAAAGCATTTATTATCTTCCCTTCCTTGTTTGGATATGGAGATGACCCAAGGGCAGGTGACTTGAGAAATCAGCCTTTGATTTTTGAAATAGATTTAATTGAAGTTAGGAAAAGCGGCATAGACGACGGGTTATAATGAGAAGTAGAGTTATATTTTATGGATTAGTCTTTATCTCTATGTTAGGGATAGCTTGTGAACCGGTAAGTCCTTTTGGGCCTGTATACGATGTTGAAGGGAATTTAGCCCGTGACAAGGAAATTATTGAGCAATATTTAGAAACTGCAGCTATTGATAGTTTATATAGGGTCCATGATCCAAATGGTGTGATCATCATAGTTCAAAAAGAAGGTGATGGTGCTTTTGCAGTTGATAGAAATCTCGTATTCATGAATTACACGGGGATGTTGCTTGATGGGACGGTCTTTGATACTAATCAAAAAGATGTTGCGATAGCGAACAATATTTTTGACGAAAACAGGCAATATAGAATTTTTGAGTTCACCGTTGGTCAGAGAGATGCCATTGAGGGATTTAGTATAGCTTTCCGAAGAATGAGAAGTGGAACGAAAGCTGTAATCATCATTCCTTCGCCATGGGCATATCAAGATAATGCTAATTTGGAAAGAATTCCTGCCAATTCTATTTTGAAGTTTGAGGTAGACTTCTTAGGGATGGATTAAAAATAAAAAAAGCCGGCTAAATCAGTTGGCTTTTTTTTTGCCTATCGGAATAAGTGCGGGGACTTTTGATTGATACTTTTTATATGCTTCGCCAAAGATTGCCAACAATTTTTTTTCTTCCAATCTAATACCTATCGGTAAATAGAATACTAGCATACCTGCATGAATCAAGGATGTTAAGGTAGGAGAGAAGAGGAAATATCCTATAAAAATAAGCATCAATCCTGCATAAATTGGATGCCTAATGTACCCATGAATGCCCGTTTGGATCAATTCTTCTTTAATTTCCAAATCATCGTGGGGCGTCAGTCCAGCAAACCTTTTCCCACTGAAATTTTTGAAAGATTTTACTATAATAATCGTTCCAAATGCAGCTAGCATATACCCGATGTAAGTTAATACTTCCGTCGGCTGCAATAATGGATAAGGCTCAATAGTCCCAGAATAGATGAAAATCCCAAAAAATAGAATGCTTGCAATTCCTGTGTAGAGTAGTCTATTCCATAAATATGCCTTTTTTACCAAAGCTTTTATTTTTCTTTTTTATGTATATCCGTAATTACACCAGTAGCCAAATAAATATATAATGACAGTTAGTGACAATTGCTATTTGTGATCATTCAATGTATCTAAATTAGGTCAAAATAAACGGTTTTGACCATGAATATTGTAAACTTCATCAAT
>NZ_JBSZCK010000011.1:0-261747 GCF_054166905.1 Mongoliitalea sp. | reverse complement strand
AGCCACCCAAAATTTCTGCCCGGGAGCACGAGTGTCCGACTTGAGTGCGGACGGTCAGAATCTCCGCTGGTACATCACACCTACAGGAGGTACCCCATTGGCAGTAGAAACTCCTTTGGAAGATGGCAGGGAGTATTTTGTAACGCAGACGATTGAGGGCTGCGAGAGCAGAAGCAGGCAGACGGTGCGTGTTACAGTGGCCCCTGTTCCGGCGGTTACAGCCACCCCTCTTCAGGAATTCTGCAATGCTGCGCTTATCTCAGACCTTCAGGCTACGGGCACCAATATCCGCTGGTATAGCGACCAAAACCTGAGTGTGGAACTGAGTGGGAATATCCCGCTTCAAAGCGGACAGACCTATTATGCTACTCAGACCCAAAATAGTTGCGAGAGTGTACCGACGGCCGTACAGGTAGCCATCAATGCAGTGGAGGCGCCACAGGGCAATACAGAGCAGGGCTTCTGCCCGGGTGCAACGGTAGCGAACTTGACGGCCAGTGGTACCAATATCCGCTGGTATGCTACCGCTACGGGAGGGACGGCACTTGCTCCGACAGCCCCACTCCAAAACGGCATCACCTACTTTGCGGAACAGCAATCAGGCAGCTGTCAGAGTGCCACGAGGCTGGCGGTTAGGGTAAGCATCAACAGTACTGACCTACCGACGGCTGCAGCAAATCAGACCTTGTGCATCGGTGCTACGGTGAATGAACTTACAGCCACGGGCCAGAATATCCGCTGGTATGCGAGGGCTACAGAAACAACACCACTACCCAATACCGAACAGTTGGTTGATGGTAGAACATACTTTGCAAGCCAGACGATTGACGGCTGTGAGAGTGCAGGCAGAAGGGCTGTTCAGGTACGGGTTGTCAATGTATCCTCCCCGACAGCCCCTCAGAATCAATCCTTTTGCAATGCTGCAACAGTCAGTAACCTGCAGGTCACGGGAACTGCTATCCGCTGGTATAGTGACCAAAACTTGACGCAGTTACTTACCCCGAACAGTCCCTTGGAAAACGGGAGGACCTATTATACCACGCAGACACAAGACAATTGCGAGAGTACGGCGGTGGCAGTACAGGTAAGTATTACAAGTGTGGCAGCACCTACGGGAGCAGTGGAACAGGAATTCTGCAACGGGGCTTTTGTGGATGAGTTGGCAGTGACGGGAACAGCTGTTCAGTGGTTCAGCACGGCCACAGGAGGAAGTCCTTTGGCAGGCAATCTTCCCTTGCAGGATGGAATAACGTATTATGCAGAGCAGACAGTCGGCAGTTGTACCAGTGCCAACAGGCTGGCGGTACGTGTTCGCATCAACACGCCCCAGTTACCGGGCGGCGCTTCTCAACAGACATTTTGTGAAGGAACACCTGTTTCGGCATTGCAGGCCACAGGGAGCAACCTGGTTTGGTATCAAAATGCTACGGGTCCGGAACTGCTGAATCCTACCGATATAATCCAAGACGGAGGTATGTATTATGTCAGTCAGCGAATAGGGAACTGTGAAAGTGCCAGGAAAGAGGTTAGGGCGAGTATCATTAGGGTACAGCCTGCGGTTGCGGAAGAGGAGCAGCAGTTCTGCGAGTCGGAGAGTCCAACCGTTGGGAGTCTTTTTGCGGTAGGTGATGAAATCCGTTGGTACAGCAGTCCGACAGGTGGACAGATGCTCAGTGATAGTGAACAATTGATCAATGGACAGACCTACTACGCAACAAATGTGGTAGATGGGTGTGAGAGTAGTGAGCGAATAGCTGTATTGGTGGACGTTAGACCATGTGAAGTAGAGGTCTTCAATATGGTCACCCGAGATGGCAATGCAAAAAACGAGTACTTGAGAATAACAAATATCGAATCTTTTCCAGACAACCGACTAGAAGTGTTCAATCGCTATGGGGTATTGGTTTGGGCAACGGATGGATATGGACAAAATGGAAACGTATTTCAAGGAGAATCCAATCAATCAGGTGTCTCACAAGCACAGTTGGGACTTCCAACTGGTAATTATTTGTACATTTTAACTTATAAGGACCCTACGAAAACCTTGCCCGTGCGGGTGACAGGATACCT
This sequence comes from Mongoliitalea sp., assembly GCF_054166905.1. NCBI lineage: Bacteria > Pseudomonadati > Bacteroidota > Cytophagia > Cytophagales > Cyclobacteriaceae > Mongoliitalea > Mongoliitalea sp. The sequence goes on along the minus strand of NZ_JBSZCK010000011.1, from coordinate 259,677 downwards.
TTATTTACTCAATATTCAACGAAAAGGACTATGAAAAAATCAATCTTACTTACATGTGTTGGATTGCTGATCAGCATTTCTTCTTTTGCCCAAACTGATCCTAAGCTTTCAGTTTTTTCATTGAATCCTTTGTTTTACAACCCCGCTTTTGCGGGCTCGGGAGGGGGATTGAGTGTTATCGGTATCCATAGCAGTCAGTTTGTTGGCTTTGATGGTGCACCCCGCACCCAATACCTAAGCGCCCATGGATTATGGGAGGAGAACGGGGTTGGGTTAGGAATGGATATCTTCAACGATTCTTTCGGAGCAGTAAAAGAAACGGGCTTTAATGGCAATGTGTCGTATTACATGCGTTTGGGGGAAAATTTACGTATGTCATTTGGTGGGAAATTTGGGTTTACCAATGTCAGAGTAGATTATTCTGATTTAAATATTTTTGAACCAGATGAAGATATTATTGCTGAAGGACAGTTTAATTTGATGCAGCCCAATATTGGTTTCGGAACCTATATTTTTACAGATAAATTTTACGTAGGCTTCTCTACTCCAAATGTATTTTCCAGAGAACGATTTGATCCATTTGATTCTGGTATCGGGGTTAGAAATGCGAATCTATTCCTCATTTCAGGCGCCGTACTTCCCATTGATCGCAATGTTACTTTGAGACCAAATTTATTAATGCGAAGTGTTACAGGTGCTCCGATAAGTACCTTGGTTACTGCAATTGCAGATTTTTACGATAATGTGTTTTTAGGTATCAACTGGGAAAACAAGTCCAGCGCAGGTTTATTGGCTGGATTTAGATTTGCTGAGCAGTTTAAAGGAGGATATGCTTTTGATTTTCCTACACAATCTTTGGGAAGGTATACCAATGGGACGCATACCTTTTTTGTGAGTTATAATTTAACTCGGTTTAAAAGAGATGATGGACTTCCTTGTTTTTACTACTAAAGCATTTGAAAGGGTGTCTTAAATGCCTTGATTCTTGGCCTAAAATTATATTTTGTGCGCATCAAATCTTACCTTAGTGCTACCCAAATGAGTCACTATGAGAAGTCTTTTGATTGTCCTCTGTGTTTGGAGTGCATGTTTGGCTGCATGCAGTTCATCAGAAGAAACTACCTATCCCAAGATTAGTAATATTTCCGAATCCGTATTTGCTTCAGGTTTGATTAAGGCAAAAGGTCAGTACCGTGCCTATGCCAATACCAATGGAATTTTATACGCACTTTTAGTGGAAGAGGGAGCAGTCGTCAAAGAAGGCGACATACTTTTAGAGATATCCAATGAATCAGCTAAACTTTCCCGTGAGACTGCGGAGTTGGCTAGAAAATTTGCCGATAGAAAAGAGAATGAATTGAAAATCAAGGAACTGGAAGTTTCCATTGAATTTGCTAAAAACAAATTTGAAAACGATTCACTACTCCTGAGCAGACAAGAAAATCTTTGGAAACAGGGTATTGGTACCGCCAATGATTTGGAGCAACGACGATTAAATTTTCAAAATTCAAAAAGCCAGTACCTCTCCGCTCAACTTCGGTACAGAGATTTTAAACGGGAATTGGAGTTTAATGAACGTAACGCCTCCAAAAACTTGGCGATTTCCAAATCTCTGGAAGGTGATCTTTTACTGCGAAGCAAAATGGATGGAAAGGTATATGCCTTACTGGTAGAAAAAGGAGAGATGGTTACTCCTCAAACGCCCTTGGCTATTATCGGAAGTGCAGATGAATTCATTTTGGAAATGCAGGTGGATGAGTATGATGTCGCTAAGGTCAAGCAAGGACAACGAGTACTCATCAAAATGGACAGTTACAGGGGAGAAGTTTTTGAAGCGGTACTGATCAAAATCAATCCCATCATGGATGAGCGAACGAAGAGTTTTACCGTTGAAGCTGAGTTTGTTCAAAGACCGGAGGTGTTGTATCCCAACTTGAATTTTGAAGCAAATGTATTGATCCAAGCCAAGGAAAATGTCTTGACAATCCCAAGGAATTATTTGATCCGAGATAGATTTGTTTTGGCTGCTGGAGGGGATACCTTGGAAATCCAAGTAGGGCTCAAAGATTATCAATTGGTAGAAGTCTTAGGAGGAATCACCGAGCAGACCAAGTTAAAAAAGCCTACTCTATGAAGTTCGCGCTGATAGCAGAAATTGCAAAAGCCTTGATGCTAGCCCGTGTCAAACAAACGATGGTAGCTGCTGTGGGAGTTATGTTTAGTATTACCATGTTCATTGCACTCTTGGGCTTTATGAATGGACTTAATGATCTCTTGGACGGATTGATACTAAACCGTACCCCGCATATCCGCTTCTACAATGAAATCAAGCCCAGTGAAGAGCAACCGATCAATTTTTTTGAGGAGTTGGCAGGCTTTTATAATATTATTCGCTCTGTCAAACCTTCTGGTACGCGTGTCAATATTTATAACAACGAGGCAATTATTCAGACTTTGGAACAAGATTCCAGAATTTCTGGTGTTGCCCCCAAAATCACTGTACAAGTATTTTTCAATGTTGGGAATGTAGATATTCCAGGTTCTTTGAATGGGGTGCAAGTGGCAGAAGAAAACCGGCTATTTGCCTTCAGTGATTATGTGATTATGGGTGATTTTATGGACTTGCAGTATACAGCTAACAGCATCATTTTGGGAAAAGGTGCTGCCGACCGAATGATGGCGGAGATAGGGGATTACGTGCAAGTAACTACAGCTCAGGGAAACCGCTTGCTTTTGAAAGTAGTTGGATATTATCAATCAGGATTGGGAGAGTTGGACAATATCCAGTCCTATGTGTCCCTAGCCACCGCTCAGAAAATGATCGGAGAACGCTCTTCCTATGTGACGGATATTCAGGTCAAGTTACACGACTTCACCTTAGCACCAACAGTAGCCAAAGAGTATAGTGCCATTTTCGATATTCAGGCAGATGATATACAAACAGTAAATGCTCAATTTGAAACAGGTTCGGACATTCGTTCGATGATTAGTTATGCGGTAGGGATCACTTTGCTGGTAGTCTCAGGATTTGGGATTTATAATATCCTGAATATGATGATCTATGAGAAAATGGATACCATTGCGATATTGAAAGCTATTGGATTTTCCGGAACAGACGTGCAACGGATATTTACCAGTATCGCTCTTTCCATAGGTTTGGTGGGAGGGACCTTAGGCTTGGTCTTTGGGTATTTAGCCTGTTTAGGAATTGAACAGATACCTTTTGAGACAGAGGCCTTGCCAACAATCAAAACCTTTCCTGTTAACTTTAATCCTAAGTTTTACATGATTGGAGGGATTTTTAGTTTGGTGACAACCTATCTCGCAGGATTTTTTCCTGCAAGGAAGGCGAGTAAAATCGATCCCGTTGAAATTATCCGAGGGAAGTAATATGAAGAAATCTACGGTCATTGAAGCAAAGAAAATCAATAAGTATTTCTACAGTCCCGGAAAAGTTCAGGTACTCAAAGAGGTTACGTTTTCGGTCAATAAAGGAGAATTTGTATCTGTGATGGGGAAATCGGGTTGCGGTAAGTCCACCTTACTGTATGTGCTTTCTACAATGGATACCGATTATGAAGGGCAATTGTTGTTGGATGATCAATTGATTACAGGTCAGCCTTCTCAGGTACTGTCTCAACTCCGAAATGAAAAAATCGGCTTCGTATTTCAATTTCATTATTTGATTCACGAGTTTTCGGTCTTAGAAAATGTGATGATTCCGGGACTTAAACTTAATAAGCTAACTCGAGAAGAAGTTGAGTACGAAGCAATGGAAAAGTTGAAAATATTTGACATGCAGGACCATGCTTTAAAAAAAGCCAATCAATTGTCAGGTGGACAAAAGCAGCGGGTTTCCATTGCGAGAGCCTTGATCAATAATCCGCTCATCATTATGAGTGATGAACCTACGGGTAATCTGGACAAGAAGAATTCGGATATTGTTTTTGGGATTTTTCGGGAATTGGTTCAGGAATTTCATCAAACCATGTTGATGGTTACCCATGATGTAGAGTTAGCAGAAAAGACCGATCGGACGATTTGGATGGAGGATGGGAGGATAATTTCCCATCAGTGAGGCTTGATTGATAAATCTAAAGTGTTCTTGAATTACACATGACATATATCAAGGAAGCTGAAATTAATAGTATATTTGAATATCAGGGATAGTATAGTAGTAGCTGAACATCACAGTGGAAAGCCATTAAAACTTATTGAAAATGAAGTTAGACAGAAAGGCGTTTAAAATACAGTCATTTAAAGAAGCAGCTAATCATCAGCAGTATTACAGAGAACTACCTGAAGAGGAAAAAGAAAATCTCTTTATTAAACTAATGCAAGCAGCATATGGATTCATAGGAGAAGATTGGCCAAAAATGGATAAAAATCATTTTGAGGAAAGAACATTGTTGAAAAGTGGAAAGAGTAAACCTTAATATATTTAATGACGACTTCAAAGACTTTATAGAAAGTTTAAATAAGTATGAGGTTGAATATATCCTAATTGGCGGATATGCAGTGGTTCTCCATGGATATCAAAGGACAACTGGAGATTTAGATATTTGGGTAAATCCAACAGAATTCAATTATGGAAAGCTTTTAAAAGCTTTTTCCTTTTTTGGTTTTCCTAGTGATGCTATTGATTTGAGGAGATTTTTAAACGTTGAAGCTTATAATGTATTTACTTTTGGGAGACCTCCGATGGCTATAGACATTGTTACAGCCATTCATGGTGTTGATTTTAAAGATGCCATCCAAAAAGTTAACCATATTGAAGTCCAAGGTATGAGAGTTTGCCTTTTGAGTATGTCAGATCTAATTGCTACCAAAAAAGCTTCAAACAGGTACAAAGATTTGGATGACCTAGAAAATTTAAGTGCTGATGATAAATAAAAAACTACTAATATTCATACTTACAGCGTTTTTAATGATGGATAAACATGCTGTTTTTGCCCAATCTCTTCCCACCATCTTGATCACCTATCATTCCGAATCGGGAAAAACCCAATCCATGGCCAAAGCAATTGCCACAGGTATCGAACAGGTAAGTGGAGTGACTTATTTGCTCAAGCCCGTCCATGAAGTGACCCAAGAGGAAGTTCTAAATGCAGATGCCATCATCCTCGGTTCTCCAGTATACAATGCCAACATGACTCCACAAGTACAGGAATTTATCAATTCTTGGCCGTTTGATAGCAGGCCTTTAAAAGATAAAATTGGAGCAGTATTCGTCACAGGAGGAGGTTATTCCATAGGAGAGGAGGCAACCATGTTTGCCATGATCCGCTCCATGATGATTCATGGAATGATCATCGTAGGAGGGGATGAACTGGAAGCAGCTTTTGGTGCTTCTGCGATTACAGGTGAGGGAGCTTTTGAAGGAAAAGAAGTACAGGAGATTTTTTTAAAAAAAGCTGAGGGATTGGGAAGGAGGGTTGCTGGTCTTCTTTTGAATCAAACCGGACAATTAAATTAATAAGATTTTCCTGTATGCACTTATTTCATAGATTATCTTCCTTATTATTTCTACTGTTAGCATGCATGTCTTGTAAATCTCATCAATTGAATAATTTATCTTTAGTCTGGTCAGACGAATTTGACTATAAAGGCCTACCCGATCCTGAAAAATGGGCCTTTGAAGTTGGGCATGTGCGGAACATGGAGCAACAGTATTACACCGGGAAGCGATTGGAAAATGCTGAAGTCAAGAAGGGTAAGTTGATTATAACAGGAAGAAAAGAAAAATTTCCCAATGCCGCTTTTCAGCCAAAGTCCACCAATTGGAGAACATCCGAACCCTTTGCAGCCTATACTTCGGCTAGTATAACCACACAAGGATTACATGCCTGGACTTATGGGAGAATAGAAGTTAGGGCTAAACTTCCCAGAGGAAAGGGAATGTGGCCTGCCATTTGGATGTTGGGTAATAATTTTGAGGAAGTGGGTTGGCCGTATTCAGGTGAGATTGACATCATGGAACATGTTGGAAAAGAGCCTTTGGAAATACACGGTACAGTACATTATCCTACTGGAAAAAAAGATGAGTTTTTATCTGACGGGGGAATACTGAAGAAAAAAAGATTAGCCCGTAAATTCCACATCTATGCCATTGAGTGGACCGAAGAAAAAATAGATTTTTTTGTCGATGATATGCTCTTTCATTCCTTTGAAATTGACCAAGCAGGCAAAGGTTCTGACAACCCCTTCCGCAACCCACATTTCCTTATCATCAACCTCGCTATGGGAGCCAAATGGCCAGGGCCTATAGATGATAAAGTCCTACCACAGCAGTTTATCATTGATTATGTGAGAGTGTATCAGAGAAACAATTAAAAACCCTTCAGCTTCATCCTGACTAAAACTAGTTTTTCTTCCTTCAACGCTTCCTTCTTTTCATCAAAAAATCGATGAAGTTTGGAGTTTTTAGCGTCCACTTTCTGCCCCTGAAATGTTTGGACATATTCGTTGAAGAATGTCCTCGAGTCCATCTGATAAATAATCCAATCATCATGGTAAGTCCAGGAGTATTGTTTTAAGGGGAATTGGTCAATATCATTCTCGATACCTGCGATAATCTTAACGATATTTAAATTGAGATCTAAGAAAACCCAATGGGACTTCCTATAATCATAAGTAGCCGAAATAAAGTAACCAAAAGGCATAGGGAAAAAATTATTCACATGATCTATCTTTTTATTTTCTTCAAAGTATTGCGTAATGGCTCGAGTATCTTTTCCTAGTCTAACTTTCGTTTCCCAGTCCATTTGATATTTCCCGAAGTCAAAAACAATACTGTCTCTAAGGTATCCTTTTGGGTCAAAGATGTAGACATTATTAGTAAATATTTCGAGAAAGTAGATTTCCTTGTTTACTCCTACCTGAAAATTATGCACATAACCAAAAGGAATTAATTGGTTAATTCCTTCTCTAGCAGGGATATATCCTTTCGTGTCTGAATTGGATAAGCGTATAAAAGTGTTTTGATCGGGAATTTCTCCATAAGGAAAATGTTCTAGCGTATAGTCATCTCCAAAATAGGTCCATTCTGAGGCTAGATTCTTTGTTTCTTCTAATAGGTTTCCTTTTAAATCAAATACAAGACTCTTTTTTGCATACCCTACAGTTACCCGGATTTGATTGTCACCGATCAGAGACATCCCGTCAAAAATCCGAAATTCACCAGGTCCATCTCCATAGTTGCGGATGATGTTTTTTAAATTTCCAGCAATATCAAAGATAAAAATACTTGCATTTTCCCGGCTTTCTACAATGATATGTTCATCCGTAAATAGCATTTTATACGCATTGACAATAGGTGACTCGTCTGGGTACTCCAACAGTATGTAATCTAACTCCTCAAAAATTTCAGAGGCTAGATACTTTTCACCTTGGTCCAAATCAATTTTAATGGAAGTAGAAGCATTTTTTTGCGAACAGCTGAACTGCAAGCAAAGAATGGATAGCAATACCCAACTATTGAATAGCAGTTTGTTCATCCTATGCCTGATTGAAATGAGATTACCCGTTCTTTTTTTGCATCGGCTGCTTTGTCCAAACTTACATTGATTTCAAAAGCTACCAAAATAATCAAAGAGGTGATCAACAACCACAACATCACAGCAATCATTGCTCCGATCGACCCATAGAGTTTGTTGTAATTTGCAAAATTATTGAGGTAGTAAGAAAATAAGTAAAAACCCATGGTGATAAGAAAGCCAGCCGTTAAAGAACCAGCTGAGAAAAAGCGCCATTTGTCATGAACAGCCGGTGCAAATCGAAAGATGTAGGCGGTGGCAATCGTAAACAGGGAAAGCAATACCAAAAACCGAAAACCAGCTAATAAATAGTAGTACAGGTTGGAGGAAACAATCTCCCATTCAGAAATAGCGTATAAAATGCTGCTGCCGATGATCATAATCAAAACTGCACCGATAATTGATAAAACAAGCACGAATACAATACTTACCGCAATAGCTCTCGTAGTAAAAAAGCTTCGATTTTCTTTGGTCTTATATACTGCGTTAAAAGCACTCATCATAGAAACCACCCCATTGGTTGCTAAAAACAAGGCTAGGAAGAAACCCAAGGACAGTAAACTTTGTCTGGGTTTGCTAACGATGTCCATGATGGTGGATTCTGCTTCGTTGTAAATTGCAGACGGGATAATTTCAGCAATGAACATCAAGATATTTTGAGTGGTCACAGAAGGAAAAAACAAACCGATATATGGAATGATATTTAGCAAAAAGAGAAGCAGCGGAAACATGGCAATGGTAAAATTAAAGGCCATGGCCGATGCCCTTTCATTGATTTCATCTTTTTTTAGTTGCTCTATAAAAATCCTACCAACATCATAAAGGTTTTGATCAGGATTTCCCAGATGAAATTTTTTCAAAAGTTTCGCCTTTCGGCTGAGTTTGATGGAAAACAATCGAATGTATCTCTTCACAACAGCTATTGGTCAAAATAAGGCCGTAATAAATCTAACAAATATTGCGGAGGTCTACAGGGTCTATGAGAATCTTTTTTCAAAAATGTCAAAGTAGTCCACCCTTTGGTTAGCAAATCTCCCTGCTCATTGATGACTTCATACTCGAATTTGATCCGAATACCAGGCATCTCTGGAATGATAGTTCGAATAGTAAGCAATTCATCGTATTTGCCTGGTTTGATAAATTGGGTATGTAGTTCCAATACAGGCATAATTACCCCATCATCCTCCATTTGCTTGTAAGAAAATCCTGCTGCGCGGAGTGCTTCCACACGGGCCACTTCAAAATACATGGCATAATTACCATAATAGACGTAGGCCATCTGATCGGTTTCTGCATAGCGCACACGGACTTGAGTAGATGCTTCAAACATGGTTAAAATATTTTGGCTCGGTTGAGGGCTGCCTGATATCTCCGTGCATTGGCCAGATGATCATTGTAATTGGTAGCAAAGGCATGATAGCCTGAGAAATCATCTTTGGCACAGAAATATAAATAGGAATGGGATTCAAAGTTCAAAACCGCATCCAAAGCTGAAATTTCTGGTAAATTGATAGGTCCCGGAGGCAAGCCTGTGAATTTGTACGTATTGTATGGGCTGTCAATTTCTTTATGGACATTCAAAACTCGTTTGATTCCAAAATCCCCCAAAGCAAACACCAAAGTTGGATCAGCCTGAAGGGGCATATTGATTCGTAATCGGTTAAGGTATACACCGGCTACCCGCGGTCTTTCATCACTTTTTTGAGTTTCCGCTTGGACAATAGATGCCAAAGTGGCTACCTGAATAGGGCTAAGACCAAGTTCAGTTGCTTTTTGCTTGCGCTGATCTGTCCAAAATGCCTGATATTCTCGATACATCCGGTCAAATAAGGCTTCCGCACTGATGTTCCACCAAACCTCATAAGTATTGGGGATAAACATGGCCATGATTGTTTCTTCTTCAAAACCAAATTTTCGGATATTAACCGAGTCTACTAAAAGGTTTAAAATTTGCTGCTCATTGACTTCAATGGTTCGGGTGATTTTTTCAGCCAAATCTTCTTTGGTACGTACATTGTTAAAGGTAATCCGCTCTGGAGTCTGTGCACCGGAGCGAAGCAATCTGACCAAATTCAGGTTATTCATTTTGGGCTGAATAATGTATTTACCAGGCTTGACTGCCTCCTGATAGCCCATCGTTTTAGATACAAAGCCAAAAGTCAGGGCTTCTTGAATTACCTGATTGTCATACAAACTATCCAATACCATCTGAAAAGTGGCATTGGTAGGTATATATAAGGTGTAAGGACTGTCTTTATCCGTAAGTGCATTAGGGCTAAAAAAAGCTTGATAAAAATAAAAGGAAAAGGACGTCAACAATACTGAGAAAGTGACGATTAGTACCAGATAAACTTTTGTTTTTTTGTCCTCAAACATGATTAAATGCTCAAATTTTCTTGATTGCTGGCAAAAATAGCGATTTTTGTCCATTGCATAACTACGTTAATTTGTGTCATACGTTATACCAGTCACTTGCGGAATCATCATCTGGGATGCACGGGTCTTGTGTGTACAGCGCAGTGAGTCTATGCATTTGCCTCTCAAATGGGAATTTCCCGGCGGGAAAGTAGAAGAGGGGGAGGATCATCGAGCCTGCCTTCAGCGCGAAATACAAGAGGAACTACATTTGCGTATTACGATTGTGGGAGCCCTGACACCGGTAGACTTTCAGTACAACGATAAGCCACCTATTCGTTTGATTCCGTTTATCGCAACCTGTCTGCAACCTCAAGTGAAGTTGCAGGAACACCGTGATTTGGTATGGTTAGCTCCGGAGCGATTACTCGAGTTGGATTGGGCGGCAGCAGATCTCCCCATAGTAGAGGAATTCATGAATTGGTGGAAGGCCCACAGCCAACAAATTTAAATTTCGTATCTTTGCAAGCTCAAAAGTTGAAGTCCCATGGCAGCCGAATTCATAAAATTATATGCAGAAAATCCCGAAATGCGAAAAATAGAGCGCATTGTAGAGGTTTTAAGAAATGGAGGAGTCATCATTTATCCTACGGATACTATTTATGGAATGGGCTGTGATATCCGAAATCAGCGTGCCATTGAGAGAATTGCACGAATCAAAGGCATCAATGTGAAAAAAAGTAACTTTTCATTTATTTGTTACGACCTGAGCAATATTTCGGAATTTACACGTGCTTTGAGTACACCTGTTTTCAAGGTCATGAAAAAAACTTTACCAGGCCCCTACACTTTTATCCTGGAGGCCAATAATAATGTACCCAAAATGCTCAATAGTAATAAAAAAACAGTAGGTATCCGGGTGCCAGACCATGATATTCCACGCTTGCTTGTTAAAGAATTGGGTTCACCTATCATCACTACTTCTATCCGGGATGAGGATGATGTGATTGAGTATAGCACAGATCCTGAATTGATCTATGAAAAGTACAGAGATTTGGTAGATATAGTCATTGATGGGGGATATGGTCAAAATGTGCCTTCCACCATTTTGGATGGTACTTCAGGAGTGGTGGAATTGATCCGTGAAGGTTTGGGACCTATTGATGAAATTCTTTGATGCATTCAGAAGCTACAACTGCACTTATTGACTTAAGCTACCTGCCAAGATTGGAATTTTTTGCAGCGATAGTTGATCAACAAAATCTGCTGTTGGATGAGGAAGCCATGTATCAAAAGCAGTCGATTTTTAATCGTACGAATATCTTGTTAGCCAATAAGGTAGAATTATTATCTATTCCGGTCTATGGTGCACGGAAAAAGCAACGGTATCGTGATGTAAAGATTGACTACAATCAAAAATGGTTACAAGTACATTTGCGTGGAATTCGCAGCGCTTATGGAAAGGCACCATTTTTTGAGTACTTTTTTCCGGAGCTGGAGGGGGAATTTATGAAAAAACCTGCCTTTTTGTGGGATTTAAATGAGTCTTTACTGACACTTTGTCTGAAACTTTCTAGGATCAATATCCCAATTGAAAATAAATCCGTACATATCGATAATCAAGATATCTTGGATTTGAGGGAGCTGACGCGGGAAAGAGCTGAATTTACGGAGCGAAAATATTATCAACCCCATCCATACCCCCAGCTTTTTGGTGCAGACTTTGTTCCTAACCTGAGTATCATCGATTTGTTGTTCTGTGAAGGACCCTCTGTTAAGAAAATATTGGAGCTTTCCAGAAAAAAAATAGTGAACAATCTTTAAAAGGATTGTGTTTTTAAAACAAATTCGGTAGTATTAGTACAGAATTCAACTTAATTCAGAAAGGAAATACATGGAAGCAAAATTTTCAAACAGAGTTAAAGAGGTGATCTCCCTTAGTCGCGAAGAAGCATTGCGGTTGGGGCATGATTACATTGGCACAGAGCACCTCTTGCTGGGCATGATCCGAGAAGGAGAAGGAGTGGCTGTTTCCATACTTAAAAAACTAGGAGTTCCGCTAGATGAGCTCCGTAATGCGATTGAGCGGGCAGTGAAAGGTACTGCTAGCCATAATGTAAAAAATCTTGCCAACATTCCCTTGACTAGGCAATCTGAGAAAGTTTTGAAAATCACATACTTGGAGGCTAAAATTTTCAAGAGTCAATTGATTGGTACTGAGCATCTATTGTTATCCATCCTACGAGATGAAGACAATATTGCAACACAGATTTTGCATAAATTTGACACAACTTACGACACTGTCAAAGAGATGCTAGAGTTTCAGACGGATGCAGGTCCAAGAGGCAAAGCGGAAGCAGACGATCCAGATGATGATAGTTCCAAATTATTTGGTGGATCATCTGGTAGCGGTTCAAGCTCAGGTGCCTCAAAAGGTGGTGCCGAAAAATCCCGAACCCCGGTCTTGGATAATTTCGGAAGAGATTTAACCAAAATGGCTGAGGATGATAAATTGGACCCAATCATCGGAAGAGAAAAAGAAATCGAGCGAGTAGCTCAAATCCTGTCCAGAAGAAAGAAAAATAATCCGATTCTAATTGGAGAGCCGGGTGTTGGTAAAACTGCCATTGCAGAAGGCCTTGCGTTAAGAATTGTTCAGAAAAAAGTTTCCCGTGTCTTGTTTAACAAACGTGTGGTAACCTTGGATTTGGCATCTTTAGTAGCTGGCACCAAATACAGAGGGCAGTTTGAGGAACGTATGAAAGCTGTCATGAATGAATTGGAAAAATCACCGAATGTGATCCTATTTATTGATGAGTTGCATACCATTGTAGGTGCTGGTGGAGCGAGTGGCTCTTTGGATGCTTCCAATATGTTTAAGCCTGCCCTAGCCAGAGGAGAAATCCAATGTATAGGTGCTACCACACTTGACGAGTACAGGCAGTATATCGAAAAAGATGGAGCCTTAGCCAGAAGATTCCAAATGGTCATGGTGGATGCTACGACACCTGAGGAGACGGTTCAAATCCTGAATAATATCAAGGATAAGTACGAAGATCACCACAATGTCATATATACTTCAGAAGCTATTGAAGCTTGTGTGAAGTTGTCTGATCGCTACATTTCTGATAGATTCTTGCCGGATAAGGCTATCGATATCTTGGATGAAGCGGGTGCACGTGTGCATATTAATAATATCCATGTTCCTGAAGATATCCTAAAACTGGAAGCAGAAGTAGAACATATCAAAATTGAGAAAAACCGCGTCGTTAAAAGTCAGAAGTACGAAGAAGCGGCTCAATTGAGAGATAAGGAGAAGAAGTTGTTGGAGCAGTTGGAGACCGCCAAGCAGAAGTGGGAAGAAGAAAGCAAAACCAAACGCTATAAAGTAGATGAAGAAAATGTAGCCGAGGTAATCGCTATGATGACGGGTATTCCTGCAAAAAGAATCGCCCAAAAAGAAGGTGCTAAGCTCCTGAATATGGGTGAGGATCTAAAAGCGAAAGTCATTGGTCAAGAAGAGGCGATTAAAAAGCTAACAAAAGCAATCCAACGTACGAGAGTAGGATTGAAAGATCCTAAGAAGCCAATCGGTTCATTCATTTTCCTAGGTCCAACAGGGGTAGGTAAGACTGAGTTAGCCAAGATGCTAGCTACTTATTTGTTTGACAAAGAGGATTCTTTGGTAAGAATCGATATGTCTGAATACATGGAGAAATTCTCTGTTTCAAGATTGGTTGGAGCGCCTCCGGGATATGTGGGCTACGAAGAAGGGGGGCAGTTGACAGAGAAAGTCAGAAGAAAGCCTTACTCTGTAGTCTTATTGGATGAAATCGAAAAAGCTCACCCAGATGTATTTAATATTCTCTTGCAGGTATTGGATGATGGTATTTTGACTGACGGATTGGGTAGAAGAGTTGATTTCCGAAATACGATTATCATCATGACTTCCAACATCGGTGTGAGAGATCTGAAGGATTTTGGAGCAGGGATTGGTTTTGCCTCCAAAGCCAAGCAAGAAAGCATGGATGAAGTGATGAAGTCCACCATCCAGAATGCCTTGAAAAAAGCATTCAGCCCTGAATTCTTGAATAGATTGGACGATGTAGTTGTATTCAATTCTCTAGAGAAATCACATATCCATCAAATCATTGATATCAGCTTGAACAAATTGTTTAGCAGAATCACCGATTTGGGTTATGCCATCGAATTGACCGACAAAGCCAAAGATTTCTTAGCGGAGAAAGGCTACGATCAGCAATACGGTGCAAGGCCATTGAATAGAGCAATCCAAAAGTATTTGGAGGATGCCTTGGCTGAAGAAATTCTGAAGGGTGAACTATCAGAAGGGGATATCATCACAGCGGATTATCCAGGAGAAGGAGAATCGCTCATCATATCAGTGAAAAAACAGGAAAGTGCTTCCTAAACCATAAAGCCCGGGTTAAGCCGGGCTTTTTTTTAACAAAAAATAACCGAATACCGCATATTTTGGTGCTTCAATTTCGTAAGAGTCTTCATGGTCCGCATTAAAAAATTATTCTTCAAACTCTTTTTGATTGGCTTGGCATTTCCTTTTTGGATTTCTCAAAAGGTACCCCAGACCAAAAGTCTACCCTTGATTCCCGAATATCAGGATTCTCTGTATTCTGGACCAAAAAGTATGGGTAAGTTGGAGAATCCAAAAATTGATGAAGCTAGTGGATTGGCTTTTTCCCGAACTCATAAAGGATTAATGTACACCCATAATGATAGTGGTGGGAAGCCCCATGTATTTGTGATAGACACCTTAGGAAAAAGTGTTGCCAAGATTAAATTGAAAGGTGTGCGCAATCGAGATTGGGAAGATATAGCTATAGGGCCAGGGCCCCAAAAAGGAACAAACTACATTTATGTGGGCGAAATAGGGGATAATGATGCAAAGTACGATGAAATCAAGATTTACCGCTTTCCTGAACCTGCAAGCTTTGAGGAGGATGTAGAAGTGGAACCGGAAACCCTCGTGCTAACATACCCCGATGGTCCGAAAGACGCTGAGACATTGATGGTAGATCCTATTTCTCAGGATGTTTATATTCTATCAAAAAGAGACAGTGCCAATATCTTATATAAAATTACGCAGGAAGACTTCAAGAAGGACACAGTGGTGTTGAAGCGTTTGATTGAGTTGCCATTTACCATGTCTGTGGCAGGGGATATCAGTGCCTGTGGTTCCAAAATTCTCGTCAAAAATTACTTGATGGTTTTTTATTGGGAGCGAAAGGCTGAGGAAACCATTGAACAGGCCATGGCTAGAGAGCCTTTGATTTTACCTTACAAGCCGGAACCTCAGGGAGAGGCCATAGCATGGCATCCATCTGTCGATAGCTATGTGACTCTCAGTGAAAAGCGTTTTAATATCTGGCCCGAACTGTATCGGTATACCAAAAAATAGCTAATTTCGTAGCAAATCAGCAATCATGAGCCAGCAGACCAGTTCGACCATCCTAATGGTCAGACCATCCAATTTTGGATTCAATCCAGAGACAGCCTCCAATAACTTTTATCAAAAGCAGGATACGCGCTCTGCTCAGGAAATCAATGCTCTCGCAGTTCATGAATTTAACGGATTTGTTGACTTACTTCGTTCCAAAGGTATTTCAGTGATCGTTGTAGAAGACACCCAAACCCCCATAAAAACAGATGCTGTTTTCCCCAATAACTGGTTCAGTACTCATGACGATGGACGGGTTATTCTATATCCCATGTTTTCCCCCAATCGAAGATTGGAGCGCAGAAAGGATATTATAGAGTTGTTGATTAATGGGGGCTTCAAGGTAGATGAGATTATAGATTTAAGCTTTTTTGAACAAGATGAGCAGTACTTGGAAGGTACAGGCAGCTTGATTTTGGATCGTGTCAACCATGTTTGTTATGCTTGCAGATCTTTAAGAACGCATGCTGTTCCATTGGAGTATTTCGGTAGATTGATGGATTATGAATTGATTGAGTTTGATGCAGTACAAGAAATCAATGGACAACTAAGCCCTATTTATCATACCAATGTGATGATGCATGTGGGCTCTGACATAGCCATTATCTGTTTAGAAAGTATCCCTTCTGCAGCGGAGCGCTTGCAGGTGCAGGTGTATTTGGAAAAGACCGGTAAAAAGATTGTGCCGATTACTGCCAAACAAAAATTTGAGTTTGCAGGGAATATGTTGGAAGTAAAAAATGTCCAAGGGAAAAAGTTTACGGTCATGTCCAAAGCAGCTTTCAATTCTTTAAGCAATGCTCAGATACAGACCATTGAACGCTTTACTGAAATTATCGCTCCTGAAATCCCTACCATTGAAAAGTTGGGTGGGGGAAGTGCTCGATGCATGATGGCAGAGATTTTTTTACCCTCAGTGTAAGTCACTGACAGAAACCGTTTCAATCTGAATAGTTTCTACTTCGATATTTTTGTTTTTTGCAGAAACCTTGAAGTTTTCGATTACCTCCAAAACGTCATAATCGATTGTTTTGGACTTAGACCCGTCAATGATCACTTTACGATCTGCTGGAATTGCATTCAAGGTATTAATTAAGGCTCCTTTATTCAAAAAACTAACCTCTTCTGAAAGTGTTATATGGATCACTTTTCCATTATCTTCCGTACGCTCCTCCATAAAGTGAGAATTTCGAAGATTAGCAAGTAAGATATAGATGATTGATACGGTAATACCTAATCCAATTCCAAACAGCAGGTCTAAGAATACCACTCCAAAAACTGTGATCACAAATGGAAGGAATTGATTCCAGCCAAGTTTGGCCTGTTGCTTAAATAAGGAGACTCTTGTTAGTTTATAACCGACCATCACCAAAATTGCCGCTAAACTCGCTAAAGGAATCAAATTGACTATACTGGGAATCAATAGAACGGTACCAAGGAGTAGGAATCCATGAATAATCGCTGAAAGTTTGGTGTGAGCACCTGCACTGATATTGGCAGAACTTCGTACAATGACCGCTGTCAAAGGTAACCCCCCGATCAACCCGTTTATGATATTACCAACTCCTTGGGCAAAGAGTTCTTGATTAGGAGGAGAAATTCGTTTATAAGGGTCGATTTTATCCGCTGCTTCCAAACTCAATAGTGTTTCCAAACTCGCAATTACAGCTATTGTGATAGCAACAACCCAAAGTTGACGAGTGAAGATTCCCGAAAAGTCGGGGGTAGAAAACAATCCTACAAAGTCATTCCACGAGCTGGCTTTTGGAAGTGTTACCCGCAATGCCTCGTCCAAGAGGAAATTAGGAATGAAAAGTCTAAATCCTTCATTTAACAAGATGCCTGCAAGAACAACGAGTAAAGGTGCGGGTATAGTTTTTCTAAAAGACTTTTCCCTGGTACTTTTTTTATCCCAAAGAATCAAAATGCTGATGGAAACTACAGCAATTATGAAAGCTCCGGGATTCACTTGGGTAGGTTCTGAACCAAAAATCTCAAAGGGATTTAAATATGATAGTTGGGACAATTTACCTAAGCCAAGTAGATAAGGAGATTGCTTGATAACAAGGATAATTCCAATTCCTGCCAGCATTCCTTTGATGACAGATGTAGGAAAAAAATAACCAATGACACCAGCCCTTGCTACGGATAAAATCAGCTGAATGATACCCGCAAGAATTACCGCAGCGAGGAAACTTTCAAAACTTCCCAAATCATTGATTGCAGCATATACGATTACTGTCAATCCCGCAGCGGGTCCTGATACGGAAGTATGCGAACCCGAAAGTAAACCTACCACTACGCCACCGACAATTCCAGCGATAATCCCGGAGAAAAGAGGCGCACCAGAAGCCAAAGCAATTCCCAAACACAATGGTAAAGCAACTAAAAAGACCACCAACCCCGAAGGGAGGTCTTTTGAAATGTGTTTGAAGAGGTCCTTACCTCCAATCATGGCTTTTTTTTAAAAAATTCCGGTATATGTAAATGGACTGATTGCTCTTAATTCTGTTTTGATGGCTTCCGTGACTTGTAAGCCTTCAATAAATCGTTTGATGGATTGTTCCGTAATTTTCTCATTGGTTCGGGTCAGATCTTTCAAAGCCTCATATGGTTTTGGATATCCTTCTCTTCGCAAGATCGTCTGAATCGCCTCTGCAACTACTGCCCAGTTTTCTTCCAAATCTGCGGCGATAGCTTCTCGGTTCAATTCCAGTTTATTCAGCCCCTTATTCAAGGACTCCAATGAAATCAACATGTGCGCCAATGGTACACCAATGATGCGGAGTACGGTGGAGTCTGTCAAATCCCGCTGAAGTCTACTGATAGGTAGCTTAGCTGCTAAATGTTCCAATAAAGCATTCGCAATACCCAAGTTTCCTTCTGCATTTTCAAAATCAATCGGATTGACTTTATGAGGCATAGCAGATGAACCGATTTCACCTGCTTTAATTTTTTGTTTGAAATAATTCATCGCCACATACTGCCATACGTCTTTAGAAAGATCCAATAAGATGGTGTTGATTCGCTTCAATGCATCAAAGCAAGCGGCTAGATTATCATAGTGCTCAATCTGTGTAGTAGGATAAGAGCGTTCCAATTGCAGATAGGAAGAGACGAAGTTTGTTGCAAACCCATTCCAGTCTATGCTAGGGTAAGCCACATGGTGGGCATTCATATTACCCGTAGCACCTCCAAATTTTGCAGAAAAAGGAATGGATAATAATTGCTTTAACTGTGTTTCAATTCGTGTAACAAATACTTGGAATTCTTTTCCCAATCGAGTAGGTGAAGCTGGTTGTCCATGGGTCTTGGCCAACATAGGGATATCCTTCCATTCTTCAACTTGAGCTTGCAGCTTACCAATGACTTGTTGTAAGGATGGAATAATCACTTTAGCCAATCCATCTCTCAACATCATGGGAGTAGCTGTATTGTTGATATCTTGAGAAGTCAATCCGAAATGGATAAATTCTTTATAGGCACCCAAGCCTAGGGCGTCAAACTTTTCTTTCAAGAAGTACTCTACAGCTTTCACATCGTGGTTGGTTACTTTTTCAGTATCCTTGATGGTCTCAGCATCTTTTTCTGAAAAATCTGTGACTATAGCCCTCATTTCTTCAAACTTTGAGGAATTTATGTCTTGTAATTGAGGAAGGGGTAATTCGCACAAGGCAATGAAGTACTCCACTTCTACATGTACTCTATATTTTATCAGAGCATATTCTGAAAAAAAGGCTCTAAGATCTTGTGTCTTGGCTCCATATCTACCGTCGATAGAACTTACTGCGGTGAGTGTACTGAGGTTCATGTGTTGATTTGTTGTCAAGCCCCAAATTTAGTTGTTTAGGATGGATTTTTGCTCCTCCATCTACATTTAAATATAGGTTTGTATAACCGATATTGACCGAAAGAAAAAATTACTACTTGCCCATACGACCATCCCTGTATGTTTGTGTTATGAAGTATTTTCTTTGGTTCACCTCCTGCTTATTTATCACGACCATTTCTTTTGCCAATAACAAAAAAGACCGAGAATTCGGTGTTCAGGTTTATGAAGCTGTAAAAGTCATATCCTTAGATGGCACGATTGAAGATGATGAGTGGGCTGATGCAGATTTGATCGATGGCTTTATTCAACAGATGCCTAAGGAGGGTTTGCCAGCAAGCAATCGTACGGAGGTGAAGCTCAAATATGATGAGAATTTTTTGTATGTAGCGGCGAAATTGTATCACGAGGTAGGAGAGGGTTACGTAGTATCTTCACTCAAACGAGATTTTAGATTTTACGAAAATGATGCATTTGCCATCACCATCGGGCCTTATGATGATGGGAATAATGGATTTATGTTTGCTGTCAATCCATATAATGTACAAATGGAAGGACTTATTCATCACGGGGACAGAGTTTCCGATGTTTGGGATAACAAATGGTACTCTTCTGTCAACCGATTCGAGGATCATTGGGAGGTGGAAATGGCCATTCCTTTTAAAACGCTTCGATATACAGAAGGCTCCAATTATTGGAGAGTAAATTTCATTAGAAACGACCGGAAAAATTATGAGCGCTCTTCTTGGGTGCCCGTTCCGCTGAATCAACGGATTCAGGGAATTGCCTTTTCAGGTTACCTCAACTGGGACAAACCATTGAAAAAGCCAGGGGCAAATATCGCAGTGATTCCCTATACAGCTGTGAATGGGGCGAAGGATTATCGAACTGAAGAACCTGCTTCCTCGGGTATTGCCGCTGGATTTGATGCGAAAATTGCGCTAACGCCTTCCATGAATTTGGATTTGACTTTCAATCCTGATTTCTCTACGGTGGAAGTGGATCAGCAGCAAACCAATTTGAATCGATTTGAGCTTTTCTTTCCAGAACGCCGGCAGTTTTTCTTGGAAAATGCAGATTTATTTGGGGATTATGGTTTTCGACAAATCAGGCCTTTCTTTTCTAGAAGAATCGGTATTGCTACGGATAGTATTGGTAGGAGCAGTAATAATCGAATCTTGTATGGTGCCCGTTTGAATGGAAATGTGGGAGATAATCTGAGAGTAGGCCTACTCAATATGCAGACTGCAAATGAATTATCAGTTGGCTATCCCGGTCAGAATTATACTGTGGCAACCGCTCAGAAAAAAGTATTCAGCAGATCCAATATTGCAGGGATATTTGTAAATAGACAAACGACAGGCGTGATTCCTGAAGGCAGCCGTGTGACTACTTTCAATAGAGTAGCCGGCTTGGATTACAATTTATTATCAGCGGATAATAAATGGACTGGTAAGTTTTTTTACCACCGCTCATTTGGCCCGAATGATCTGCAAGATCCACAGGCTTTTGCTTCTCATTTGAGTTACAATACCAAGAAATTTAATCTTCAGTGGAACCAAGAATATGTAGGAGAGGATTATAATGCGGAGGTGGGTTTTGTTCCTAGAAGAAGCTATTGGCGTTTGGAACCCAATGCGATGTACAGAATTGTATCTAAACCCGAGAGTAAAATTTTCCAACAGACCTTCCAGGTTCGGTACGATCTTTATAAAGATCAGGACTTTGGACAAACTTTGGATGAAAATATCACCTTTGCATACCGATTGTATTTCAAAAACACCTCTACTATTCAAGCGAGAGTATTCAATGAATATATTTACTTGTTCAGACCTTTTGATCCAACCCGTACAGGAGGTAAACAATTAGAGGCTGGCACAGATTATCGTTACACAAGGGCAGGAATTACTTACAGTTCAGACAGTAGAAAACTTTTAAACTATTCTTCCACTGTGTATGCTGGAGAATTTTTTAACGGTGAGCGTCTATTTGTCAATACGAATTTGAACTACCGTATGCAGCCCTATGGAAGTATTTCTTTGTTTGCGGAGTACAATAAACTTCAATTTCCAGAGCCTTATAATTCAGCTGATTTGTGGTTAGTGGGTCCAAGAATGGAACTTTCTTTTACAGACAAACTGTTTCTGAGTACGTTTGTGCAGTATAATTCACAGATCGAAAACATCAATATCAACACAAGATTTCAGTGGAGATTTAAACCTGTTTCGGATTTGTTTGTTGTGTACACAGATAATTATTTACCAGAGAACTTCCAAATTAAAAACCGTGCATTAATTTTGAAGCTTACTTACTGGATCAACGTGTAATCGGAAAAGCGGGTATGTTTAATTTATTCAAAAGAAAAAAAGAAGAGCCTTCCAAAGGCTCGCAATATATTTCCTTAAAGGTCAGAGAAGTAGTCAAAGAAACAGCCGATACGGTGACTATTTATTTTGAGCAACCTGAGCCTTATTTGGACTACAAACCGGGTCAATTCTTGACTTTAATCCTTGAGATTGATGGTAAGGAAGTTCGTAGATCTTACAGCTTATGCACTTCTCCCTTTGTAGACCCTTATCCGGGAATTTCGGTTAAAAGGGTGTCTGGAGGATTGGTTTCCAATTACCTCAACGATCAAATCCGTCCGGGAAAGACCATTGAAATCATGAAACCTCTTGGGAACTTCACCGTTCCTTTTCATTCCCAAAACAAACGAAATTTTGTGATGGTAGCTGGTGGTTCTGGAATCACACCAATTATGGGGATTCTAAAATCCGCATTGATCAATGAGCCTCAATCCAAAGTGAGTTTGCTTTATTGCAGCAGAAATGAAGATCAAATCATCTTCAAAAATGCCTTGGAAGCATTACAGGCTAAGTACGGAGAGCGTTTGGAGATTGTCCATAACCTGAGTCAGCCAAGTGCCACTTGGTCGGGTTGGTCTGGTCGTTTGGATGCTACCAAAATAAAAGAGTTTCATCAAAAAGTTTCTAAAAACTCAACCTTGGATCCCTTGTTTTTCGTCTGTGGTCCTGAAGGTATCATGGATGCCAGCAAGGAAACATGGGTTTCTTTGGGCGTAGCATCGGATAAAATACTCAGTGAAAGTTTCTATTCTGACTTGGATGCCAAGGAGAAAGAAATGGAAGCCGCAGGTAAATTAGCTCCTGCTTTGACACGTGAGGTAGAGGTAGAACTCGAAGGACAGACCTATAAATTTGAAGTTGCCCCGGGAAAAACAATCTTGGAAGCAGGATTGGATCAGGATGTGGATATGCCATACAGTTGTCAGAGTGGCTTATGTACTGCCTGCAGAGGAAGGTTGATTTCAGGTAAGGTGGATATGATCGAAGATGCAGGTTTAAGCCCGGGAGAAATTGCTGATGGATACATCTTATGTTGCTCTTCTAAAGCAGCAAGTGGAGATATAAAGATTATAATCGAATAGCCTTGGAAATTACAGAACTTAGAAAAATATATTCAAAATTGGAGCGGAATACTTTGATCTTGATAGCGATTCCGCTTCCTTTTTTTGCTTTTGCCTATCTCTATACTCAAAGTCCTGTGATGGAGTTGAACCTTCCAGAGGAAAACGGTTTCTGGGGTGGATTTAGCTTGACTTTCTTGATCACCTTGTTGGCGGGTCATTATTTTGTCTTTCATTCCAAATTGGGTAAAGCCAAATCTGCTGAACTTGAGATCAATCAAAAGGTGCAAATCTATGCAGATGCTACGATGCTCCGATTTTGGTTTTTATTCGGGATTGCCATTTGGGGCTCATTTTCCTTGATGATCACCGAAAATCCTATGTTTACCATTGTTTTAGCAATTAATTTGATTTTTTCATCCTTGGGGAAACCTAGTCCTGATAGGATTGTACGCCTACTCAAATTAAAAGGTGAAGAACGTCAGCAAGTCGAGGAGTTGAAAAAAAGAGTTTAATAATTCTGCTTGATAAACTGCAATACCTTTTCCATTTCTCTTCGGACTTCTGAGGCTTTGTTTAAGTAATTGCTGTTCATAAAAGCAAAAGCATAAATTCTACCGGAATCTCCTTTGATGTAGCCGACCAAGGAATGGTTATTGGACATGGTGCCTGTCTTTGCAAAGACATAGGGTCGTTGTGCTTTGTAATTATTTTTGAGGGTTCCGTTAATGCCTCCCTGCGGAAAAATGCGCATCAATTCAGATCGGGAAAGCTCTTCTTCCAATTTGCTCAGCAATTGAATCATCGTGCGTGGTGTACTCAAATTGTGACGGGATAGTCCTGATCCATCCACCCATTGTGGCTTATCTGGCAGATCATTCAAATAGGTCTTTTGGATAAATTCTATGGCCCGTTCTGCCTCCAATTCAGCAAATAAATGATCTGAAACCATCAGGAGTAACTGCTCTGCAATAAAATTATCCGATTCTTGCATCAATTCATTCCAAAGAGGTCTTAGACTTCCTGACTTGAATAATTGATGATTGGGTGGTAAGGGTTCGGTACTGATCGTGACCTTTTTTTTCAACTGATACTCTATCAGCTGTTGATTGAGTTCCGGAGAAGTGATAAAAGGTAATTCGGCCCTAACCTGATTGTATGCGTTGGGGTTATAGTAAAAAATATTGGTATGAAAATCCCGCTCCATACGCCAAGTCGGCTTGGTGTAAGTTTTCACCATGCTGGCAAACATGGGGATTTGGGCTTGTGGTTTGTTTTGCTGATTATTAAAAATTGCCAAATTCCCATAAATCGGTAGGGGAGAGCGCTCGGCCGAATAAGCATAGTAATAATCATCCCACTGCCATCCATAGCCAAAAGCAGTATCTTTCCAATTGCTGTATGACAATTGGATCTCAGAAAAACGGTTGAGGAATTGATCAATTCTTGGCCCATTATTCGCTTTAGGATAGTGCCAAGTTGGATCACCTGAACCCCAAATTTTTATAGCATCCCCGTTTCTGACATAACGAAACGTATGTGTACTGTCTCTTAAAGTTTTTAGCGTAGCATAGAAAGTAAAAACCTTAATTGTGGAAGCAGGAATGAAATTCATATGGCTGTTTTTCTCATAAATCACTTGCTGACTATCCAAATCGAATAGCATAAATCCCGTCAAGTGATTATCAAAAAATGAGCCCCTCCCAAGTAGTTCATCGAAGCGCTCATATTTTTCTCGAACTTCTTCGGTTTGTGCGAAGGTGGAGGGTGCAGTAAACGTTCCAATACCGAAGATAACTACTAAATATACAAGTACTTTTCGCATGATTTAAGCCTTAACCCTTATCAAGTTTAACCAACCAGCTATGAAGGCTACTCCGCCCAATGGAGTTATGGCGCCTAGCCATCTAATTCCGGAAATACTAAGCACATACAATGAGCCTGAAAAAATCAGGATTCCAATAGTCAAGAGTATGTAGGAAACGTTCAGGTGTTTTATTGTTGGTTGCAACTGCTTCCAAATAGCAAAAATCAACAAACCTAAAGCATGGTAAAAATGGTATTTGACTGCTGTTTCGAAAGTGTCTATTCTTCCATTGGCCTCTAAAGTTGGCTGCAATCCATGAGCTCCAAAGGCACCAATACCAACAGCCAATGCGAGCAATACTGCTGCGCCGATCATCCATGTTCGATTATTCATATCACTGGTAATTTCTTTCTCCAAAAATGGCACTTCCTACGCGCACCATGGTACTTCCTTCTTCCTGGGCTAGCAGATAGTCTCCACTCATGCCCATTGAAAGTTCTTTCAATTCAACGTTGCTGGGGAGCACTTCGTTTGTTAGGGATTCAAACAAATTTTTCAAATAGCGGAATTCTGTACGGATTTGGGCCTCATCCTCGGTGTAAGTAGCCATTCCCATCAATCCGATGATTTTTACATGATCGAGTTGTGCCAATTCAGGATTCTTTAACAGTGCACGTAATTCATCTTCATCTAAGCCAAATTTGGATTCTTCTTTGGCTATATACACTTGAAGCAAAACTTGTATGATTCTCTCATTCTTTTTTGCTTCCTTATCAATTTCCCTCAAGAGTTTCAAAGAGTCTACACTATGAATCAAATGCACAAAGGGAGCTAGGTATTTCACCTTGTTTCGCTGCAAATGTCCAATCATGTGCCAGCGGATATCTTTGGGCAATTGTTCTGCTTTCTCGCTCATTTCCTGAACCTTATTTTCTCCAAAATCACGAACTCCTGCCTCATAGGCTTCCATCAAGAGTTCATTGGGTTTGGTTTTACTGACGGCAACCAACGTGCAGACAGGATTTATAAAAGTATTTTTTAGGGAAATTAGATTTTCTTTCAGGTTCATTCGCTTAATTTTGGTAAGTTAGAATAACGCTCAGCACACAGACAAAGATATGGCTATATTAGGTACATTACTAAAAAAAGGCATAAGATTACGGGAGTCTCTTGAACAAGAGTACAGCAATCCTTTGGAGCTTCAAAAGCAATGTTTGAAAAAGTTGTTGATTGCAGCCAAGGATACAGAGATGGGGAAGAAATACGGTTTTGCAGAGATTTTAAAGTCCTTCAAAGAACCCAATGATTTCTTTCATCAAAAATACGCATCAAAGGTACCTATCTATAATTATGATAAGATCTACGATGAATGGTGGTACCGCCTCAAAGATGGAGAAAAGAACATTACTTGGCCGGATGCTATCCGTTATTTTGCTCTGACATCGGGCACTTCGGGAGCCTCTTCTAAATACATCCCTATCACCAAAGATATGGTGAAAGCCATCCGGAAAACAGGTGTCCGTCAAATCCTGAGCTTATCCAAATATGACCTGCCGGATGATTTGTTTACCAAAGGTATTTTAATGCTGGGAGGAAGTACCGATTTGGATTTTAATGGCACCTTTTTTTCTGGAGATTTGAGTGGTATTACCACAGGTCGATTACCTGTTTGGTTTCAGCGATTCTATAAACCTGGAAAAGAAATTTCTAAGAATAAAGATTGGGGGGAAAAGCTAGAACAAATTGTGCAAAAGGCACCTTCTTGGGATATCGGGATAATTGTGGGTGTGCCTGCATGGTTACAGATTTTATTGGAAAAAATCGTCGAGCGCTATCAAGTAAAGGATATCCATGAGATTTGGCCTAATCTACAGATTTTCGTGCATGGGGGAGTAGCTTTTGAGCCTTATAAAAAGGCTTTTCAAAAGTTGCTTGGGAAACCGCTCATTTACATGGAGACCTATCTTGCTTCCGAGGGTTTCTTGGCCTTTCAGGCTTTGCCGAATAGAAATTCCATGCGCTTAGTCTTGAATAATGGGATTTTTCATGAGTTTATCCCATTTACGGATGAAAACTTTGATGAGAATGGAGAAGTTCGACCCAATGCTACGGTATTGAATATCAGCCAGGTAAAAGAGGGGGTAGATTACGCATTATTGATTTCTACCTGTTCCGGAGCTTGGAGATACTTGATAGGGGATACCATCCGTTTTGAAAGTAAAGCAGAAGTGGAAATCCGTATTACCGGTAGAACCAAGCATTTTCTCTCGCTTTGTGGAGAGCATTTATCCGTGGATAATATCAACCAAGCCGTAAAAATGGCAGAGGAGGAGCTGAATATTGATATTCGGGAATTTACTGTAGCCGGGATGCCGCATGGGACACTCTTTGCCCATCATTGGTTTGCTGGCACGGATTCAGATGTGTCGGAGGATTTATTAAGGGAACGGATTGATGCATATTTACACCAATTGAATGATGATTATGGAGTAGAGCGCAAGCATGCCTTGAAAGAAATGCGCTTGTCTAAAATCCCAAGTCATTTGTTCTATGACTGGCTTCGGGCGCAAGGGAAAGAAGGTGGACAAAATAAATTTCCAAGAGTACTGAAAGGAGATAAAATGAATGATTGGCTGGATTTTCTTCGCACAAATGGAGTGAAGCTATGAGTCCAGCATTGTTGGAAGGAATCAGTATGGGCTTATTGCTTTCGGCAATGGTTGGTCCTGTGTTTTTTACCTTGATCCAAAACAGTCTCCAAAATGGTTTCAGGCATACAGCAGTCTTGGCTTTAGGTATTTTTGTCAGTGATTTGCTATACGTGTTGCTGACCTATTTTAGTATCAATTTATTGGCTAAAAGCATCTATTTCGAGATTGTATTGGGATATGCGGGAGGGTTTGTTTTGGGAGGTTTTGGTGTTAGCTCCATCTTGAAAAAAAATGTCAACCGTCCCAATTCAGGAGGATTACCTGTTTTAAAAGACACCAAAAAGAAAGGCTTTTGGAAGGGTTTTAGTATCAATGGAATCAATCCTTTTGTACTCCTGTTTTGGATTTCTATAGCTGGCTTAGTAGCTATTAAAGATGATTTTGATAGGGTAGATGTGGGTCTGTTTTATGCAGGCATCCTTGTTACCGTCTTTTTGATTGACTTATTGAAAGCTTTTGTAGCCAAGCAGCTCAGTGGTTTTGTGACGCCCGGCATTATGCAAAAATTGAATATTGCAGTGGGTATATTCTTGGTCTTTTTCGGATTTCGCTTAATCTGGTTTGCATTTGAAAAACACCAAGCCCTTTTAGCAGGTTAAGTAGGAAAGATAGCCGTATGAAAAATTTTCTCCCTATAATCCTCCTCACAAGTGGCCTCTATTTTGCCAGTCTTTCTTTTGTTCAGGCACAATCCAAAAGCCAAGAAGAAATCCTTCAAAACTTTAATCAGGTGCGTATTGATTACAATAAGCAAGGCATGATGATTTTGGGTTCATGGGCAATTGGTAATATCATCTGGGGAGGAGTGATGGCAGGAAGAACTACTGGGGAAATTCAAGGATTCCATCAGATGAATGCTTATTGGAATTCCATTAATTTATTGATTGCTGGCTTTGGTTATTATTCGGCGATGAAGGAAGTGCCAAGTGCTGATTTTTGGGAGACCATGAGAAGTCAACAGTCCATAGAAAAGATTTTATTGGTTAATGCCGGTTTGGATGTAGCCTACATGGCAGGAGGCTTGTATATGCTGGAACGAGGTCGAAGAACTGATAATGAGCGATTAAGTGGCTTTGGGAAATCAGTGATTTTGCAAGGGGCTTTTTTGATGAGTTTTGATGCTATTAAATTTTTGATCCACAATAGTCATGGGAAAGATTTACCCAAACTACTGGAAAATGTAAGTATGGGGCCTGGAGGGATAGGTTTCCGAATGGCATTCTAATCATGTCAAAAGGGTTAGTTGAGTTGCTGGGTATTTATGACCACTACAGGTCTTGGTGGAATTCCTCGAGTGGTGCAAATAAACCCTAATTCACTTTCCAAAGGCTTACGTATACGAACCCGTAGACGCATGTTTTCCTCTCCAAAGCGATTTCTGTCTAAATTCAATCCCATTCGTTGATTCCGTCTATTGGGAGTAGCTCCTACTAAATTCTCTAAGCGCTCTACATCATCCACATCAAAAGTAAATACCATAAAACCGCAATCACCATCGATGCCCCAAGTTGTCACTTCGAATACATCCGATTGTAGGTCTAAAGTTGGGTCAGACTCAGTACAAGCCGTATAAAATCCAACCAACAAGAATAATAAAAGGATATTTTTCATGCGCTCATTTTTTAAAGAGACGTTATTGCTGACGCTGATGTCTTACTCTTAAAGAAAATTTATTTCAGGTATTGATTTTGCAACTGTAAATAGTTACTTCTCTTATGTCATAGAAAGAAAAGCTTATTGCTCGTTTTTTGGATATCCCAAGTGATTTTCATTTTAATGAGATGGTTAAGCTTCTTGGGTACTTTGGATTTCTTGAAGTAAAGACAGGAAAGACATCGGGTTCTAGGGTTAGGTTTGAAAATCAAGATGGAGTTCCAATATTTCTTCACAAACCACATCCTTCCGGCATAATGAAAAACTACCAGTTGAAACAAATTAAAGAGGTTTTAGGGCTATGAAATATCTTACATATAAAGGAAGTTTTAATGTAAGGATTCCAGCAGAATTACACCAACAAGCTGCACTTTTAGCTCAAGAAGGAGAAACTTTTTTAAACAATTTTGTAGCCGAGGCTATCAGACAAAAAGTTAGCAAAGAATTAAGTTCATAAAAAAAGGGGCGCTTGGCCCCTTTCTCTATTTTAATTTACTTGATTCCATTAAAGAATCGGTTCCATCGGATTTTGCTAAACATGGATTTATGCTTGTCCAAGGAAAGCCATAAGAACCAAGCTTTTCCTACGATATGGTCTTCCGGAACAAATCCCCAATAGCGTGAATCATAAGAATCATGACGATTGTCTCCCATCATAAAGTAATAATTTTGCTTGAAGGTGTATGAACTTACTTCTTGTCCATCAATGATAAGGCGGTTATTCTGAACCTGTACGTCCTTTAGTCGCTCGTAATTCTGAATGGTGCTGGCGTATTTAGCCATGGTTTCATCATTGATTTCTATGGTCCAACCTTTTCCAGGCACTTCCAATGGTCCAAAATTATCTTTGTTCCAACCAAAGTAAGCTCCATCAGGGAAAACTCGAGGATCACCAGTATTTACCCGGTCTGCACGTAACATAACATTTCCAATGGCAGGTGATTTCTTTAAACGCTCGATATTCTCTTCTGTAGCACCTCGTATCATATATCCTACACCATTACTAAATGGCATATAATCATCTTTATTGATGCCATATTCATCAAAGAATTCTTCATTGAGAGATTTATCCGTTAAAACATCATACGAGAATTGAACTTTAGCTGGGTCGTCACCCCTCTCTCCATTAATGTAAATATCAGTTTCTCGAATTTCTAAGATATCACCAGGGACTGCTACAGCCCGTTTGATATAATTGGTTCGTAAGTCTACAGGAATATCTAATTCTTCTGGAAAATTGAAAACTACTACATCGTTTCGTTTCACTTTGGTAAATCCAGGAAGACGCATATATGGTAATTGGATCCATTCCTTATAAGAATTGATATCTGTTCCCCATATCTTCTGATGCGTCAAAGGCATTTGAATTACGGTTTTGGGCACTCTGGTTCCGTAATGCATTTTGCTTACGAAAAGAAAATCACCTACTAATAGTGATTTTTCCATGGATCCTGTGGGGATCGTAAAGGGTTCAAGGAGCAACCAACGGATTAAGCTCGCGGCAATGACTGCAAATACAAGCGCGTCAATCCACTCTCTGGTTGCTGACTTTTTTTTCTTTTGTTCTTCTTGCATGATTTTCAAAAATATTAGAAAGATAGGAAATCATCCATGGACAACACACCTTTTTTATTCTGAATCCATTCAGATACCAATACTGCACCCATGGCAAAACCTTTTCGGCTATGAGCTGTATGGGTAATTTCGATATCGTCGATTTCAGAACTATAAGTAATAGTGTGTGTGCCAGGGGCTGGGTCAATTCGTTTGGCTGTGATAGGAAGGGAGTCTGTTGGTATAGGCTGTCCCTCATCTAAAGTCCAATTGTGTAAGCGTGACTGTTCTGCCAGGATTCCTTCCGCCAGCGTGATTGCCGTTCCGGAAGGAGCGTCTTTTTTCTCGGTATGATGAATTTCTTCCATGCTGATTTTATAATCAACTTGATCCTTCATCAAGCTGGCAAGAAACCTGTTTACTTTGAAAAAGATGTTTACTCCCACACTGAAGTTGGAAGCGTAGAAAAAAGCTGTATTTTTTTCTTTTGTTAATTGTTCAATGAGGGGCTTTTCATGTAGCCAACCGGTTGTGCCTGAAACAACAGGTATTCCTCTACTGATGGCCCAAGAAATATTTTCTACCGCTGCTTCGGGTTGGGAGAATTCAATCGCTACATCAATCGTTTTGATGTCTAAATTGTCTAATTCAGATCTGTTATCAATGTTAATTCTACCTGCAATGCTATGGCCACGGGATTCTGCTAGCTCAGCTATGATCTTTCCCATTTTCCCGTAACCTAATAAGAGTATGTTCATGTCAGAAATTAATTTTTAAACTTAAGCCAACTACCGAACCTCCGGCTGTCAGCATTTCAAAATTGGGTTCAAATCTAAAACTCAAATCCTCACTCACATCAAATGACGATAAATGTGCATCGATATGCGCATCTAAAATATTCAATGCATAGATTCCTATGAATAGGAAATAATTCAAATCCCTATTTCTCCTCCAGAAATTCACGTTTCTCACCAAACCGTCCCGATTAAGGTTTGGGAAATCCGTAGGTTCCTGTCGATCTAGTCTCCTAAGATTGTCCAAAAACAACTGATATCTTCTATTGTTGAAATCAATGAAGAAAATGTTGGTAGCAAATCCTCCATAGATAATGGGTACTTTCCAAGCTTTGTTGTTATACACCTGTCCCGAACCCGGTATTAAGGCAGATAAGATGGTAGCTGTTTTGGGGTCTTTGACATCCCGATCAAAGAGTTTTATGCTTAGGGTATCATTGACGACAATCTCCTGTGCATAGCTCTCTACAAAAGAGAATAAAAAAAGGAAAAAAAACACCAAGCATCCTCTATTAGCACGAGAATTAGCAGTGTTTTTAACAAAAATTAGGCTTTGAAAGACCTTTGAAAGGTGATTTTCCCAGCTGAACTGTGTCCTTGTCAGCATCTCCGGTTGGTGAGTCTACTTAGATGATCTCTAATATTTCCAATATTCGGTTCAAATCCGATGTTGAGGTGAAGGGTATTTTTATTTCCCCCTTGTTTTTGGCATCGGCTTTCAATTGTACTTTGCTACCGAAATGAGATGCCAATCGCTGTTGGATTTTATTGATTTCGTACTTTCTAACAGGGTCTAAATCCGGTTTGCCCGTAGAAGCTTTATCGGCTTTATTTTCA
Organism: Mongoliitalea sp.; assembly: GCF_054166905.1. Classification (NCBI taxonomy): domain Bacteria; kingdom Pseudomonadati; phylum Bacteroidota; class Cytophagia; order Cytophagales; family Cyclobacteriaceae; genus Mongoliitalea; species Mongoliitalea sp. The sequence goes on along the minus strand of NZ_JBSZCK010000011.1, from coordinate 227,702 downwards.
TTCAGGGATTTAACCAAAGCTTCTACCGCACGAACACTCAATTCTTCTTCTATTGTCTTTTTGTAGATTGCCAACTGCTTTTCTACATCTTCTACATTGATCAAAGCCCGCGCATGACCCATGGAAATTCTATTGTCTCTTAAACCTGCCTGAATATCCGGTGGAAGCTTCAGTAGGCGAAGGTAGTTGTTGACAGTTGTCCTGTTTTTTCCTACACGGTCCCCCAGTTCTTCCTGCTTTAGGTCACACTCAGTCAGTAAACGTTGATAAGAGTGTGCAATTTCCAAGGCATTGAGGTTTTCCCGCTGAATGTTTTCAATCAAAGCCATTTCAAGCATTTGCTGATCATTGGCCGTGCGGACATAGGCAGGTACCCTTTCCAAACCGGCAATTTTAGAGGCTTGGAATCTCCGTTCACCTGAGATCAGTTGAAACTCTCCATCTCCCAGTTTACGAACGGTAATGGGCTGAATGATGCCTTGAACTTTGATAGATTCTGCCAATTCTTGCAGGGCATCTTTATCGAAATGTGTTCGCGGCTGATAGGGGTTTACAAATATTTCATCCAAAGAAATCTCATAAATCCCTGCGGAAGGAGTAGCCGGTATCAAGTCCTGGCTTTTACTCTTTTGCGGGGAGTCTTCTAATAAAGCGCCGAGTCCTCGGCCTAAAGCATTTTTCTTTGGTAATGGTTTTTTATCAGCCATGCGTTACTTTAATTTACTTTTTCCATTCCGTTTTTGGTAGCAATTTCCTGTGCAAGGTTTAGATAGGCTACAGCCCCTTTCCCATCTGCATCGAAGGCAATTACCGGTAATCCAAAACTTGGGGACTCACTGAGTCTTACATTTCGTGGAATGATGGTGTCAAATACTAAATTCTTGAAGTGGATTCTTACTTCGTCAACCACTTGATTGGATAAGCGAAGGCGTACATCATACATGGTCAGCAAAATCCCTTCAATTTCCAGGTCTGGGTTGAGACGAGTTTGAATGATCTTGATGGTGTTGAGCAATTTTCCCAAACCTTCCAATGCGAAGTACTCGCACTGAACGGGTATGATGACTGAATTAGCTGCTGTTAGTGCATTGATTGTAATTAAACCCAAGGAAGGACTACAATCGATAATCACAAAATCGTATTGATCCCTGACGGAAGCAATCACTGACTTCATTTTTTCTTCCCGGCTTTCTAAATTGATCATTTCGATCTCAGCACCTACCAAGTCTATGTGGGAAGGGACAAGTTCTAGATGCTCAATTTCAGTTTTAAGAATGATGGAATGTATGTCCACACCGTCCACCATGCATTCGTAAATACTGTTTTCTATACTTTTAGGATCATGTCCTAGACCAGAGGTGGTGTTGGCCTGAGGGTCAGCGTCAATCACTAGCGTTTTGAATTCTAAGACAGCCAAACTTGCTGCTAGGTTCATCGCAGTAGTTGTCTTTCCTACACCACCTTTTTGGTTTGCAATCGCAATAACTTTTCCCATGAGGCTTATTTAAAGCTTGATAGTTTCTCCAATATTAAGCAAAATCAATTCTTTACCTGCTTTTGCTGCTGTTTTTTTTGCTTTTTCTAGGTCAATCTCGATATAAGGGAAAGTGTCAAAGTGCATTCCCACGATCTTTTTAACGCCAACGAAATCAGCTGCGATGATAGCATCCTCTATTCCCATGGTAAAATTATCACCAATAGGTAGTATGGCAAAGTCCAATTTGAATGACTCTCCAATCAATTTCATATCATAGGTCAAGGCTGTGTCTCCTGCATAATAGAAAGCACCTCCTTCATGTTTGACGACAAATCCGCCAGGATTTCCTCCGGAAGCTCCATCTGGCAAGGTACTGCTATGTACAGCAGTGACATATTTTACCGTACCAAAGTCAAAGGTCTTGCTACCTCCATGATTCATAGGATGATACTTCTCAACACCTTTTTGTGCAAACCATACTGCTATCTCATAATTGGATACAAGGGTAGCATTGTTTGCTTTAGTGATTTTTTCTGCATCTGCCACATGATCTTCGTGACCATGGCTGAGCAACACGTAATCAGCACGGAGTTCATCCACATTGATATGCGATGCTTTGGCATTGGGGCTTATAAATGGGTCGAAGAGAATTTTTTTGTCCTGAATTCCTACCAAAAAGGAAGAATGTCCTAAAAAGGTTAATTCAATCATGGCTTGAGGTGTTAACAGTTTTCGTAATACAAATATATCAATATTATCGTTGGTTCAATTGAATTGTTTTCCACAGTAAAATGTGGATAGCTTTTAAAATAGTTATTATGAACTCTTTAAAGTACGAATCCTGTAATGAATCGTTGGGAATTTATTCTTTCAAAGAAGTAAGAGGAGTCAAAAAAAATGCGGTAGGATATCCCACCGCATTTCAGTTAATTTTTGTGGAAATCAAGTTAATAGACCAGCTGCCATGCAAGACAATCTCACTAGTACCTCAAATCCACAGTTGACCGTCGACTTTGGTCATCTATCGGCTACAATTACAACTATTTCCATTAAAGCAACCAATAGAAACTAATTCTATTACTTCTTCTTTTTCGCTTCCGCTGCCTTCATGGCATCTTCCAAACGCTGTTGGAACTTGGACTTCTTCTTATTGACATTGTTTTTGCTGTACTCATCAATTTTCTGTCTGATTTTAGTATCATCCACAAAAGCTTTGATCAAAGCCTGCTGACCGAAAGTTACCATATTGGAAACAAAGTAGTAGAAACTTAACGCTGCAGGGAAAGAGTTCAACACAAACATGAAGACCACAGGCATGATATATCCAATATTTTTCATAGGGCCTGTCTGCGCAGTCAATTGATTATTGAAATGCGTGTAAGCAATCTGCGAGATGGTCATCAAGATAGTAAACAAACTCACATGTGCACCATAGAAAGGAATGGTGAACGGTAAGTAGAAAATTGCGTCGTAAGTAGAAAGGTCATTGGCCCATAAAAACGACTCCTGTCTCAATTCAATAGAATTAGGGAAGAAGAAGAACATGGCAAACAAGAATGGCATCTGAAGCAACATCGGCAAACAACCTGAAATCGGGCTTACACCGAGCTGACTGAACAGCTTCATTTGCTCTTGTTGCATTTTTGTAGGATCGTCACCATACTTTTCCTTCAGTTCATCAATCTCAGGCTTGATTAAGCGCATTTTTGCCATCCCCACGTATGATTTATAGGTCAATGGGAAAAGGACTAGTTTGATAATCAATACAATCAAAACAATGATAATCCCGTAATTGCTGAAGTATTTCTCCAAAAACTGGAACAAGTTCACAATAATGTATTTATTGACCCAGCTCACGAAAAAGTAACCCATATCCACGTTTTTCTCAAAACCAGGAGTAATGGTCTTCAATAAGTTGTAATTATTTGGCCCAAAGAAATAGCTCATTGAGGCTTTGCCATCTGCCAAAGGCAATAAGATATCAGCCTTCACATTTTTAATGGAAAGCGTGTCTTTAGGAGTCACCTGTAATACGCTTCCTCTGGTGAAAGCATTGTCAGCAATGATGGCAGAAGTAAAGAAACGTTGGGAGAAACTCACCCATTTCAAAGGCTCCTCTATACTATCCTCTGCTCTTTCCGAGGTCAAACTCAAGTAATCATGACTACCTGCAGCAGTGAAGAAGTTTACATTAGTTTTTCTTCTGGATTCCTCGATATCCGCTTCCTGACGGATAAGACGATCATCCCATAATATCTGTACTTCATTGTTGCGCAATGCATTACCCAAACCTTTTAATTCCAAATTCTTCTCCAAGACATAACCGGAAGCCGGTAAGGTATAGGTACGTACGATTTGGGCAGAACCAGACTGTGCGATAAAGGTCATCACTTGCGCCTGTGATCCATCTTCTAATTGCGAAGTGGCTGAAATAGGAGAGAAGAAAAGCTGATTTAAGCTGATGGTACCTTTATCCGTTTCCAAATTAAAGCTAAGGTCAGAACTTTCTTCATCTAAAATCACCAAGGGACGCTGATCCCAGGTTTTAAATTCTTTCAACGTGACTTTGGCAATCTCTGCACCTTGAGTAGTGAATTCTACGATTAAGTGTTCGTTCTCCATGATGACAGTTTCTGCTGTACCTTTAGTCATAGGGCCGAAAATCCCAAATTGCTGAATGGCCAACATGTCCTGAATGCTGTCAGGCTGTGCAATTGGAGCAACTTCCAGGGAAGCAGTTTCTTCTACTATAGCTACCTGCTGTTCGGTAGTTACTGCTTCTTCCACAAGAGATTCTGGTCCTTGCGCAAAGAAAAACGAATAGACCAACAACACGGCCGCGAATAGGATCAGTCCTGTCGCTTGATTTTTATCCATAATTTTAAAGTTAACTCCTTAATCAAAAGAATAGGTAATGCCCAAATTTGGCGAGCATTACCTTTCAATAGAAGGAATATGTTAATGACTCTTATTTCAACTTTTTGTTCTCAATAGCGGCATTGATAAATCTCACAAATAAAGGGTGAGGGTTTAATACCGTGCTTTTATATTCTGGGTGAAACTGTGTACCTACAAACCAAGGATGGTCTTTCAATTCTACAATTTCCACCAATTGGGTTTCTGGATTGATACCAGAAGGAATCATTCCTTTTTCCTGCATGGTTTTTAGATAAGTGTTGTTAAACTCATATCTATGTCTGTGTCTTTCGGAAATTTTTGTTTTTCCGTAAGCTTGCGCAGCCTTGCTTCCTTTTTTCAATTCACAAGGATACGAACCCAAACGCATGGTACCACCCATTTGTTGGATGTTTTTCTGATCCTGCATCATATCGATGACTGGATGAGGGGTTGCAGCGTCCATTTCTGTACTGTTTGCTTGGGACAATCCCAATACATTACGTGCAAATTCAATCACGGCAACTTGCATACCCAAGCATATTCCGAAGAAAGGTAGCTTGTTTTCGCGTGCAAATTTAACAGTTTCTATCTTACCTTCAAGCCCTCTTTCACCAAATCCTGGTGCAACCAAGATTCCATCTAAGTCATGCAGCCGTTCACGCACGGTTTCAGGTTGTAATTCTTCGGAGGAAATCAACTTTAAACGCACCTTGCACTCAGCCGCTGCACCTGCATGTATAAAGGCTTCAATAATGGATTTATAAGCATCTGGAAGGCTGACATATTTTCCTATCAGTCCAATATTGACTTCCTGAGTAGGGTTTTTGAGTTTGCCTAAAAACGCCTTCCACTGATCTAAGTCCGTATTGGTTTTGGAGCTTAATTTTAGTTTGGTCATCACCCGCTCGTCCAACTTCTCTTTTTTCATCAACAAAGGAACATCGTAGATGGTCTCTGCATCCATGGCCTCGATGACACTATTCAACTGTACATTGCAAAAGAGAGCCAATTTTTTCTTTACATCCATCGGTAGGGGATGCTCCGTTCTACAAACCAAGATATCTGGCTGAATACCCGCTTCCAGTAATTGCTTTACCGAATGTTGGGTTGGCTTGGTCTTTAACTCTTTGGCTGCTGCCAAATAAGGGATAAGAGTCAAATGGATCACCAAGAAGTTGTTTGCGCCTAAGTCCCATTTGGCTTGTCTCACAGCCTCAATAAATGGAAGAGATTCGATATCACCTACACAACCGCCAATTTCTGTAATGATCACATCAAATGCATCATCATGTCCGAGTTTGAAAAAGTTTCGCTTGATTTCGTCGGTGATATGTGGGATTACCTGTACGGTTTTTCCTAAATATTCTCCTTTACGCTCCTTGGTGATGACGTTGTTGTAGATTCTTCCCGTCGTCACATTGTTTGCTTGGGAAGTTGGGTGATTGAGGAATCGCTCATAATGCCCTAAGTCTAGGTCTGTTTCCGCACCGTCTTCGGTCACATAACATTCCCCATGTTCGTAGGGATTGAGCGTACCTGGATCAATGTTAAGGTAAGGATCAAATTTCTGGATAGTCACTCGGAAGCCTCTTGACTGTAGTAATTTAGCCAAAGAAGCGGCAATGATACCTTTTCCTAGTGAAGATGTAACACCTCCGGTAATAAAGATGTATTTGGTGGATGACGCCATAAGAAGGGTGGGTAGTGTTTTTTTGCTGGAATTCTTATGGGATTCAAAGGTAGGTATATGTTTCGACTAATCAAAAGGTAATTGCTCGCGGAAAGCGCAGAAGCCACGCAAGGGAGTTTTTTTCGCCACTAATGGTACGAATTTACACGAATTATAAGTTTGATAGGTGTGCTAATTGAAGATGTATTTTTGTCTGTTGTCATCTTTATGTTCTGATAGGGTAATGATACTGGTAACTATTAAGTTGTAGCCCTATGAGGATTGTCTTTATTAGTCCCATGGTAGCTACCAAGAAGAGGCAAAATTATGTTTGGTTGCCTGAGGAAAGTTTTTTTAAGAGGGGTTATTTTATGAAAGATAATTCTTTGGATGACATCTTTTGGGTGTTTTCAAACCAAAGATTAAATTTTGGAACAAGCTACTTTCTTTGTGTGGAAAAAGAGCATCGCTTATTTTTATTCTTCATCCCTAAACTCTAAAATATCTCCTGGTTGACAATCTAATGCCTTGCAGATAGCTTCTAAGGTGCTGAAGCGAACAGCTTTGGCTTTACCTGTTTTTAAGATTGATAGGTTGGAGAGCGTAAGGTCTACTTTTTCGGAAAGCTCGTTAAGGGACATCTTTCGCTTGGCCATCATCACATCTAAATTTACGATTATTGGCATGGGTTAGACGGTTAGCTCGTTTTCGGTTTGGATTTCAACACCTCGCTTGAAAACTTGGGCAATGGCAAGAATTAAAAGCCCCATAAAGATAAATTCCAAAGGACCTCCGTTTTGAGCAGCTATGGGATGTACAACAAAGCCTCTTTTAAGAAGCCAGCTAACAGTTCCAGAGGTAATAATGATAAGAAATCCAATCTGAATAGCAACAGCTCCCATGTTTGTAATAAGGTTAACCACTTTAATACTGAATGGATGTTGAAGATCAATGGTCATAAATACCCTGATCATAAGGTAGAAAAGGTAAGCTTTCAAACATGCGATGCTGATGATTAGGCTGAGTAATCCTACATAATACCACATATTTTCCTGCATCAAACTATATAAATTAAATCCTTCGTAAAGATCCTGAGCGATATCTGCTTTGAACAAGCTCGAGATTGCCAAAAATGTTAATGTTCCAGCCTTTATGCATAATCCAATAAATACCGACCAGATAATTACCGTTGTGAGCATCAACTTCGGTTGATTTACCCATTTTTCTTTCCATGTATTTGAAGTGTTCATGATGTTGATGTTTAGTATTGCAAACATCAATAAAAATTTATTGAAAAACAATAAAAAAATATTGAAATGGATAAAAATTTTCAAGATAACAGTCCACACTCTGCAGTCGACCGTTGGCGCAATTGGTAATTAGTGGCGGTTCGAGACTGAATAGATTACAGTTTTTATAATAAGCTACCTAAAAATCGTGTGTTCTCTTTTAGGCAGTGAAAAATTTCAGTAGTCTTTTTACCTTACGACGACGCCATACTTGGTACTTGGTACATGGTACATGGTACAATTCAAAATACTGAAATTTGCTGAACATTCCTTCACTTATAAAATTGCGACTTTGTACCCTTGCGTGAACCAATACTTCTACCTTAATCGCTCATCAAACCCAAATGCTCTTGAAGTAACTACTGAGATCAATTTTGCATCTGGATGGGAGGGGTTGAGGAGGTAATTGAATTCCTCCGGGATGATGCTGGATGGAACCCGCAATACTGCACTTGCTTGGCTTTGGATAAAATCATCTCCAATGAGCTGGGTAAGTAATTGAGGTGGCTTGGCATCCCAATCATAGGGGAGGTACTCCGGTGAAAGTGTGCTGATAACCACTGAATCAGGAATTTCTATGGTAACTAACACACGGTCTTTTGGGAAATCAGTTGCTAAATCCATATGAACAGCCACTTCCAAAGATGCAAGCGCTCGTGATTCTGAAGTGTACACCATAAAAGTATTCAGACTGTTCCAGCGGAAACCTTTTGATTTGGAAGCGCCGATACCTTTAAGGGTGTCAGGGAGATACTTTCTCCGCTCTATCCTAAATACCAACATCAGGCAAGATTCCCATATTCTAAGCGATGCAAACAATTACGAACTTCTTCTATGCCGGTAACAGAATCGAAAAGACTCTCAGGGCTTACGCCTCCCAAAGATATATTCGGCTTTTTGAGCCAAGATAAAAAATCATTCACTTCACCATTAAAAGTATCCACCCCCAAGTCCATCAATTCTGAAAGAACTAGAATCAATTCGCTGTCTCGACTGCTCAACTTTTCTTGGTCTTTTTTCTTTTTATTGTAAGTGGTCTGTGGAATATCCATGACCATTAGGACATTCTTGATAGGCATTTTGTAGGTGACAGCTACTTTTTCAATAGCATCAAAGGGCAAACCTTCTCTAATCAACTCCACACGCTCAGCATTGGACTTCCATTCGATCTTTTTTTCGGATAGATCCATTGTATAGGAAGGATTGGAGCTAAGCTTAGCTGCTTTGAGGGTATCCTGACTTGGCTTAAATGCAATGGTTTTCATAGCAGTCTATTTGCTACCAATGTACAACAATTTTGCTATATAAAAAAATTATCATCAAAAAAAGAATCTTCCGCGATTTTATTCAAAAACTTACTTTTCAAAAAAGACATTTCCAACCCTTTTAATATGGTCTAGAAAATCAGGGTTCCTCAAGTGTGAAAAAATTGAAATATCAAATGTGTAGGGAAGAAATAGTTCATCGAGGTCTTCTTCAATAGCGAAAAGTGTATCTAATGTAACATCAGAACCGATCAACGTTAGGTCAATATCAGAACCAGTTCTATAATTACCCATGGCTCTAGAGCCATAAGCTATCACTTTTTCTACTTCGAGATATTTTCCAAACACCGAATTAATCTTTTCCAGTGTTGTATGGGAGAGGCCAAATTTTTCAAGCTCTTTAGTTTTCATGGTTTAAGGTGTCCATTTTCGAATTAAATCCTTGAAATTCCTGAATATAATCTTCGATGATCTTAAAAAAAATAGCATCAGCTGTTTCCTCATTGTAGGTATGAGAAGTCTTACTTCGACTTTTGATCATATCCATCCAAATGTCTCCGTTGGTAATCAATCCTGCTGAAAAGGCAGCTCTTGTAGCATCTTTGGAACCAAAGATGTTGGTATTTCCAGCAGCTACTAAAAAATCCTTCATAACATTCCAAGTTAATTCGTGCGTATACTCAAAACGTTGGATAAGTCCTCCTTTTTAAATATGGTCTAAAAATGAGTCTTTGGCTATACTTCCGTCATCACTGGTATGGTAGTCTTCTTTAATCCTCGAAACTGCTTCATCAAGTTTAGCTAAAGCCTTTTTATAATTACTTAATCGGTGAATCCAGCGAATATCTTTTGATTCCATCGTATTTACCTTGAATAATGACAAGTTAAAGATTTCACCCCATCTTCCCAAAAAAGAAAAAGTAAAGGACAAGATCGTTTAATCTGACGTATCCTTTACAATTTCTCCGAGCCTATATGCCTTTCTCAAACCTCAGCGCCACACACCTCTGCTGATATCGTGTATTATCTATGCCTCGAAGATACTGGGCCTACTGGCCCTATGTTTGCATTTTAAATCATAGTAACTTTGCCCCTGACACTTATTTGTTTTATTGAATCTAATTTTCAATCGAAATCAGATTCTTTTAATTTATGCGAATTTCCTTTAGGGGCGATAGTCCTGCATTCTTCGTAGAAAAATCAAGCATTGTTAGTCTCTTAAGGGGCGGGAGTTCTGAAATATAATGGCTAATCGTTAGACGGTCAGAGGCTAATAGACATGGGGCTTTTCAAAGCTTTTCGCTGTTAGTTTACGACAAATGTGGACATGAAAAACCAAGCTTTCGGAAACCACTAACCTTTCAATTTTTCTTAGGTGCTATTTAGGATGTTTTTATTATTTATTCTGCCAAGTCTCTAGATTCCATTTGTCCATGTTCTTCAAGCTTTCTAATCTTATTTTCAAGTTGGTCATGGTTGCGGTCAAAGAAGAGTTTGAAACAATCCTTCACTAAATTCTTGTCTTCAGTCAGGTAAATCTCAAGCCATCTAATGGTTTTAGGGTTTCCTAGTCCGAAAAATCCTTTTTTTTCTTTTGGATAAATGTAGCCGACTAAATACCCATAGCTATTTCTATCACCACCCATTGAAACCCAAAAGTCTTTACCAGATTTCAAGTCTTTAACGGACATTGTCGGAGAACAGCCTGATTGAATTTTTTGAAAACTATCAAGTTGCTCCATCCATGGAAATTTCTCAAACTCGTTAATGAAATCATTATATTCTATCTGTCCTTTTTGGTCAGCTTGACTAAAATCGTAACCTGTCAACTGTACGTTCCATGTAAATTTATCTTGTACTGCTGTCATACTTTCTATGTTATTAATTTAACAAGATAAGAGTTCCGCAGTCAACTTGAATAATATAGTTAATGGTCTTGTCATTTTAAATATGCTACAACAATTGGCTAATCATATGCCTTACGACGTAGTCAAGACTTCACCGATAGTCGCTTGTATTGATATCGAGTTTAATTTACGCTACGAAGATATCGGGGCTAACGCCCCTTAAGGTGTCTACCCATAGATTCAAGAGGACTATATAACCTACCTTAGTTCATTTTTTTCAACTTCTCCACCAAATCAGGTCTATCAGTCAATTCTAATATCCATTAATATCCAATATCAATCAACATCTACTAATATCCATTAATATCCCTCAGGACAACTTACTCAACGCCTCCTCCAAAGCCTTTATCTTCGCCTCTGCGTCTGCCTGTTTTTTCTTTTCATTGGCAACTACCGCTTCAGGGGCTCCAGCTACAAAGCGCTCATTACTTAGTTTTTTGATGACAGACTGAAGGAATCCTTTCGTGTACGCTAACTCCTTAGTGATGTTTTCACGTTCTTCTTCCACATTAACCTGACCTGCCATCGGAATAAAGCATTCATCAGCCTTAACAACAAAGCTGACGGCATTTTCCAAGGAGGAGCCAAAAGATACCGAGTTCAGATTGGCCAACTTCTTCAAGACCGCTTCAAATCGATGGTATAACTCCGCTTGTTCAGTTTTGATGGTGAGGTCAAATGCCTCTTTTGGAGAGATCCCTTTGGAAGCTCGGATGTTTCTGATTTGGGAAACAACCTCGAATATTTGGGATGCTTCGGTAATAGTTAATTCATTGAAACTCGCAGGTCTTGGCCAAGTAGCCACGATCAGGGAATCTTCTACCAAACGCTCCTTGATTTGATGCCAAAGTTCCTCTGTCAAGAAAGGCATAAATGGATGCAAGACCTTTAGGATATGTTCGAAAAACTCGATAGTCTTTGCATGCGTTGCAGGATCAATCGGTGCCTGATAGGCAGGCTTAATCATCTCCAAATACCAAGAACAGAAATCATCCCAAATCAGCTTATAGGTTGCCATCAAAGCATCAGAAATTCTGAACTTGTTGAAATGATCTTCAATCTCGGCTAAAGCCTGATTGAAGCGATTTTCAAACCACGTAATAGAGGCTAGGTTAGCTTCTCCACTCAATGAAGGATCGATTTCCCAACCTTGAACCAATCGGTAAGCATTCCAGATTTTGTTCGCAAAGTTTCTACCTTGCTCCACCAGTTTCTCATCGAATGGAAGGTCATTTCCGGCAGGAGAGGAGAATAGCATTCCTACACGTACTCCATCCGCGCCATAGTTCTGAATCAATTCCAATGGATCAGGGGAATTACCTAAAGACTTGGACATTTTTCTACCCAATTTATCCCGTACAATTCCCGTGAGGTACACATTTTTAAAAGGCTTTTCACCTAGGTATTCATAGCCTGCAATGATCATTCGGGCAACCCAGAAGAATAGAATCTCAGGCGCTGTCACCAAGTCATTGGTAGGATAGTAGTATTTTAAATCTTCATTGGGCTTGCCCGAGGTGAAGACCTCTGAATCAAAGACAGATATTGGCCATAACCAAGAGGAAAACCAAGTGTCCAATACATCTTCGTCTTGGATCAGATCTTCTAGGCTGTAGCTAGCTTCAAACTGAGCATTTGCTTGCGCCAAAGCTTCTTCCTTGGTTTTGGCAACTACATATTCCCCGTTAGGTAGATAGTAGGCTGGAATCTGATGGCCCCACCACAATTGACGGGAGATACACCAATCACGCACATTTTCCATCCAAGAACGGTACATGTTTTTAAACTTCGGTGGATGCAATTGGATAATGTCATCCATCACTGAGCTCAAAGCAGGCTTGGTGATGTCTTCCATCTTCAAAAACCACTGCAAAGATAGCTTCGGTTCTACCACGGCATTGGTTCGCTCAGAGTGTCCTACATTGGACTTATACTCCTCGATTTTGTCCAACTGACCAGCTTCATCCAAGAGTTTGCCGATTTTTTTACGAGCAATGAATCGGTCTTCACCTACCAAAATCTGGGCTTTTGCATTCAAGGTTCCATCGTCATTCAGAATGTCGATTACCTCCAATTTATGTTTAATACCCAGCTCATAATCATTCACATCGTGGGCAGGGGTTACTTTCAGACAGCCGGTACCGAATTCCATATCCACATAGTCATCTTCAATAATTGGGATGGCTCGGTTGATCAATGGGATAATGGCTTTTTTTCCTTTCAGATGAGTAAACCTCGGGTCATTTGGATTAATACAGATCGCTACGTCCGCCATGATGGTTTCTGGTCGTGTAGTAGCAATAGTCAAGAAATCCTCCGTTCCTTCGATTTGATAGCGGATGTAGTACAGTTTGGACTGTATCTCCTTCATGATTACTTCATCATCCGAAAGGGCAGTTTTACCTTGAGGGTCCCAATTGACCATGCGGATACCTCGATAGATCTTTCCTTTTTTGTGAAGGTCCACAAATACGGAAAGGACTGCATCGCTCAGGTCAACATCCATGGTGAACTTGGTTCTATCCCAATCGCAGGAAGCCCCCAGTTTTTTCAATTGCTCCAGGATAATGCCTCCATACTTCTCTTTCCATTCCCAAGCATATTTCAAGAAGTCTTCTCTGGATAGGGATTTTTTATCAATTCCCATGTCTTTGAGCATGGCTACTACTTTTGCTTCTGTTGCAATAGAGGCATGGTCAGTTCCAGGTACCCAGCAGGCGTTTTTGCCTTCCATACGGGCCTTACGGACCAATACATCCTGAATGGTATTGTTGAGCATATGTCCCATGTGCAATACCCCCGTGACATTTGGAGGAGGAATGACGATAGTGTATGCTTCTTTACTGTGATCCACTTGGGAGGAGAAAAATTTGTGCTCCATCCAGTATTGATACCATTTTGCCTCAACGGCTTCAGGTGTATATTTTGTAGCTAATGACATTTGAAAGAGGATTGTGTAAAACTCAAGGCGCAAAATTAAGAGAAAATTAGAAACGGGATAGCTTGTTTCGTTCTTTATCCCTCCAACTTCTCCAAGATAATCTCTTGATTGACTTCAAAATCATGATAGGCAACGGTAATTGATCGGAAATTTTCCCAAGCCCGGATATGTGGAATCGCTAAGGGATTCCCAAATACATACAAATCCACGGGATATGTTTCACCCAGTTGACTAAGATGTTCCAATGCAGATAAGTCCAAACCAAAATGATTCACTGGCTTTGCTGAGGGAACAAAAAGTGCCACTGCAATGATCGATTCCTTGTTCAGCTTGGGTATAAGTACTTCAACAGATTTATAAACAGGAAAATTAGCACCTGAAACAAACCTGTTTATTTTCGGCGATCCTATGCTTAAACCCACATTGGCGAGTTGCCTTCCTAATTCGTCTCGTTGGTGAATAAGTTGTGTGTAACTTCCCGCCAAGGTTTTGTTGAATTGCCTGATAGTATCAAACTCAAAGTTAGGAACAGTGACAGTTTCTTCCTTGGTGATTCCCAAGGATTGCTTCAAAGACTGTATGCGTTGAAAACTTCGTTCGATTTGATCCACATCCCCATGCTTGGCTATCAGTTGAATACCTTCGGCAATGTTTTCTGAGAAGCACAATAAATCTGTACCGGCTGCAAATGCCTCCAATTCCAATCGACCGGGTTCCGAAAACATGTCGGCGACCGCCTTCATATTCAATGCATCAGAAACGATGATGCCATCAAATCCCATTTCTCCCCTTAAGAGACCGGTAATGATTTCCTTGGAGATGGTAGCTGGAGTGTTTTTTCCTTGTGTAAGAGCAGGAACAGCCAAGTGACCAACCATGATCATTTCCACACCCGCCTGGATTCCATCAGCAAAGGGAAGTAGTTCTTCTCTCTTTAGCTCTTCTTTGCTTTTGTGAATGACTGGAAGTCCCAAATGGGAATCCACTGCGGTATCTCCATGTCCGGGGAAGTGTTTGTAGCAGGCTGTAATACCTGCTTTTTTCATTCCCTGATATGTTGCCAAGGCAAAAGCACTCACTTTTTCTCGATCAGCTCCAAAAGAACGGTATCCGATGACTGGATTGTTGGCATTGGTATTGATATCAGCGACGGGTGCAAAGTTTAAGTGAATTCCGCAGGCCTTTAAGTCCCTGCCCATACGTTCTCCATACTCTTTCAGCCAAGCAAGCTTATCCAAGGACAGCGCTCCCATAGCGATGGCAAAAGGATAGTGGGGAGTGTCCTCAATCCGCATAGCCAGTCCAAACTCTGCATCAATACTGATGAGCAGGGGTATTTTTGAGACGCTTTGATAGCGGTTAATCAAGGCTATCAATTTTTCTAAGGTGTATTCATAGCTCAATTTTTCCTGCCGCTGCTCAAAATTAGCAGCTGCGGAATGTCTGCTATGGAAAAAAGTAATTCCACCAATGCCATGTGTTTGGATGAGCCTTTCCATGGCTTGTATGTTTTCTTCGGTATCGTGTATGTAGGCAGCAGGGGTGAATAACTGCCCTATTTTTTCAAGTAAATGCATGTGTAAGTTTTGTATTTTATTCCTTCAATGCCTGCTTTTTACCAAAATCAGCTGGTATTCGAATGTATTTAACCAAGTAAATCCCCGGAATAGCAGAAATCACTACCCATAGGAAAAAATGCTCATAGCCCAACCACTCCTGAATGTAACCCGAGGCCATTCCTGGGAGCATCATTCCCAAAGCCATAAAACCTGTGGCGATGGCATAATGGGAAGTTTTGGCAGGTCCATCTGAAACATAGATCAAATACATCATAAAAGCTGCAAAGCCAAATCCATACCCTAATTGCTCAATGACGACTACTGCGCCGGCATAAAACATGGATTCCGGCTGTGCGAATGCTAGTATATAGTAGAATGTGTTGGGAACATTCAAGGCCAAAATCATGGGAAGTATCCATTTTTTTAGACCATCTCTGGAAATGACAATTCCCCCGATAATTCCTCCCAAGGTCAGTGCTATAACCCCAAAGGTTCCATAAATCCATCCAACATCTGAAGTGCTCATAGCTAGTCCACCTACTTCTCTGCCATCCAATAGAAAAGGGGAAACCATCTTGACTAATTGGGATTCGCCCAAGCGGTATAAGAGAATAAATGCCAATGCTAGCCCAATTTCCTTTTTTTGGAAAAAACTGGCAAAAACCTCCAAGAATGTTAGTGATTCCTGCTTTTGATAACCTACTTGCTTTTCTACATTGGGTGTAGTCAAAAAGTTGATGAGTGTTAGCAAGAAAATCAAGCCTGCCACCAATAACATGGTAATTGACCAAGCCTTTGAATTATCTCCGTAGTGCGTTTCCAAGTAACCCGCCAAGACTACAATTAACCCTTGTCCTGTGACGGATGCAACCCGATAAAAAGTACTTCTCAACCCGATAAAAAAGGATTGTTGGTCTTCTTTGAGCGCTAAAAGGTAAAATCCATCTGATGCGATATCATTGGTAGCCGAAGCAAAGGCGCCCATCCAAAAGAAAGCCAAACTGATGACAAAAAACTGATTGGTAGGAATCGCTAAGCCCACACCCAAAAAACAGGCTGCTAACACCAACTGCATTCCCAAAAACCATTTGCGTTTGGTGGAATAAAGATCTACTATAGGTGACCAAAATGGTTTGATTACCCATGGCAAATACAGTAAACTCGTATAAAGTCCGATATCAGCGTTATCAATTCCAAGGTTTTTGTACATAATCACAGATACCACAATGATGATCACGTAAGGTAATCCTTCGGTCATGTACAAGGGTGGTACCCAGTACCAAGGGTTATTTCGGGTTTGTTGGGTTTTCATGATTTTTTACGGATCAAATGCTGGTAGATACTGACTTCCGAGCCAGGAATCAATTGTGCACCAACGGTACTTTCATAAAATGCTGCGGGACCCACACCTCCAATAATGGCATAAGTGTAGCCCATTTCTCGCATGGCTTCCAAGCTTTTGATTAAAAGAACCTTTCCGATTCCTTTTCCCCGTTCGGATTCTTTGGTTCCTGTGGGGCCAAAGAAGTTTTTGGAAGAAGTTTCAAAACATGCGAATCCAAGAATTTCATTTCCCTGCTGTGCGATGAAGCAGTTTACCGGAAGGAAAGAAAAAGCTGTTTCAACCTCATTTTTCCAGTATTGCCCAAAGTGATCAAATACCCAATCTACCACAAAAGATTTTTCAGGTGGAATAGGTCTTCTGAAAACTACTCCCTTGGCCTGAAGCTTTTCCTCCGAGTCACGAATATCAGGCAGTTCCAATAACCGTACGAGCATGTCTTTCATAGTCTTAAGGGGTTACAGGGTTTAGCTCAAACACCATCGGTTTACTTTCCTTGCCAAATCTGTCAATGAAGCTTAGAGAAACATATTTTGAATGCACTGAACCGAGTACAGGAATGGTTTTTCTATTGGTCATATCCACATGGATTTTTCTCCATTCTACACGCTCTGTATGGTTTTCTAGGTCTGATAAATTTGCAGCGGTTTGGATAATTGCAAAGCGAATATCAGGCCCTAGCATTTCGGGGAATTCAAAGGCAAAGCCATCACCATGAGGAACCATTTGAACTTTATTGGGCTGGGTACTGGTAGATTTAGCGGATAAAGGAGCTGCGGGTAATGTAGGTCTTTGGTAGTGATTTCGCTTGATGAGTTCGGCTACATCCCGATTTTTGGTGTACATAGACTTTGCTGAGAAAAAGGCATTTCCCTGAATATTGGTTGCCAATCGTGAATAAGCGAGTTGATTGGGAACTTCCATAGGGTTTTCCCATGCCTTATCTGCATTGTCTCTAATTTTGTAGGGACCATTGCCTACATAAATATGTGTATTGTAATGGTTTTCATTCCACCAGTCTACTAAGATTCTGTGGGAAGCCAAACTGTAATCCATGCTCCAATATAATTGCGGGATTAAGTAATCAATCCAGCCGTTTTTCATCCAAAGCAAGACATCAGCAAATAATTCGTCATAGTTGGTCTGACCAGCACGGGTATTGGAACCTTTGGGATCTTTGTCCTTATTTCTCCAAACCCCAAATGGGCTGATACCAAATTGAACCCATGGTTTTTCCTGCTTGATCATTTGGCTGATATCCCGGATCAGTATATTGACATTTTCTCGTCTCCAGTCTTCCAGTTTTTGGCCTTTTTGGCCATATTTTTTAAAACTTGCTTGATCTTCAAATTTTAATCTCGGAACCTGATACGGATAGAAGTAATCATCGAAGTGAATGGCATCTATGTTGTAATTTTTGACTACTTCCCGAATGACCTCTGTCAAATGCGCACGCACTTCCGGTCTTCCCGGATCATAATAGTACTTGGTGTCGTATTTGATCATCCAATCTTTATGCTTAAAAAAGTCGTGTTCAGGACTCAATAATTTTGTATCCAAATTCATGGTGGCTCGGTAAGGATTTAACCAAGCATGAAATTCCAATCCTCTGTTATGCGCTTCCAGAATCATCCATGATAGTGGGTCTTCCGTTGTATTCGGTTTTTGGCCTTCCTTGCCTGTCAGATAGCGGGACCATGGAGCTAAGCGAGAAGGATAAAAGGCATCACCAGAAGTTCTGATTTGAACGATTACAGTGTTGAAATTAAGCGATTTGTAATAATCCAATAGCTTAATGAATTCTTCTTTTTGAACAGCAAAGGAAGCGGTGGAGGAGGTTGGCCAATCAATATTAGCAACCGTAGCAATCCATACGGCCCGCATTTCGCGCGGACTTTCAGAAATGGATATAGGCAATTGTCTATAAAACTCTCTAGGCTGAGGAGGTGTCACAGTTTTGGGAGGAAGGGGTGTTTGCGTCTGTGGCTGCCCTTGAGGACCAACAGGTCTCGAAGGTTGCGTAGTTGGGGCTTGTGAAGTTTTACAAGCCTGAACAAAGAGTAATAAGATTAGCCAATAAAAGAGTCTGGCTGTAAGCTGACGGTTTTTCATCCGATAGAGTAGCTAAATTAGGGTATACTTTTGAAGTTGTAAGGTTGGAGCTTCTTACGTAATTTTTTCATAAATCGATCTCCGGGATCTACTTTTTGAGTTAAGTAATCAGGATCGGTTTCCTTCCATAATTCACTGCCTTGAAATGCATAGTATTCATGATGCCCAATAACATATTCAAGGGAGTATTTTTTATGTAAATACTTGATTAATGCCGCATTGGCTTTGACCTGTGCTTTGGTCAGAGGAGCATCTGGACCACCAATATTTTCAATCCCGATCGCCATATAATTCAACCCAATCGTATGCCTGGCAAAAGTGGTATCTGGAAGTAATCTGAAAATAACTCCATCCCGATCTACCAAAAATTGAGCTGAAACATTCAAATTGCTGGCAGTAGTGAGTTCAGGTCTTCCGCCCAACTGCACTGGATTAAAAACATCAAAGGTAGCTTCTAATGTAGGAACAGCAGTCCAGTGCACTACCACCATTTTTGGTTGGATAATTGCCTTATCTTGGATGATTCCATGTCTTTTCTCTAAGTACTCCAAGGATAATCGTTCCCGTTCTTCATTGAAAATGATGGGTTTTTCGAATATCCGAAAGGTTTGCCCAACGAGGGTTTGGTAAGTAAAAAACAGGAATCCAAGAAGTATGTAGTGTTTATTTTTCATAAATGCAGGATTTTGGTATCAAAGATAAAAGGAAAATCGGCCCTTTTATCGGCCGATTTCTTCTTTTCTTAAGCGACGTTGATCTTCCAAGAAGTTTTCATAGTCTTGAATTCGTTCGCGCTCTAAGTTGTCTTCAGGCTCCAAGTAAGCTTCCCACTCAAAAGACAGACGTTTCCAAGTTAATTCATCACCGTTAACTTGAAATACAGTAAATCCAGGTTGATATCCTTTCCAATTACCACCCCACCATGCAGCACTTACTGATTGGCTGGTGATGTACCAAATATCATTGAAGCGATAATCTTCCGGTATATGGCTATGTCCTTGGAGTACAGCTTTGACAGTATGCCTTTCAATGATTTCCCTGAATTCTTTGGTATCCGATACCACCATATGATTCATGGCCAATAATTCAGGACTGGCATTGATTTGACCGATATTGTTGAAGGCCGCTATATGGGTTACGATGACTGTGGGCATGCCGTGGTGTTTTCCCAAATCAAAGCGTAACCACTCCAGTTGCTCTTTACCGAAGGCATGTGTTTGGCTTGGACCATGGTCAGCCTCAACTTCTAGTAAAGAGTCCATGATGATAAAGTGCCAACCTTGATGATTGAATGAATAATAACTTTGGTCCATTCCAAAAGTATCCATATACAGTTTTTTTCCTATGTCGGGATCCTCAGGGTTGGTTTTTCTCCTACTGCTTCTTCCAAAGATATCGTGGTTTCCGATGCAGTGATAAGCCGGCATGGAAAGTTTGTTTGAAATAGCCGAGAATACTTGCAATTGATCTAGATACTCTTCCTTTTCAGTGTACATACCATCAAACACTTGATCACCTCCATACAGGACAAAAGCAGGAGAGGGGCGCAGGCTATTGACCTTGTTCACACAGGCCTCAAATCCAAGGTCTCCTTTCCGCTTTCTGCGTACATGGGCATCAGTTAGGTGAAGAAATGAAAAGTCCGCTTCTGTAAAGGAATTGGCCATTCCTTTGGATGTCAGACTAAGTCCAACTCCTGAAATGGCCAATTTTTTAAGAAATGATCTTCGTTTTGTCATTACCTCACAGTCACATTTACAGTTCTGGTAACTGGGAAATTTGGAACATTTCTATTAGTTACCCTAGCTTCCATACCCAGTACTGTTCCGACAGGAACAGAAGCTGGAATAGTGTAGTTTAGCAATAGAGAATCTGTTTTTGTGATATTGGAGAAAGCAGGAGTATAAGGTCTCTCTTCTACCATGACCGGGTCTGCAGTTCCAACTTTTACCCAAAACTGAATGCGTTCGATTTCTCCTTCAGACCAAAACCTCAGATCAAAGGTACAGTTAGTACCTGCAATAGGTGCTGTCGCGGAGGCTGTTGGACTGGCCAAGGTAAAATTTGCGATCACTGGGATGTAGCCCAAATCCTCACGGATAATTTCCATCAAGGCATCCGTTGGAGCCACGTCGCAAGCGTACATGGAGCCTAGTCCAAATGCAATCAATAAGCTGCTAACATATATTTTTAACTTTTTCATAGCCGATTAATTTTAATTGTCAAACAACCATAATTTGATTCCCTGATTAGGGATTACTGGGATACAGGTATTAGTTCCTGGTTCATCATCAGCAATATTAGAACGCTGAATCCAAGGTTCACCAGGGATCTGATTGATCACAGGCTTGGCAAGACCAGGATATACATTGGTGTCATACTGATACCTTCTCATGTCATTCCATGTTTCGATTTGCAAAAACAAGGCAATGTATTTTTGAAGCATGATGTCTTTCAGTTCCAAATTAGCCGAACCTTTAGAGATTTGAGGGTCGTTGATATAAGCATTCATAGCCTCCATACCAACCCCATGTTTGGTCATACTTCCTCTGATTCCATTAAGGTAGGCATCATAGGCTGCAGCTCTATTTGTGCTGAATAGGGCTTCTGCTTTGATAAATTGTGCTTCTGCGTACGTGAGCATTTGAAGAGGAGCGATGTTTCTGCTGTGCCAAGTATTAGCGGTTAAGTTTACATTAACAGCCGGGTCATCACCCACTAATCTTCCTGGTACAACTCCAATAAATTGGTCAGGATTAGTTGAACTCATGAATAATGGAAGCCTTGGATCTACCAAACCAGCATATTGAGCAGTACCGTTCATCATATTGGTAATATAAGAAGAAGGTTGCTGTGTTTTATTGACTGGATTGCCCAAGAAACTCCACCATGGATTTTGAATATTTGCCTCGTAGACAAGGTCAAGATCCTGCGTAGGTCCGGTAAATGCTTGGTCAACGTCCGCAGCCGCAGCAGCTAATAATGTTTGGTTTTTTACGGACATTTGAAGATTATAGCGTGCCCTTAATGCAAAAGCTGCTCTTCTCCAATTTTCTAAATTACCATTGTAGATATAGTCATTTCTTACAGTTCTCAGGGTAGGCAAATTAGGCAGTGGTCTTTGCAGATCCTCAATCGCAGAATTGATCAATTGTGGAATGTGTATTTCATACAGTTCCTGCATAGGATCATAACAAGGGTTGAGAATAGCAGGGCCTTGATTGGCTTGTGTATAAGGCAAGTCACCATAAATTGCTGAGGCTGTCAGCATATTCATCGCCAAAAGTACCTTAGCAATACCACTATAATTAAAGGCACCTTGTGCTTCGGATCTTGTGATGATTTCCTGTAAACTCGGCAATGCATCTGTGTACAGGGGTCTCCACAATTGGTCAAAACCATATGGAGTGTATTGACTGATGGCTTGTCCGCCTAAATATTGCGGATACTGAGATCCAAATTGTGCTGCACCAAATTGTGCACTCGCTGTAAATCGAATAGCAGCAGGTAGTAAATTCTGAACGGTTACCTGCTCAGCTGAAATTCTCCCAGGATCCACATTTACATCTAACATATTTTCGCAAGAAGTAACTGTAAACATTGCTACTACTGCGAGACTTATATTTCTGAATAATCTTTTCATGACGGATTAGAAATTAAAGTTGAAGCCAAAGAACACACTTCGTGTGGCAGGTACATTGGTACCTACGTATCCAAACACGTTACTTCCTGGGCCGTAGGCACTTTGCTCAGGGTCAAATCCGACAAAAGGAGTAGTCAACCATAGGTTGTTTCCAGTTACCGTAGCAGTTATGGAAGTAAATGGCGTTCTACTGATCAATCGAGCAGGAAGCGTATAATTCAAAGCCACATTTTGAAGTCTTAACCAGCTAGCCTCTTGGAATCCATTGAATTCGGAAGCCAATCTGTATCTAAAAGCATTCCCGTAAAGGGTGCTCACACCAATTGGAACAGGTTGATCATTTGGAACCCAGTTAGGGTTTTCAATGGTTCCCGTATTTCGAACACCATTAAATACTACTAATCTATTGCGAAGCTCTGTCTCTGCACCTGTTGGCGCCTCACCACCCGCCTGTCCAAAGCGCATTCTTCTATTGATATCAAAGACATATCCGCCTTTTCTGAATGTAAACAGGAAGGAAAGTTCCAGGTTTTTGTATCGTATGGAGTTGTTCCAACCACCTTCCCAGTCTGGGAATGCGTTTCCTATGAAGCTATCTTCTGCTAAAGGAACTCCTCTCCAGTTATTATTTACATCAGGATATCCATTGACGATTACCAATTGTCCAAAGAAGGGGGAATTTGGATCTTCCACACGGCTAAGAGGCCATCCGTACCAATCACCTGGTGCTCCACCAACTGTCACCCGTTGTTTAACCCATGGTGATTCCGGCTGAAATGTGATTTGTTCCAAACCTTCTGGGAGTGAAATCACCTTTCCTCTCAATCTCGACCAATTGAGTGTGGAGTTCCAAGAGAAGTTATTGTTTTCAACTACTGTAATATTTGCCGTTAATTCCCAAATATTGTTGCGCATTTCACCGGCATTGGTGACGAAGTTTGTAAAGCCTGTTGCTCTTGATACAGGAATCGGGATAATCTGGTCAAAGGAGCTTTGGATGGCATACACCGCATCTAATCGTAACCTATTTTTGAAGAGTCCTACATCCAAACCGATTTCCCAACCTCTGGTTCTCTCAGGTCTCAGGTCATTAGCACCGATGATATTGTCTCTTACAACACCTACCACCCCTCTAAAAGGAACCATGGTGCTGTAGTAGTTACCGATCAAAAAGGGAGCAGCATCCTTACCAACCTCTGCAAATGAACCTCTGATTTTACCATAGCTTAAGATTCGGGATGAATTTAAATTAAGTGTTTCCGTGAAGATGTAGGACATATTGACAGAAGGGTAAAAGAATGATCTGTTTTCCACCGGTAGGGTAGAGGACCAGTCATTTCTTCCAGTAAGATTCAAAAAGAGGGTTTGTTTGTAGTCAAACTTTGCATCAGCAAATACACCGATTATTGATCGGCTAGTGGGAAAAGATCTTGCCTGATATTGGCTCAAGTTATTGATGGACCAAAAATCAGGAATCACAAAATTAGAACCACTGGCGGTAATGTTTGTGGTGTTGATGGCCGTCACCTGATTACCTACGGTAACCGTCATATTAATATCATCTGTTAAGCTCCTGTTGGCAGTCAATAAGAAATTAGAGTTGATTTCCTGATAACCTACAACCTGCTCAGATATACTTCCATTGGATCCTGCCCCAATCAAGGTAGTAGGAGAGGTTAGAATAAATCGCTTGTCTGTATATTGATCTATACCTACCTGGTAATTTGCTGTTAGCCAATCATTGATAATGTAGGTAGCTCCTATATTTCCTAAAATACGATTGACACTTTCTTCTTGAAATGCATTCTGAGCGAAGTAAAGAGGGTTGTCCAAGATTGGCGAATATCTGATTTGTGAACCATCAGGGTTGATGAAGTCACTGATATTAATTTCAGGAGCATATCTAGCTGCATAAGAAATCACCCCAGCGCCACCCACGCCCATTCGTGGATTGACACCATTGGAATTAATAAAGGTAGCAGAACCATTGATGGTGATTTTATCAGAAGCTTTGAGCGAACCTGCGATTCTTATATTGGTTCTGTCAAATTTGGAATTAGGGAGAATACCTGTTTGATCCAACCTGCCCAAGGATCCAAAAAATGTAGCATTGTCATTTCCTCCTGAAAAGGAAAAGTTGTTTTGGAAAGTGTTGCCTGTATTAAAGGTTTCATCCCATTGGTTGAAAACCGGTGTACCAGCTGGAATTGGAGGACCATCTGCCCTGTAATCATTTGGGTTGAAAAGACCGTTAAAACCTCTTAAATAGCGTTGCTGCATTGGCGGGGTACGGCCTACCTGATCTATACTGGCACTTGTACGGTAGTTGAAGGTGGTTTTTCCTGCTTTGCCTGACTTTGTGGTGATAATTACAGCTCCATTGGCTGCTCTTAGACCATAAAGAACAGATGCAGCAGGACCCTTCAAAATGCTGATAGATTCTACATCATCCGGGTTGATGTCAGCAGCTCTATTGGTATTTGTAAAGTTAGAACCACCTCTTCCGCCAGTAATATTTGTTTCGTTTGAAATTGGAATTCCGTCTATAACAAACAATGGTTGGTTATCAGCATTGGGGTTTAGAGAGTTTATACCGCGGATGATGATATTTGTACCAGCACCTGGAGCTCCGGAGCTACTGGTAATATTTACCCCTGCAATCTGCCCTCTGAGTGCATTCACTAAGTTAGGCTGATTAGTTTCAGTAATTAATTTGCGATCTACTTCCTGCACGGCATAACCCAAGGATTTTCGCTCGCGTTCGATACCGAATGCCGTAACTACTACTTCATTTAAAGCTTCGGTAGAGGGATCTAAACTAACCGTGATGTCTGTTTGATTGCCTACTCTTAGTTCTCTGGATTTGAAACCAATGAAGGAAAATTGTAAAATACTTTCCTGAGATGGGACCGTGATGCTGAACCGTCCATTGATGTCGGTTACCACCACCCTGTTGGTGCCTCTCAAGACCACGTTTACTCCGGGGAGTTCCTCTTGATTGTCTGAGGCTACCACCGTACCTGTTATTGCTATTTGGGCAAAACCTTGGGAGGTAAACCCCAAAAACAGCAACATCACTGCAAGTAAGTGTCTTTTCATGCTGATTTAGTTTAGTGAAAGGAATGTTAAGGTTTTTTGGTTTATGTATTTGTTTGTTAAAAAAAGTAAAAACTGCACATTAATGCAAGAAAAAAATGCAAAAATACTGTCCGATAGAATTATTAAGTTAATTTATAAAAATAAACGTCTTTTTATTTGCTGTTTTTTGCTGTTTTTGTTAATTTTTCATTTGCGTACAAAACTCCTATATCCATGAAGAAAATAACCGAACAAAGTTCTTATTATTCCAACTTAGAGCAGATGAGTTTGAAGGAGCTGCTTTCAAGCATCAATCAAGAGGATAGAAAGGTAGCAGATGCAGTTACTACTGTTCTGCCTCAGATTGAAGTGTTCTTGGAAAAATTGATACCTAGATTTGAACGAGGTGGGCGACTCATCTACATAGGAGCGGGAACGAGTGGTAGACTGGGGATTTTAGATGCTTCAGAGATTCCTCCAACCTATGGCATGGAAGCTGATAGGGTTGTTGGTATTATTGCAGGAGGAACTACAGCAATTCAAACATCTGTGGAGAACGCAGAGGATGATACTACTGCTGCTTGGAGGACTTTAGAAGCAATGTCTATTCGGGAATCCGATACAGTTATTGGAATTGCAGCTTCAGGATATACGCCCTATGTTATCGGAGCTATAAAAAAAGCAAGAGATTTTGGTTGTTTAACAGCCTGTATCACCAATAACCCTGATACACCCTTGGCTGCGGCAGCTGAATTTCCCATCGAAGTTATTGTGGGGCCTGAGGTCGTCACAGGAAGCACACGAATGAAAAGCGGTACATCTCAAAAAATGATACTGAATATGATTAGCACCAGCCTGATGATAAAGATTGGAAGGGTCAAAGACAATAAAATGGTGCACATGAAACTAGCAAATGAAAAGCTTTTTAATCGAGGAGTTGATATTTTAATGAATGAATTGCATATTACAGCACTAGAGGCAACTCATTTATTGAAATTGTATGGCTCTGTCGACAATTCATTGAAGAATTTTGTCAGGTCTATTTAATGCTTAGTCCCAAAACATGTTAAAAGAAGAACGACAGCGGCTGATTATGGAGCAAGTTCATCTCCATAATCGCGTTTTGTTAACAGATCTTTCCGAACAGCTGGATGTGTCTATAGACACCGTGCGAAGAGATGTGAAGGAATTAGATCAGTTGAAAAAATTAAGGAAGGTTCATGGAGGTGCTATTTCCCGAAGTTTTCTTACCCCTAATTTAGATGAACCCATCTATTTGCAAAATGAAAAACAGCAAATTGCCGCCAAAGCTGTCAAGCTCCTGAAAGAAGATCAAGTAATCTTGATGAGTGGAGGTACCACAAACTTGGAAGTAGTGAAGTTTTTCCCTAGAAAAATTCCCTTAACCGTGTTTACACCGAGTTTACAGGTTGCATCAGAGTTGATGAATTTTCCGAATGTGGAGGTTATTTTTTTAGGAGGGAAATTGTTGCACGAAGCCAAATTTGCAGTAGGAGGGATGGTGACTAATGTGCTTTCCCAAATCAAGGTAGATCTTTGTTTCTTAGGTACCGGTTATTTGGATCCAAGTAGTGGGCTAACTGAGTTTGACTGGGAGGTGGTGCAAGTGAAGCGTGCAATGATCGCCGCTACCAAAAAACTGGTGTTGCTTACTGTATCCAATAAGTTGTTTTCTGTTCAACGGTACAAAACCTGTGATTTGAATGCAGTAGATATTCTAATTACGGAGTTATCTCCCGATTCTGAAAAACTCCATCCTTTCCGGGAGTACATCGATGATATTTTATAAGTGAATATTAAAAGACCCCAAGTCAAAAACTTGGGGTCTTCCCTATGAAAAAAATTCAATCAACCTACTTAAACCCATTCACTGGGTATCCTCTGTTAAGTATATCAATGTGTTCATTTTCAATACTTAAAAGTAGATATTAAGATTGAGATAGCTGTTGACCAAGGTCACGTTCAAAGATGATTATCGTCAGGGCTTTGTTATATTTTACGGATGATATATTCTACCAATCGAGCGGCTAATTTGGCAGTACAATTGTCTTGATCAAACGTGGGGTTTAATTCCACGAGATCCATAGAAATCATTTTTTTACTTGCTAGTACCCAATCAATTACTTTCATTGCAAGGACAGGAGTGAAACCAAGTGGAGAGGGCGCACTTACGCCTGGTGCATAAGCCGATGAAAAACCATCTAAATCAATGCTCAAATAGAGTTTATTTTTATCAAAACAAAAATGTTCCAAGTGATCTTGGATTCGATTCCAGTTTTCGAGCTGAAAATCCATGATATCAATAAGATGTGCACCTATTTTTTTAGCATAAGCAAGTAATGTGATTGGATTAGAAGCAGTTTGCATTCCCAAGCAGCAATAATGAAAGTCTTTACCATAAGCTTCTGCCAATTGGAAGAAGGGAGAGCCAGAATGACCTAGGCCGTTTGCTAAAGTGCGTAAGTCCAAATGAGCATCCAAATTAATGATGCCAACCTTTTCATTTTTTACCAAACAATGGTCAATGACAGCTCTCCCGTGTGGATAAGCCAAATCGTGACCTCCCCCAAAAATCACAGGAAAGTAATTATTCTCTAGTAAGGAACGGATATGTCCATAAAGTTCATCATGACCTTCCTCTAAATTCCCATTATGATCCCAATAATTTCCGAAGTCTTGGATTTGGTCAAATCGAGCATGATAGGCAAGGGGACCAAGCGCTTGACGAATGGCGTCAGGTCCACTTTTTGCTCCAATCCTCCCTTGATTTCTGTGGACTCCTGTATCTGAGCAGAAACCTAAAAGTGCTGGTTTTTTTTCTCCTGATATTTTATCAAGGGTGCTTATGTTCGTCTGCCTGATACGTTCATGCCAGTATTCTTGATTTGTTGAAATTCTACCATGGTAACTGATTTCCGAAGGATGAAGCATAGTTGTCAGGAGTTTTAAGTGGGAATTGGTAATTTATTCACTCAAGTAAAAATAGATTAAAATTTGTAATCTTGGTAAATCAATGTAATTATGGACCAATTAATAGGAGAGGGATTTCTAAATGATCAAAAAGTCATTCGGATTGATGGAGTGGAGGATAGTGATCAGAATGAATATCTAGTATTTAAGTTTTGGTGATATGATATACCAAAAGATAAAAGAATCTATCTTTATTTAAAGTTGCAAAAGTCAACACCTTTTACAGGAGAACTTGAAGTAACCAATAGAGAAACCGTTTTGGTAAATGGCAAGGAAGGTGGAAAAACATGGGACCCCGAAATATCTATGCAAACAACGCGGAATTTAACTAAGAAAAATTAAATGCATCACTTGTGTCAACATAGCATATCAATCGGAACTCTGATTTCAAAAAAAATACCCCCAAGAAGCAGCTAACTTTTTGGGGGTATTTTTCATGTAAATGGCTTTTTAATCGGAGCCTATATTTCTTAATTCAAGAATTCATCAAATGTGATGGATACAAAGTACATGGTACCCACAGTTGGGTTACCCCAAGCCTGACGATATCCTGAACTGTTAAATAGGTTTTGACCGCCTAATTTCACAATGGACTTCATTGATTTGATCTTGTAGCTCACTTGAGCATCTAAAGTACCAAATGCTGGCATTACAGAAAGTTGCTGACTTGATACAGCAGGTCCTACGAAAGAAGACTGCCATACAAACTCATCCTGCCATCTGTAGGCAATATTAAATCCAATATTTTTATTGTTAATATTTCTATTTCCAAAGGTAAAATTGGTTCTATATCTCGGCGCGTTGAATGCAGGTTGGAAGCCATCCAAGTCTTCGATATTTGCCAACACATCCGAGGAAATATTACCACCAATCGTATATCCTTTTGGTAACTGATAATCAGCACCTAATGCCCATCCATAGGACTGGATGATTTCTTTTCTATTTACAGGCATGGAGAATACGTTTCTGGTATTGGCTGATAATAAGTTCAAGCCAAGAGCAGATGCAGGATTTTGAGGATTGAAGTTAGCATCTTGAATCAATACCTGTCCACCGATAAAGTTTTCGAATCTGTTATAGTAGAAATAACCATCAATCAACAATTTGTTCTTAGCCAACAAACTTTTGTAACCAATCTCATAAGAACGTACTACTTCAGGTCTGAAATCAGTTAATTCAAACTCTTCTCTCAAACCCTGATTGGCAGCTGCTGCGTTGCCAGGGACCAATTGTGCAGCAATTTGAGGAACTAATGCAGCAATAGCAGCTGGCGCTTGGTCAGGTGGGATTAAACCAGCCTGAACCTGCTGCATGACGATTGCAGTAGCCTGCTGCGTTGCCTGCTGAATACTTGCTTGGAATACCGGAGAAGTTGGTTGTGTATCAGCCAATACGGCATTTCCAAAAGCAGTAACATTAGCCAATGAATAAACTGGATTATTTGCGAAGTTATAGCGCTGTCTCAACAGGGGAAGACCACCGATCAAACGTGCCTGTGGCGTTAATAAGTCAATGTATTGATCTTGTGTCGTTGGGATACGGAAACCTGTCTGATAAGAAGCCCTGAAGTTATGCTTACCTGCTGTGTAAACAGCCGCAACTCTTGGAGACCACTGACCTTCAAAGTTTTCGTTTTTGTCGTAACGAAGGGATGCTGTTATTCTTAAGTTTTCGTTTAGTAATGATTTGGCTGCTTGGGCATAACCGCCGAATTCTTGAATGGTAAATTCGTTACCAGCATCATCCGTTGCGAATAGTGTTCTCTCAGAGTTTAATTCAAACAAACGATAGTTGGCACCTACCACTACATCTGCAAATTTGAAGTTTTCGAAAGCATAAGAACCTTCTAAATGGTAAAGATTGGTTTTGTCAACAAATCGAGCACCTACACCTTGTGCATTGCCTGGGATTGGTCTAGAGGTTACATCTGCTAAAGCTTGGTTGAATTGTGGCGTGCCAGGCATAAATCTACCTTGGTCTGCAAATCCCCGAGCTGCATTATGAGCTTGAGCTTCTGTTAAGCCAGCGCCTCTTCCTTGCACAAACGCACCTACGTATTCACCAAACCACTGTTGACTTGGTTTCCAAGCTTCATTGATTCCTTGGCCAGCAATACCAATTGCATAAGAATCTCCGGATCTTTCTTGCGTAGTATACGCTCTTAAAAACCAATTGGAGCCTTTAAGTTCTGCTTTGTATTGACCTATGCTAAAGCCTGTAATGGAGTACCTGTCAGCACCTGTATATACGGTGGTACCGGTACCGAAATTCCCTTGAAGGATTGCCTCTACATTATCGTTGATTCGGTAGTGTAAGGCAGCATTCAGTTTCAAGGATTGGGTATTGTAATCTGCCAGATCTCTTTCCAAGTAACCTGTTCTGGAAACGAAGGTCTGAGGAACCAAAGCCAATGCTTGTTGTGGTAACAGACCGTTATTTACAAGCGTCTGCGCCACACTAAACATGTTGACATTCGTCTCATCTCCGTAAATGTTTACACCATTAAAACCTGGGTTGTTTTCTCTTGTACCGCCTTCAATGGTAGAACCATTCAATAATGATTGATCTCTAAAGTCATTTGCCTGCCAGTCATCGGCTCTTAAATAGTTAACATTTACTTTTAAAGCTAACTTATCATTGAAAGCAGTTGCGTAACGGGCTGCAAAATCATAAAAACCAGTAGTTGGATTGGAGCGATCTCCCTGATCCATGATACCTGTTTTCACTTGAGCTGAGAAACCTTGATACTGGAATGGGTTCTTACTGTTCATTAATAAGATACCGTTCAAAGCATTAGGTCCATATAATGCAGATGCTGCACCTGGAAGCAATTCTACAGATTCTAAATCCAACTCGGAAATACCAGCAATATTACCAACAGAGAAGTTCAAACCTGGAGCTTGGTTATCCATACCATCAATCATTTGTACGGTACGTACGTTACCATTTGCATTGAACCCTCTGGTGTTGAATGACTGGAAGGTTAGAGACTGTGTAGACATTTCTACACCTTTCAAATTTTTCAAACCATCATAGAAACTGGCTTGTGGAGCCTCTCGAATGGAGATGATATCCATTCGCTCGACTGTCACTGGAGACTTAAGCACATTTTCTTCTACCCTTGATGCAGAAACCACCACTTCTTGGCCTAAGATGGAAGATTCTGCTAGGGTGACATTAAGATTGGTGATGTTCTCAGAGGTGATTTCCACTTCTTTACTGGAGAAGCCTACCATGGAGAATACCAAGGTGAATGGGGGAGCTTGATTAACACGTAGGTTAAATTTACCATTGAGGTCGGTGATCGTACCTACCACACGGCCCTTTACTACGATGTTAACTCCAACGAGTGTCTCTTTGGTTCTTTCTTCAGTCACTGTACCAGAAATGGTAGTAGTCTGAGCGATAACCTGGGCTGCACTCAAGGAAACTATGACGAATAGCAAGGAAACTATACGCCACGTACTTCTTGTAAATTTTTGCATAAGGTATTTGGGTTATTGGTTTAACTAAGTAAAATTTCCAATGAATATGGTGAATTTGCCTTGAAATTTAGATGAAATTCATCATTTAAAAAGTAAAACCCAAAATTTATTTTTAAGAATTTTTAAGAAATTTTCATCCAAACTGGAAACCCTCTCATTGTCAACTAAAAAAGGATGTAAAAAAACCTCAGCGTTCCAAAAATCGCTGAGGTTGATTTGATATTTTCAAAATATTATTGTGCGTTCTTTTTATTTTCTTCATTCACATGTTGTACCAAGCGATCGCAAAGATCTTTCATTTCCTCAGCCATAAATTCATCTCCAGTGCTGTTAAGAATAGTTTGCGCCATACCTCCAATAATGTCAATGTAAAATCGCTTCATTTCAGCCACAGACATATCATCAGTCCACAAGTCTATGCGGAGGGTGCTATGGTTTAAGTTATCCCATACATTTAAGGAAATACTTTTAGTACTTTCTAATTCTCCCCCTTCTTTATCCGTGGCATCCCATTGAATAGATTTGGGAAGATTTTTGTCATCCAACTGCACGTTGAACTTTATCTCTGAATTTCTCATATACCTGTTCAAATTTTGATTGCAAAACTAGGAAAGAATCGATCGAGTTCCATAATTTTCATAGAAATCTAAAAAATGTACTAGCTTCTCAACCTTCAATTACTAATTTCACCACCATAAAATAAAAATAAACGTACAAATGAAAACGTATTACAATCCAGAAGACTTAAAAAAGTTTGGTAAAATCGGGGATTTCCAAAAAGAAATGGCAGACAAATTTTTTGCGTATTACGGGGAGGTTTTTCAAGAAGGAGCCTTGACTGCACGAGAAAAATCATTGATTGCACTAGCTGTTGCTCATGCCATTCAGTGTCCTTATTGCATAGATGCTTATACAGTAGATACTATGGAAAAGGGTTGTGATGAGGTGCAATTGATGGAGGCAGTTCATGTAGCCGCAGCTATCAGAGGTGGTGCTTCTTTGGTACATGCCACACAGATGATGAGTAAGGTTTCCGACTTGTCCATGTAATCCAGAGCACACAGGATGACTGCCTTGCTTCTGTTTTACTTGTTTTTCCCTGCAGTTATACTTTATGGCTGCAGGAAATTTTCTTGGTTGGATAAAATCGGTTCGGTCATGTTAGCCTATGCAGCAGGTGTATTGATCGGTAACGTGGGTTTTTTTCCAACCTTGAGTTCTGAGATTCATGAATTACTGACCCTTGATGCACAACAAGTCAAAGAGGCAGCTTCTTTCTATTTAGAATCTGGTACATGGACTTCAAATGACTACACTGCTTTTTCTATCTATCAGCTTCAAGACACCTTGATGAGTGTGAGTATTTTGTTAGCATTGCCTCTGCTGTTGTTTTCAACTAATTTAAAAGCATTTTTGGGTTCAGCGAAGTCTATTATTTTTTCTCTTGCCATAGCAGTATTCGCAGTTAGCGTTATGGTAGTTTCAGGTTTTTTCGTTTTCAAGGGAGTTTACGGCGATCAGTTATGGAAGATTAGTGGAATGCTTGTCGGAGTCTACACCGGAGGTACGCCAAACCTAGCCTCTTTAAAATTGATGTTAGATGTGGCACCTGCTACTTATATTTTGATCCATAGTTACGATTTAGTAATCTCTTTTATCTATTTGGTTTTTTTGCTAAGTATTGGCAAAGGGGTTTTCCGATGGATTTTGCCTTCTTTTAACAGTCCTAATGAAGGAGGAATGATACCACAAGTAGAAGAAATGAAAGGGTCCCAATACTCATTATCATCCAAGGAATCAATTATTTCAATTAGTAAAGGACTAATAGTGGCAGTAGGGGTAGTTGGGGTAAGTGCTCTTATTGCTTTGCAGGTCCCTCCTTCTTCTTTGATGGTTACCATAATTCTAATGATTACTTCACTTTCGTTGCTAGCGTCTTTAAATCAAAAAATCAGGAAGCTTACATTCAGTTTTGAAACGGGGATGTATTTGATTTTGATTTTTAGCTTAGTTGTAGCATCCATGGTTGATATTCATTCACTAGTAGGGATAACACCTGGAATATTTGCTTACTTGGCTTGGGTAGTATTTGGTTCTCTTGTGATTCAAATGGTATTGAGTAAGTTGATAAAAATCGATGCTGATACCTTGATGATTACTTCGGTAGCATTTATTTGCTCACCACCTTTTGTTCCTGTATTGGCAGGTGCTTTGAAAAACAGAAATATTATCATGCCTGGTATTACCATTGGGGTGATTGGGTATGCACTGGGGAATTATCTGGGATTTTTGATGGCTGAATTTTTAAAGAATTTCTAAAAGATCAGATCGTATTTGGAAAAGAAATGCATGTCAAATGCAACAAGTTTTCTAATTTCGTGTTTATACACCTAAATTTAAACCCCAATAAATAACACAACTATGACTAAATTTAACATGTTTTTCGCAGCTATTGCGATGATTTTCTTTGTGTATGCGCAAGATGCGTCTGCTCAGATGGTGAGCCCAGTTGCCAGCCCGGCAGCATCTATCAGTCAAAATGTAGGCTTTACAAAGATTAGCATTGATTATTCATCACCAGCTGTCAAAGGAAGAAAAATTTTTGGTGAGATCGAAAAGTATGATGTCACTTGGAGAGCAGGTGCCAATGCTGCTACCACAATAGAATTCAGCACCATGGTTAATATAGGTGGAAAGAATATCCGTCCTGGAAAATACACGTTGTTTATGACACCTCGTGCGAATGGTGAGTGGACTGTTCGCTTAAACTCTAAAGGTAATTCTGTATTTGCTTACATGAAAGATGGTAAAATTGATGAAGAAGCCTTAGCTAAGGATGATGTGGTCACCGTAAATGTAAAGGCGGAGCCGACAACTTCTACTTATGAGCGATTGCAGTATGCTATCTCAGCTGAAGATAATAAAGTTGCAAAAATCACGATGAAATGGGAGAATGTGAAAGTTTCTTTTATGGTCGATACGCAAGTGGATCAAAAAATGGAAGGCTTTAAAAACGCATTTTAAGTTTAAAATTCAAGTATTGTAAAGGTTGGCGATAACTAGTTCGCCAACTTTTTTTTTGTCTGTTTTTTGGGTAGATTCGTAAGCATTAACACTTGCTAGTAACCGAAGTGTTGATAAAACCCATCCTCCCTCATTATGAACATTTTTAAACACAGTCAGCTTATTGCCTTTGCGAGTATTCGGACTACTCCAACACTAACTATTCGAGAGGCAAATGATAAATTTTTAAACTTATTTAAAAATGGGGAGGAAATGATTTTGGGTGAATCTTTGCAAGAACTTGACCAACAATTATCTATCATTCATTTTTTTAAAGAGCACTTACCAGAAATCAAGCATTTAGAAAAGGAATTGAGCAAACATATTTGGATTAAAGGGGATTGGTACGAGGTCATTCTTTATCCTTTTTCGCTGGAAGAAGTACATATCATATTAAGAAAGGAGAGTTTTCTTGAATCCATGCAGGAGGTTAGTTCTGATAAGGAGGAAAACAGGCACAATAATAAAACCCTTCCCGGGGCCATTTATCGTTGTAAGAATGATCAATATTGGACAATGATATATGCGACACGTAATATTTTTCATGTTTGCGGGTATACGGCCGAGGAACTAACGAGTACTAACTTTCAAGGCTTTGATCAACTCATTTTTGAAAAAGACAGAGCATTGGTTGCTGCACAGGTTAGCGAAGCCATTGAAAGAAAATCAGCCTGGGAAATTGAGTATAGAATAACCCATAGATCCGGTGAAATCCGCTGGATTTTTGAACGTGGTCAGGCGGTAATTGACCAATTTGGTCAATTGCTGTTTTTGGAAGGCTTTTTATTGGATATCACAGAGCGGAAAAGAAGTGAACTTTCCATAATTGAAGAGAAAAAACAATTTGAAGACTTGGTAAACGCACAGCCTTCAGGCGTCTACAGAATAGTATATAAAAACTATAAAGAGCTCCAAGGAAAGGATTGGTTAACGATCAATAAATCACTTGATATAGAAATTTTAAATCATCGGATGGAAGAATTAACAGGGTATGATTTAACCGGGCTAAAGCAAGATATTTATTTGATTACTCAATTGATTCATCCCGATGAGCAAGATGATTTTGCACAAGAAAATCAATACTGCGTACAAAATCTAACGCCTTTTTTTTGGGAAGGAAGGATGCGTAAAGCGAATGGAGGAGCGTATTTTTGGATACAATTTCGGTCCACACCCCGGCTTCGAGACAATGGTGACCTTGTATATACTGGTATTTTAACAGATATCAGTGAACAAAAACAAGCAGAAATCCGAGAGGAACATTTTAGGAATTTACTCAAATACATTGTCGAAAACATGGATAGTACAGTGGCCATGGTCGATAAAAACCATCGATTTATTTATACGAGTCAAAAATATTTGCGGGACTTTGGAATTCAAGACCGAAAAGTTATTGGGGAATATTCATACGATATATTCCCCAATCTTCCTGAAAATATCCTCAATGCCCACAGGCTAGCCCTTCTAGGTATTGCTTCTAGAAGTGAAAAAGATAAAATAATCTTACCTGATCAAACTCAATACAATAAATGGAGCTGTATCCCTTGGTTTGAAGCCGATGGGACTGTAGGAGGTTATGTGGTATATATAGAAGATATCACATCAAGGGTTCGATTAGAACAGGAACTTGAGAGTAGGCAAGAAAAACTTAAAGAGGCCCAGAGAATAGCGAAATTAGGCAGTTGGGAACTCAATCTTCAAACGCAGGAGCTCTTCTGGTCAGATCAAGTGTATGAGTTATTGGGAATTGAGAAAAAAAAGACTCCAATTACCTACGATGACTTTTTGAAAGCAGTTCATCCAGAGGATAGATTGAAAGTAGATCAAGCATTTAATGATGCACTCTTCCAAAAAAAACCTTATGAAATTGTTCACAGACTCTTAGATAAAAGTGGTCAGATCAAAGTGGTGCAAGAAAAAAGTGAGATAACTTATGATGATTTTGATAACCCTTTAAAAGCGACTGGTACCATGCAAGATATCACCGAAACGGTGAAGACGGAAGAGGAATTAAAGAAAAGTAATCAATACCTGAATAATTTATTTACATACGCCAATGCTCCAATTATTGTATGGGACAAGGACAATAAAATCACCAAATTCAATAAAGCATTTGAAAACTATACAGGTAGAATAGAAAAAGATGTCATTGGCAAGGGGTTGGAAATTTTATTTCCTCCAGATGCAATAGAATCTTGTATGAATTTAATTCAACAGACCAGTGATGGGGAGCGCTTAGAAACTGTAGAAATTCCCATTCAACATATTTCTGGAAGTATTTTTACGTTCATTTGGAATTCGGCTCCTATTGTGGATTTTGAAGAAAAGCAAACAGTGGGAACAATCGCTCAAGGTCAGGATATTACCGAAAGGAAACGTGCAGAAGAAGAAATTAAAAGCCTCAACCTTAATTTAGAGCAGTTAGTAGAAGAACGGACTAAGCAATTGAATGATTCTTTGGAGATATTGAATAATACCTCCAGTAGAGTTCCCGGAATGATATTTCAGTTGAAACGTACTAAAGAGGGAAAGTTAACTTTCCCATATGTCAGCCCGGGAATCAAGGAGTTATGGGGACTTAATCCAGAAAATGTAGCCCTTGATGCATCTTCGATTCTAGATAAAATCCATCCGGATGATTTTGATAAGGTGATGGATTTATTGAAGTCTTCACTTCTCGACCCTAGAGCTTTGAGTTATGAATATAGGATTTTGGAGGAGAATGGTAGAGTTAAATGGTTGTTTACCAATGCTTTGACTTATAGGGATAAGGATGAAAGCATCCACTGGTACGGGCACACCTATGATATTACCGACAGGAAAAAAGCAGAAAAAGAGATTGTACAGGCAAAAGAAGAGGCTGAGATTGCCAATCAGTCCAAAAGTAAATTTCTTTCGCGTATGAGTCATGAACTGCGGACACCACTCAATTCTATTTTAGGATTTGCACAATTAATGGAGTTAGGAGAGCTCTCGCCTTCCCATAAAAAATCACTGGATTTCATACTATCCAATGGAAGACATCTTTTGCAATTAATTAATGAGGTATTAGATATTACAGCCATAGAATCGGGTAATTACAAAATGTTCATAGAGCCAGTGGCAGTCAAACCAGTTATTAAAAAAGTAATAGATTTATCCAAGCCCGCTTTTGAAAAGAGAGGAATCAGTGTTAAAGTCTCTACAGATTTTCCTTCCGATTTAACCGGACTACTCGATAAGTTGAGATTTAAGCAAATTGTATTGAATGTCATTGATAATGCCATTAAGTATAATCATGAAAATGGAAAGGTTTGGATTAATGGAGGAGTAGATCCAAAGAATAATCAAAGGATCATGATCGTTATAATGGATACCGGAAAAGGAATAGCTAAAGAAGATTTATCCAAACTTTTTGATCCATTTCAAAGACTTGGAGCAGAAAGTTCATCCATCGAGGGTTCGGGTCTAGGCTTGACCATTGTCAAACAACTAGTGGAGGTAATGAATGGAGAGGTTGAGGTGGTTAGTGAGTTGGAAAAAGGAACCATTTTTACTATGTATTTTCCCATTGCAGAAAAATTAGAAATATCTGATAATCAATCATCTGAAAAAGAATCTTCACTTGCTTTAACCAAATCAAAAAACCAAAAAGTGGTATATATTGAAGATAATTTATCAAATGTTGAATTGGTAAAAGAGATTTTGGAAATATCGTTGCCTGATGTTGAATTGATTCATTCAAAGTTTGGACAGGAGGCAGAGGCCTTAGCCATTTTGCATCAGCCAAAAGTCATATTGTTGGATTTGGACCTCCCTGATATCAATGGTGCTGAAGTATTGAGTCAGCTTTTAGCCAAT
Source organism: Mongoliitalea sp. (assembly GCF_054166905.1). Lineage (NCBI taxonomy): Bacteria > Pseudomonadati > Bacteroidota > Cytophagia > Cytophagales > Cyclobacteriaceae > Mongoliitalea > Mongoliitalea sp. Next base: position 189,143 of record NZ_JBSZCK010000011.1, on the reverse strand, counting down.
CCGAAAATTAAAAATATTCCCGTGATGATTGTGAGTGCAGATGCGATGCCAGACCAAGTAAAAAATCTATTGGACAGTGGTGCAAAAGATTATGTGGTAAAGCCTTTACAGGTCAAAGAATTTGTGAAAAAAATCAGTGTATTTATCCTATAAAAAAAGCTAGCCATCGATATGACTAGCTCTTTAAATTAATTACTAATTTCACTGAGGAATTTAATCCTCCTCAATAAGCTTAAAACGGGCTAAGGGTGCCATTTTTGCTTTATTGAGAGATAGTTGATTGTCCCCAATGCTGTAATTGTCTACTTCTTTTAAAATTTCACCTATAATTCGGTCATTTTCCATGTTTGGGCAAGCCATCATGGTGCTTGCGACATTACCGAAGGTCATACGGTTACCTTCCTCAATTTCATAGCCTCCATTGATAGAATTACAGCCTGTATTACCATAAAAGCGGTTAGTTTCATTTTCAAAAAACAAAAATGCTTCTTTTTGATCATTGCTTTGTTGAACTGGATTTCCTCTCAATTCAATCAGTACCCACCTTTTATTTTCGAGGGCAAAATCTGCAAAGCTTTTTTCCAAGCGATACATGGATGCAAGATCTCCCGTTATTTTGTTTCCTTCTTGATCTAAATGAAACAATACATTTTCTCCAACTTGATAGGCTTGACTGTCTCCATTTTCACTTACAAGTAATATGGATCTTCCAAGTTCATCCCATTCAAAGGTTCCTCTGTCAAAAAAGATCCCGTCTTCTTTTCCCAAATAATTCAAGGAACGTTCAAATGCTCCATCGGATTTAATGGTAATTTTTGTTTCGATTCCTTCACAGTCTGCGCAAGGAAGGATTCCTTTATACGTTCCGTTCCAGTCCAAACTCGTTCGGCTATTATCACCCAAGACATAAGGCATGTCAGCAGATGATTCCACAGTAGATTTTTCTGATTGACAAGAAAACAGTAATATCAATGAAAGCAGTGAAACAAATTGTTTTTTCATAGTTGTATCCGTCAAAAATTGTTAAGATGTTAGTAAATATAGCTAGGATTGATAATTTTTCAAAACTCATATTTAAATGGACTGGAAATCTCTACAATAGAGCGGATGATATCATCCAATTCTTTAGTAGAAGTATTTAAATGAGTAAGTAAGGTTTGAAATTCATCTTGTTCATTCAATCCATTCTTTTCTTGTATGATCAACTCATGAATGATGGAAGATAAACCTATGATTCGTGCTAATGGGGCCCGTACCAAATGGGATTGCTTCCATGCGATCTCTCTTAGTTTACGGTTTTGTTCCTCAATTTCTAAGATGTATGCCTTTGTGTTGGTATTGTCTTTGGCAAATATAGAAGCACCAATGATAGTATCATCAACTTTGATTGGCCTGATATTTACTTCGTAATTTCTTATTTGCTCACCTTGTTGGATATCAAAATCGAAGCTACAGGTATTCCCTTCAAAGGCCTGTTGGTATTGAGATGTCCAAAATTGGGAGACCTCAGCCGGAAGAAGGTCCAATACATTGACTTTTTCCTTTACTTCCTTATCAAATGTAAGCTTAAATAGCTCTTTAAACGTTTTGTTGGCATAGACTATAGTATAATCTCTATCAATTGACCAGATGGACTCATTTGTGCTTTCAATGATTGAGGTGAGATTAGCTTCGTTTTCTTTGAGTTTTGATTCAATTTGAATCAATTGGGTAATGTCTGTGAAGGTGGATAACACACGATATGGCTTTTCGGAGCTATTCCTTTTATATTCAGGTAATGAATCGATCAGGATCCATTTATAAGTATTCTTCTCAGGTGAGTAAACACCCATAATTTCTCCAATTACAGATTCTCCAGTAGCTAATGCAACCATAGCAGGATGTTGATCTCCTGGATAAGCACTGCCATCCCACCGGATTGCATGCCATCTGGGGTCTATGGACGTTCGTCCAATCATTTGATCCATACTTAGGCCAAGAATGTTTTCAGCTGCACTATTTGCTCTAAAAATATGACCGGACTCATCTTGATAGACTACTCCTTGGTTCATGTTATCAAAGAGGTGTTCGTATTCGGCTGATTTATGGATTAGCTCTTCTTCTTTGAATTTGATTTCCGTGATGTCTTGGAAAGTGCCAAAAACCCCAACACAGTTACCATTATCAAAAATTGGTTTGCCGATAGTTCGAACCCATTTCTCATTTCCCCTTATGGTTTCGACTTTTAATTCCAAGTCATAGGATATGCCTTCATAAATCGCCTTGTTAAAAGCTTTGGTGAGTCTTTCCAAGCCCTCTGGGTCGTTTTTATAAAGTTTGATGCCATCTTCTACAGAAGGGATTGGACCATCTCCCAATTCTAAAATCTCTTTAGTTACCTCGGACCATAAATGTCTATTATTCACAAAATCAACCTCCCAAGCACCAACCTTCGCCATCTTACCTGCTTCTAACAAAATGTCTTTGGTTCTAAAAAGTTCTTCTTCCAAAGCCTTCGATTTGGTAATGTTTCGGATCAAAGCCAAGACTTTATCCTCTTCAAAACGAGCAAAATTAGCTTCAAAAGTTTGAATACCTTTGATGGTTTTTAGTTTATATTCTAATAAATTAAACGGCAGACCTTTTTTAATTTTTTGTAATTTTTTTATAAAAAGTTCAAGAACATTGACTGGCAATACCTCTCTAATATTCTTGGAAGTAAGCTCTTGAGGATTTAAAAGTAAATCCTCATTTTTCCCAGATTTTATTTCCAGAATATTTCCATCGTAATCAAAAATCATCAAAACATCCGGAATGGTCTCAAATAGTGATTTGTTATAGGCTAACTGTTTTTCTAGACTTTCCTGATATATAGATAACTCGCGTTTCGCTTTTCGTAACTTTAACAGTTTTTCAACTTGCCTTGATAATTTTTTCAGTTGGGTAACTTGCTTTTCGGTAAGCTTCCTTGGTTGGTAATCCAGTACACATAGTGTCCCAAGCGGCTGTTTTTCTTCAGAAATGATGGGAACACCCGTGTAAAAAGCAAATCCCCCGTCTTTTTTCACATAAGGATTATCAGCAAAACGCGGATCATTTTTTAAATCTCTAAAAATTGAGACTTGATCGGGTGTTAAGATGGCATGGCTACAAAAAGAATACTCTCTAGGAGTTTCCTTGATAGTTAAACCGGTATTCGACTTAAACCATTGACGTGATTCATCTACGAAAGTAATCAATGAAATAGGTGTTTCACAAATCTCGGATGCTAGTTCTGTAATACTCCTGTAATCCTCATCATCTTCTGAATCAAGTATTCCATAGGAGTACAGAACTTCTAAGCGTTTCTTCTCTAAAGAAGAAAGTGGGGTAGAGCTCATGGTATAAAATTAATGTTCAGGGTTTTCATCTTAAATATACTATTGCGGAGTGATTTATCCGAATTAATTTTTTTACCGGTCTATTCGATCATTTAAACGAAAAAGAATGACACTACCAACCAAATGACTTTTATAAGAATTATTGGCTAAAATAATCCTGTAATGTTACCATTTTCGTCAATATCTATTAATTCTGCAGCAGGAGAGGAAGGGAGCCCAGGCATCCGCATGATTGTGCCCGCAAGAGGAACAATAAATCCTGCACCGGCAGCTATATCAAACTCTCTTATCTTTATGGTAAATCCAGTTGGTTTGTTGATTAATTTGGGATCGTCAGATAAGGAATACTGGGTTTTAGCAATGCAAACAGGAAGCTTATCCAATCCAATTTTGTTAAACATGCGCATTTGTTGTCTCGCCTTAACGCTGTATTCTACTTCCGCAGCTCCATAGATTTTGCGGGCAATGGTTTCGATTTTTTGTTCAATGCTCCAGTCAAAATGATAGAGAGGTGTAAAGTTACTCAGTCCTCCATCTGCAACCGCTTTGACCGTCTGTGCAAGATCAAGGCAACCCTCACCACCTTTGGCCCATGCTTCACATACTTCTACACGTACCCCAAGTCGATTACAATGATTACGGATGATTGCTATCTCCTCAGGACTGTCTGTGATAAATTGATTGATGGCGACTACTGGCTCGAGTGTAAAATGCCGCATGTTTTCAATATGTTTGTCCAAATTTGCTATACCCTTAGAGACCGCCTCAGGGTTGGGTGTTTTGAGTGACGTCAATGGAATTCCGGCATGTGATTTCAACGCACGAATGGTTGCGACAATTACAGCTGCATCTGGTTTGAGTCCTCCATATTGGCATTTTAAATCCAAAAACTTTTCGCCTCCCAAATCCGAAGCAAATCCAGCTTCTGTGACGACATATTCAGACAAACTCAACCCCATTTTAGTAGCCAAAATAGAATTAGAACCTTGGGCAATGTTGGCAAAAGGCCCCCCATGAATAATGGCTGGATTTCCTTCGATGGTTTGTACCAAATTAGGCATGATGGCATGTTTAAGAAGGGCGGTCATCGCGCCATGGGCTTTGAGTTGTTTGGCCCGAATGGGTTCATCCTGATAGGAGTATGCGACAATGATATTCCCAAGCTTTTCTTTCAGATCCATCAAACTATTGGCTAAACAAAGTGCGGCCATTACCTCGGAAGCAGCTGTAATATCGAAGCCCGATTCCCTTGGGACGCCTTGCGCAGAACCACCCAAACCGATGACAATGTCACGTAGAGCACGCTCATTCATATCCATCACCCGTTTCCAGATTATTTTTCTAGGGTCAATATTCAGGGTGTTCTTTTGACTATGGATATGATTATCCAATAGTGCGGCTAACAGATTGTGTGCTTTTTCTATGGCTGAAAAATCACCTGTAAAGTGTAAATTAATAGATTCCATAGGCAGCACTTGCGAGTACCCACCTCCGGCAGCACCACCTTTCATCCCAAAAACGGGACCTAGTGAAGGTTCTCTCAATACCACGGTGGTTTTAGCGCCTATTTTGTTGAGCCCCTCAGATAGTCCAATCGATACGGTTGTTTTTCCTTCCCCCGCAGCAGTCGGAGTAATGGCAGTAACCAAAATCAGTTTCTTGCCTTTCATCTGATCAGGATTAATCAATTTTAAAGGAAGTTTGGCAGTGTATTTTCCGTAGGGTCTTAAGTCTTGCTCGAGGATTCCCAGTTTGGCAGCAATCTGGGTAATGGGTTTCATCTGGGTAGCTTTCGCTATCTGAAGGTCGGTTAGATTCATGGGGTGATTGATTGATTGGCATAAAGTTACCGGAAACCCCGTATACATTTCCTGATTTTTGACAGGTTTTAGAAAAAAATCAGGAAATGAAGCCAATTGGTCAAGTAGCATATTTTTGATTGTTATCTTAAGTGAAGCCCACCTGAAATCAGGAGCGTCTTGCCATTTTGGATAAGCTTCTACAGAATTCGATCAATCAAAAGTAATGTCCATAGAAGGCAGATTTATTTACATAATCTTCCTTTGGTATAAATTTGAGCGTATTTCAATACATTCTTTGTTTACTTGTACCTAAATTTTAAAAGATTCATCATGCTTAGAAAAAAATACCTGTTAGGCTTAATTTTCTTTTTCGCAGTCTTGAGTACCCAAGCACAGCAAAAAAGACCCTTAACTCATGCCGATTACGATGGCTGGGAATCCGTTTCTTCCGATAAAATCTCCGCCAATGGGCAGTGGGTAGGCTTTGAAGTCAATCCGCAAGATGGAGATGGGAGACTTGAAATTGTCAATCATGGAAATGCTCAAAGAAGATATATCATTCACAGAGCAAATAGAATGTCTTTTTCACATGATAACAATTTTGCGGTAGGTAGAATTGTTGCTCAAAAGGATACCATCAAAGTGCTGAAACTTAAAAAGACGAAGCCAGATGATATGCCGAAAGACAGTCTTTTTATCATCAACCTTGCTTCAGGTGACGTGGAGAAGTTGGCTAGAGTAAAATCCTTTACCACACCCGATAAAGAGGGCAATTGGTTAGCGGTGCATTTTGAAAAAGAATTGCCTCAAAAACCAGTTAAAAGAGAAGAAGGGGATACTACCAAGGTAGCAGCACCTGAAAAGCCTAAAAAAACAGATGGAACAAGGCTACTCGTACGATCATTTGATGGCAACATTAGCTATGAATTTGATCGAGTGAAGGCTTATGGCTTTTCTGAAAATGGAGGGTATTTGCATTACGTGAAAGCCACCGAAGATACGCTGAAAAATGCAGGGATATACCTTTTGGATTTAAAAACCGGTGTTTCACAAACCATCGATACAGGAAAGACCGATTACATGTCTCCTCAAATCTCTGATTCCAATAAATTCTTGGCATTTATTACAACGGAAGATTCTTTGAAAGCGAAAAAGCCCTACTACGACCTTTATCTTTATGATATCTCAAAAGGGACCAATCAGAAAATAGCAGATAAAAATACACAAGGAATTCTAGCCGGTGGAATGATCAGCAAGTCTGGAAGAATTAATTTTTCAGCGGATGATGGTCAAGTCTATTTCGGGACTACTTTGGATTATAAAGATTATGATTATGAATCCGATACCACCATCTTGGATGAGGATAGAGTAAAATTGGATATTTGGGGCTGGCAGGATGCTGAAATTCAGCCCATGCAGCTGAGAAATAAAAGCAGAGAAGAAAACAGGAGCTTCCTTGCTGCGTATTCGATCAAGGATAAGAAGGTGATTCAAATCGGCGATGAGCAGATATACAGTATCAATTATGATCCAAAATCAAAAATAAAATTAGCTATTGCTACGGATGATTCCCCTTACAGAAGGGAGTACAGCTGGAATATTCAAATCGGTAGAGATACCTACTTGGTGAATTTGGAAACAGGTACCAAAACCCTGATCAAAAAGGAATTGTCAGGAAATCCACAGCTTTCACCTGCTGGGAAATATGTCTATTGGTATGATGGCAGCGATAGTGCGTGGGTTGCTTTTGATATTGCAAGCAAGACATTCAAAAACCTCAGTAAAAACTTGGATGTGAATGTGTACAATGAACAACATGATTCGCCTTCACTTCCGGGAAGCTACGGAGCTGCTGGTTGGTTGAAAGACGATAAAGGATTTCTTCTTTATGATAAATATGATATCTGGAAAGTAGATCCAAGTGGTAAAGTAGCTCCTCAAAACCTTACATTAGGAGTTGGTAGAGCTCAAAATATTGAGTTTCGAAGACAACGATTAGAAACAGAAGAAAGAGAAGGAATTGACCCTTCTTTGCCATTTGTTCTGACGGCTTTTCATGAATTTAACAAGAAAAACGGCTTTTTTAAAGGGGATATCACAGGTAAGAAAGCGCCTGCTGAAATCATATTTACTGATAATAGATATTTGGGTTTAAGAAAAGCAGAAAACGCAGACCTGTTGATTGTTAGAAGATCAACGTATCAGGAAAATGCGGATGTATATGCTACAGATATGAGGATGTCAAATTTGACTCAGTTATCTTTTGCGAACCCGCAGCAAGCAGAAGTCAATTGGGGAACGGTAGAGTTGGTGGATTATTTGACCAATGACAATGTTCCGCTTCAAGGGTTACTATTCAAACCAGAAAATTTTGATCCAACAAAGAAATACCCCATGATGGTGTATTTCTACGAAAGAAACTCTGATGGATTGCATAACTACAGAGCTCCTGCTCCAAGTGCATCTACTATCAATATTCCTTATTTTGTAAGTAATGAGTATTTGGTGTTTGTTCCGGATATCAAATATGACCTAGGCCTTCCGGGACCAAGCGCCTACAATTGCATTATCCCAAGTGTGCAGGCTGTCATTGCTAAAGGTTTTGTAGATGCCGATAATATGGCGATTCAAGGACAAAGCTGGGGAGGATATCAGGTGGCCCATTTGATCACAAGAACCAATATGTTCAAAGCAGCTGGCGCAGGTGCTCCGGTAGTCAATATGACTTCTGCTTATGGTGGAATCCGATGGGGAACAGGGATGAGTAGAATGTTTCAATACGAGCAGACTCAGAGTAGAATAGGTGGTACTTTATGGGAAAAGCCCATGTACTATTTAGAAAACTCGCCTCTATTTTACATGGATCGAGTAAATACTCCCGTGTTGATTATGCACAACGATGCAGATGGTGCTGTTCCATGGTATCAGGGTATTGAGATGTTTATGGCCTTGAAACGATTGAATAAACCAGCTTGGTTGCTGCAATACAATGGAGAAGATCATAACTTGGTACAAAGAAAAAATAGGAAAGATCTTTCTATACGCTTATCTCAATTTTTCGATCATTACCTCAAAGGAGCTCCAGCGCCGCTTTGGATGACAGAGGGACTTCCTGCAGTGGAAAAAGGAAGGACTTTGAAGTATGAGTTAGGGGATGGGGGTGAGCAGTGAGCAGTGCATAGTGAGCAGTGAACAGTGCAAACAAATTAGGAATGCTTGTGCTGAGCATAGTCGAAGCAAGGAATGAATAATTAAGAATGGTTCGGTGGTTCTGTGAATTTGTGGAGGCGTTTTCAGATGTTAATTGTTAACATGTGGATTAGGAGTTCAAGTGCCACCTATCTGTCAGAAATACTGTTTTGTGGGTTTTAACCCACGATAGTCATCGAAATTTGGAGACAAAATTTATCCGAATTTGCACAGAATACACTTATCAATAGCCGTGGCTTTTAAGCCGCGGCATTGGATGAGCAGTGTATAGTTAGAGTTGACAGTGTAAAAATTATGGAATGCATTAGAGCAAAAAGCCTTTCGGGATTTCCTGGAAGGCTTTTTTATATACTTTTCATTGCCTAGGTATCAACTGCACTTTTATCGAAGCCTTGCTCTATTACAGGGTATCAGGAAAAATTCTGACAATTTTCACCTAATTATTTTGTTGACTGATTTTTAATTCTATATTTGTAGAACAAAATACACAAACATAGAGTATGAGCCTATCCAATGCCGAAGAACAGTTAATGAATCTGATTTGGGAAAAGCAAAAGGTGTTTATGAAAGACATCTTGGAAGCCTATCCCGAACCGAAGCCAGCGAGTACTACCATTGCTACTTTATTAAAGCGATTGCAGGATAAGGGGGCTATTGCCTTTGAGGTATTTGGGAACTCCCGAGAATATTACCCATTGATTGAAAAAAACACCTATTTCTCCAAAAAAGTACAGGTGATGATCAAGGACTTTTTTAACGATTCACCGGCACAATTTGCGTCTTTTTTCACACAAGAGACGGACTTAGATACAGGAGAGCTTGAAGCCCTCAAAAAGATTATTGATGACCAACTAAAATCCCAACAGCCATGATTCTTTTCATCCTCAAATCTACCATAGCTCTTGCACTATTACTTGCTTTGTATCAGCTGTTTCTGATTCGTGAACGCATGTTTACATTCAATCGCTTTTATTTGATTTTTTCGGTGGTTTTTTCACTTTCGATTCCATTCATTTCATTGCCTACATTTATTGAAAAACCAAGTTTTGAAATCCTGTCCAATGAACTTGTTTTCTCGAACGCATTACCTGAAGTATCTTCTGATATGCTTTCAGAAAACACCACAGAAATAGGCACTATTGATGTAGTGGTGACACCTACTTCAAATCAATCATCCATCCCTTGGCAATCCATTTTGTGGGTGGTTTATGGCTTAGGTATCGTCTTCTTCTTGGCGAGATTTTCATGGCAACTGATTCAATTAAAAAGAATGATTCGGAAGGGAGAACTAATTCTCCAAAATGGTGTCACATATGTGCTATTGGAAGATATAGAGTTGCCCTTTACTTTTCTGAATTACCTATTTGTTAACAAGGAAGAGTTTCTTTCTAGCAGTATAGAAAAGGCCATTTTGGATCATGAGTTGGTTCATATTAGGGAAAAGCATTCTTGGGATGTGATTTTGTTGGAGCTGGTCAAAATTGTATATTGGTTTAATCCATTGATCAACTTATACAAAAAATCTGTACAACTTAATCATGAATTTTTGGCGGATGCAGGTGTACTTCGTCAACCGATCAACAAAGCCAGCTATCAGTATTTACTCCTGCAGAAAGTTTCTGGATATGCTTCCCATCAACGGCTAAGTTCTGCATTCAATTTTCAAGTTACTAAGCGGCGATTACTGATGATGGGAAAAAGAACTCAAACTCTGAAAAAAATAGGGTTGAAAGGAACTGCTGCTGCCTTGTCTGTCCTTCTCACGCTGATGCTTTCTTCCAATCAGTTATCTGTGAACTCTGATGGTTTGAATTTACATGGAAACAGTGGGGTAGAGCAATTTGAAGCAATCTTGGCTAAAGGTTTCTCGGATGAAAATCCTTATATATGTGAGCTTGAAAAAGTGGATTTAGAGAGCTTGAGAAATGTGTATCTAACCCTCACTAGCGAGGAACGTAAGCAAATATCTCAATTTCCATTTTTCGAAGAATCAGCTTTTAGAGAACTTCTACTTTTACAAGAAGCATATCCTCGGGTGGTCACAACTTTTGTGTTTCGCCATCCACCTGAAAAAAAGGTCATCAAAACTGAGACGTACGAAAACTGGAAAAAGACAAAAAATGTGGGATTATGGATTGATGATCAAGAACAGTCTATAGAGGTTTTGGATAATTTTAATACGGTTGATTTTGCTTTGTTTGAGGTAAGGGAAACAGCCTCCAAAAAATTTTTAAAGAAGCCCGAGTACGAAATTAAGTTGATTACCCACGAGTACTACCATCAAAAATTTGTAGAAAGTTCTAAAGTTATTCAGACTATTAATGCTCGTTATGCTAATTCCGATCAAGCGAGTGTCATGTACTCCTTGAGATATTATACCAAGGGAAATGGAGAAGGGGATTTGCTCTTTCCAGAAAATTTTGAAGCCTCCATTTTCTATCATCTAAGAACTATGTCGACGGAATCTTTTAATTTTGATGTGCAAGGTGGTTCTATAAATTATTCGGTAAAAGATAACTTCACAATTACACTATTTAAGGACGCGACGAATCAGCGGAAGAACTTCGTTTTTCCTAGTATCTCCTTTTAAGTATTCAATCCTCTGAGGATTTATTTGGCCGGTATTCTAATGATGGTCATAAAAAACTGTTTCAGGATTCCCTGAAAGTACTATATTTGGAGTTATTGTCTTGCGAAAAAAGTTCCAAGGACGATAACGTGCAGAACTCAAATACATTACAATAACTCCAAACTATGTTACTCGAACCATTAGACCTGATCGTTTTCATCGGTTACTGTTGCCTGATTGTGGGCATGGGCCTTTTTGTTTCCCGCGAAAAGAAAGGTCATGTCAAAGATTCCAAAGATTACTTTCTTGCCTCTAAAGCGCTCCCTTGGTGGGCGGTTGGAGCGTCATTAATCGCATCCAATATTTCTGCTGAGCAGTTTATCGGGATGTCCGGTTCGGGTTTTGCCATGGGTTTGGCAATTGCGACCTACGAGTGGATGGCAGCTGCGACTTTATTGGTGGTAGCCATTTTCTTCTTGCCAGTCTACATCAAAAAAGGCATTTACACCATGCCAGGATTTTTGCTTGATAGATACGATGCCCGTGTGCGGACTACTATGGCTGTTTTCTGGTTGTTGCTGTATGTGTTGGTCAATCTCACGTCGGTGTTATATCTCGGAGCCTTAAGTTTGAATACCATCTTGGATGTAAAATTGGAATATGGGATAGCTGGATTGGCTTTGTTTGCCATGGTGTATTCCATTTATGGAGGCTTGAAAGCAGTGGCATGGACTGATGTGGTGCAAGTAGTGTTCTTGATTGCCGGTGGCTTGGCCACCACTTATTTGGCATTGAATATTGTAGGTTCAGGTGATGCTTGGGCAGGGTTGAATTTGTTAAGAAAGGAAGTGCCAGGGCATTTTTCCATGATTTTGGATAAAGGAGAAATGATGATTCCAGATGGACAGGGCGGTACAAAAGACGCTTATTTGGACCTGCCAGGATTATCTGTTTTGGTAGGAGGGATGTGGATTGTGAATCTCAGTTACTGGGGATTCAATCAGTACATTACCCAGCGTGCACTAGCAGCCAAAGATCTGAATCAAGCCCAATTAGGGATTATTTTTGCAGGTTTTTTGAAATTATTGATGCCATTGATCGTAGTTATTCCTGGGATTGCAGCTTTGGTGATCGTTAATAATGGAACAGATCTTGGTTTCATCCAATCCATGACAGACCCTGCTTCGGGAATAATTAAATCTGATCGTGCCTATCCTACCTTACTACAATTGCTTCCTGTTGGTCTCAAAGGATTGGCTTTTGCGGCCTTGACAGCGGCAATTGTTTCTTCCTTAGCATCTATGGCCAATAGTACTTCTACGATTTTTACCATGGATATCTATCGCCAATACATCGATAAAGATGCTTCTGAAACGAAGCAGGTGAAGGTGGGAAGATTGGCGGCGATTGTGGCATTTGTAGTAGCAGCTTTAATTGCTCCTGCACTCGGTACACTCGATCAGGCTTTCCAATTTATCCAGGAATATACTGGTTTCGTTTCTCCAGGTGTATTTGCCATTTTCTTCTTTGGGGTATTTTGGAAGAAGACTACCTCCAATGCTGCCTTAACTGCCGCAGTATTGACTATTCCATTATCTACTGCGCTCAAATTCGGGATGCCTACACTTCCATTTATTGATAGAATGGGGGTAGTTTTCTTGATTATTGCAGGACTAATCATTGCCATCAGCTTGTATGAAGGTAAAGGAAAGGATCATCCAAACAGTATCGAGGTTAATCGAGAATTGTTCCAAACCAGCATGACGTTCAAAATTGGTGCAATTGCGATTTCAGCGATCATTGCGGCGCTTTACATTATTTTCTGGTAGAATGAAGGTAATTGACTATTGTTCAAAAGTTGTTTTGATGACTTCCATTGGGGGATTGCTATGGGCCTGTGCTCAAGAAGTCAAAGAAGAAGATTCTGGATATTATCAAGAGCACTATAGACCACAATTCCATTTTTCTCCGGAAGCCAATTGGATGAATGATCCGAATGGGATGGTTTACTATGAAGGGGAATATCATTTGTTTTACCAATATTATCCGGATGGAAACGTATGGGGTCCTATGCATTGGGGGCATGCCATTTCGGAAGATTTGGTTCATTGGGAGCATTTGCCGATAGCTTTATATCCAGATTCATTGGGGTATATCTTTTCTGGTTCAGCAGTGATTGATCATGATAATACCTCTGGATTGGGAAAGGATGGAAAGCCTCCAATGGTAGCAATTTTCACCTATCATGACCCGGTTGGAGAAGCAGGAGGTAGGGATGATTTCCAAACCCAGGGCATTGCTTACAGTTTGGATAAGGGGAGAACTTGGACAGTTTTTGAAGGCAACCCAGTTTTAGCCAATCCCGGTATCAAGGATTTTAGAGATCCTAAGGTGTTTTGGCATGAAGAGTCCCAACGTTGGATCATGTCATTGGCGGTTTTGGATAAGATCAGTTTTTATTCTTCCCCAAATCTCTTGGATTGGACTTTTGCCAGTGATTTTCAACCTGATTGGGCTGCCTACGGGGGTGTCTGGGAATGTCCTGATCTATTTCCTTTAACAACCGAAGACGGACTAGAAAAATGGGTATTGCTGGTCAGCATCAATCCCGGAGGTCCCCAAGGGGGCTCTGCAACCCAGTATTTTATAGGTGATTTTGATGGGGTTAATTTTAGCCCAAGTCAAGAAGAGGTAGCATGGATAGACTGGGGTGCAGATAATTATGCAGGTGTAACTTGGTCCAATATTCCTGAGAGGGATGGAAGAAGGCTGTTTATTGCTTGGATGAGTAATTGGAATTATGCACAGGTGGTACCTACCACGCTGTGGCGATCGGCTATGACCGTACCTAGATCACTTTCATTAGTGGAAAAGGAAGGGGCTTTATCGCTAGTTTCTCAGCCAGTTACAGAGTTGGAGAAGCTACGAATAAAGGAGTTTCCAATCAGCGACAATCTAATTGAATTAGGTTCAAATACAATTGAGTTGCTACTTTCTCTGCAAGATGAGCAGGATTTTTCCATGCGTTTTTTTAATGATAGCGGGGAGGAGCTTGTATTATCACGTATTCATACTCAGTTTGTATTCGACCGAAGTAAATCTGGCCTTACCTCATTTGAAGAAAGATTTGGGGATGCTCAAAGCATTCCATTGACTTCCGTTCAGCTGGAATCTATTCAAGTATTCATTGATCAATCTTCTATAGAAGTTTTCCTCAATGATGGAGCGTTAGTGATTACAAATCTTGTTTTCCCCAAAAGAGCCTATACGCATTTAGAAATTACAGGAATTAAACCTCAGGGAAGATTGTATCATTTAGCTTCTATTTGGAAGCACTAGAATCATTTCGATATGCGACAAAATAAAAATTATGTCCTCTTTTTATCCATCACTGCTGCTCTAGGAGGTTTTTTGTTTGGTTTTGATACAGCTGTAATTTCAGGTGCAGAGCGGGATATACAAGTGATTTGGCAGCTTTCAGATTGGAGTCACGGATTGGCAGTAGCAATGGCACTTTACGGAACAGTCATTGGTGCGCTTTTCGGAGGCATTCCTGCGGATAAATTTGGAAGAAAGGTCTCTTTATTCTGGATTGGAGTATTGTATTTAGTTTCTGCCATTGGTTCGGCGATAGCTCCCGATGTCAATACCTTTATGTTTTTCCGCTTCTTAGGCGGCTTAGGGGTGGGGGCTTCTTCGGTGGTGGCACCTATGTATATTTCTGAGATAGCTCCTGCAGCGAGGAGAGGTCAATTGGTAGCGCTGTATCAGTTTAATATTGTCTTTGGGATTTTGATGGCCTACTTTTCCAATTATTTGATTGGCACAGCCAACTTGGCAGAAGCTTGGCGCTGGATGTTGGGAGTAGAAGCGATACCGGCCTTGATTTACAGTATCCTGATTTTGAGAGTACCGAGAAGTCCTCGTTGGTTGATCGCTAAAAAGCAGGATTTTGAAAACGCACGACTGATTTTGACTAAAACAGATCCAGCAGGAGTGGAGGAAGCCATGCAATTGTCAATAGCTGAAAGTAAGGAGATTAAAGGAAAAGTTTCGTTTACCAGTTTGTTTCAATCTAAGTATAGAAAAATCACCTTTTTCGCTTTTTTGATAGCTTTTTTCAATCAGGTTTCGGGGATTAATGCGATCATTTACTTTGCCCCCAGGATTTTCGAATCAGCGGGTATTGCCACAGAGGATGCGCTATTGTCTACGATAGGAATTGGCTTTATCAATTTAGTGGCAACTATGGCAGGGCTTTACTTCATAGATAAGTTGGGGAGAAAAAAGTTGATGTATATTGGTTCGGTAGGTTACATCATTTCCCTTTCTTTGATGGCCTACAGTTACTTTGGAGGGGCCGTAGGTCCGCATTTGTTGCCATACTTTGTGTTTATCTTCATTGCGGCACACGCCATAGGACAAGGTTCTGTTATCTGGGTATTTATATCTGAAATATTTCCTAATGAACTCCGAGCCTATGGGCAATCCCTCGGCTCATTTACCCATTGGATATTGGCAGCGGTAATTGCTAATTTATTTCCCTATTTTGCTTCCAATTTCGGAGCAGGCTATATTTTTGCCTTCTTCGCCGGTATGATGGTATTACAGCTACTTTGGGTGGCTTTCCGAATGCCGGAGACCAAAGGAAGATCCTTAGAAGAGATTCAACAAGATTTACAGAAAAACCATGGCTAAACGCGTTATTTGTTTTGGTGAGATGTTGTGGGATTGTTTTCCAGAACACGAAATTCCCGGTGGAGCACCGATGAATGTAGCTTTACACCTTTCTCAATTGGGTTTGGATGTTGCGTTGATTTCCCGATTGGGAAGAGATGCTTATGGTGAAGGACTTCAAAATTTTATAGAAAATTATAGTTTGGATAAATCCCTAATTCAGTGGGATGAGTCTCATCCAACGGGTACTGTTCAAGTCAATCATGATGATCCCCAAAATGTCAAATACACCATTGTTGCACCGGTAGCATGGGACTTCATTCAGTGGGATGAGCCATTGCAGCAAGCTGTCAATCAATCTGACGCCTTTATTTTTGGAAGTTTAGCCGTCAGGAATCAGGTAAGTTGGGAAAGTCTGTATCACTTGCTACATAGCCCGGTATTGAAAGTGTTTGACATCAATTTGAGAGCTCCTTTTTACGATTTCGAGCAGATTGAGATCATCTTGGGCTATACAGACATTCTCAAAATAAATGAGGATGAACTACTGATTGTGGCGGATTATTTCAACATTAAACTGGATTCAAAAGATAATGTGATTTCTATTGCAACAGAAGTATGTTCGTATTTGACTGAACACTTTCCAATAGATCTCATCTGTGTCACCTTAGGTGCAAACGGGGCAATGATTTACCAGGGAGGAAAAATTTACAGGCATCAAGGCTACCAAGTGAAAGTGCGGGATACAGTTGGGTCAGGAGATGCTTTTTTGAGTGGATTTGTCAAGAGCTATTTAGAAGGAAAGATGCCGATGGAAGTATTGGATTTCGCCTGTGCTTTGGGTGCTTATGTGGCTACTCAAACAGGAGGAACTCCTCGTTATAGTCTTTCAGATATAGATGCTGTTAGGAAAGGTTAAGAGCTTTCGCTATTGCAGGTTCAAGATTTTTTTGTCTCTGTCGCCAGATTGAACCGTGTTTGATGCTGTAAGTTAGTTGAATTTTTATATTTAGAATAGTAAATAGGTGTGCCAAACTAATATTTACTATCCTAAATATTATTGGCTGTTGGTACTCGATTTTTATTACCTTATTTACAATTCTGAGATGCTCGTAATTGGCAAAAAACTTTTTGATTTCATTAATGCGTCTAATAGCTCATATAAAAATTATTAATCTATGTTAACTCACATTTCGTTCAAAAAAGCGGTATTCAGCGCTTGTATGCTACTATTAGTAGCAACAGCATCTTTTGCACAACGTTCCGGTACACAGGTAAAAGACGCTAAGAAAGCCTTGTATGATGATCCCAAGTGGAGAAAGGAAAACTACATTATCAACAGAGATTCGGCTTATGCCAACCCGTACTATGCATTGCAAAAATTGCGTTGGGGAAATCAGCGGTTTACAGAAGGGAGAAGTATTCACCCAAGACAGGATGCAGAGGTTATCAATGAACTTGCTAAAGGTCAGCAACCATTTGCAACGATTGTTGGATGTAGTGACTCAAGAGTATCTGCAGAAATCTTATTTGACCAAGGTTTTGGTGACCTCTTCGTCACGCGTACAGCAGGTCAAGTAATGGCCCAGGCTTCCTATGGTACGATTGAATTTGCATCTGCGGCTTTGGGAACAAAACTAATTTTGGTTTTGGGACATTCCAAGTGTGGTGCAGTGGAAGCTGCCATCAGTCTTCCTGAAAATCCTCCAGGTCATATCTCAACATTGATCAACAGTATCAAGCCAGCCACCAAACGTTATTTTGGTGTAAGTGATAACTTGTTAGAGTTCGCTGTTCGTCAAAACGTAATCAATCAGGTCAATGAATTGAGAGAATTGGAACCTGTATTGTCCAGAATGTACCAAAGAGGAGAAATTCTGATTGTCGGAGGTGTCTATGATTTAGCTACTGGTCAAGTAGAGTTTTTGGAAGAAACGATGGTTGACTTACCTGCAACCAAATACTCCAAAAAAGACATCATGGGAATGTAAGCCAATTCATCAAAAAAAGCTGCCATACCCATCTCACAAATTCACAAATTCATGAATTCAATAATTTTCTAATCTGAACTATTGGAACTATTTGATCCTAAGCAAGCCTGAATGAATGGCTTGAAGAGGACAAAAGTCACCAATTAAGGAAGAGGGTTTCTATTAATTTCGTGCGCAAATACAAGAGTTTGTTCGTGGGACAGCTTTTTAGAAATTAAGGTTATGCTAAAAAAGATAGCTGCAATTATACTTGGAGGATTACTGTGGACGGTAAGCCCTGCATTTGGCCAAATTTCCGAACCGGGCAATTGGTTGATTTATTTTGGCAATCAGAATTTTGCTAACAATAAATGGGTCTGGCACAATGAAATCCAATACAGGGATTACAGCTTATTGGGTTCAAAAGAACAGTTGCTACTTCGCACAGGCGTTGGTAGGTACCTGACAGAGAATAATAATATCGTCTCAGGAGGGTATGCCTTTATCAGCACCCGGCCTCAAAGTTTGGAAGATGGACTGGTAATAATCGATGATGCCAATGCCTTTCAGGAACACAGGCTTTGGCAGCAATACCTGACAAGACAGCCTATTGGTAAGGTATTGTTGACTCACAGATATAGATTTGAACAGCGTTTCTTCAATGATGGGGATTTTCGCTTGCGAGGTAGGTATTTCTTAAGTGCAAATATTCCGTTAAATAATCAACTCATGATGGAAAAGACCTATTATTTGTCTTTCTACAATGAAGTCTTCTTGAATGTAACGGATGATAGCAGTGTTGCGCTATTTGATAGAAATCGATTATTCGGTGCGCTGGGTTATCAAGTAAATAAAGGGTTACGATTTGAAGTAGGTTTGATGCATCAAACGCTTAATAACAGAGAGTTCTCCCGAACACAATTACAGTTTGTTGTTTTCAATAACCTGCCTTTCAAAAAATAAGGTAGAAAAATTAAGAGGTAGGGCCAAAACATAGATTCATGTCGGCGCTACCTCTTTTTTTATGTTTATTTCAATTGTTTCAATCCTTTGGTTTCTTCTTTGCTAGCTTCCATGATGCTGATAGCATATCCACCTCCTGAAGCAGTTTGCTGCATCAACTTGGACTTGTTAGTGAGGATTACTTTACGGATGTTGTAAGCCTGAGCATTGTTTCTATAATGCGCATCTTTTGCATCCGCATAGATGGTGGCTATATAGGTTTTGTCCGGATCAAGAAAGTCAAAGCTGATAGTGGAAGTTCTGACAGGAACCCCATTCACATTTCCCACAAACCAATTATTGCTACCTTTTTCTTTTCTTGCTATAGTTACATAATATCCTGGTTCTGCCTCAAGATACTTGCTTGTTTCCCACTCCACCGGTACATCTTTGATAAACTGAAAAGCATCCATGAAGCGCTCGTAGTTCTCTGGTAAATCAGCTGCCATCTGTAAAGGACTGTAAAGGGTTACATATAAGCCCAACTGATTGGCAATTGTGCTATTCACCCAGGAATCATTTTCGGGATTGATTTTGCTGATATCCATTTCAAAGATGCCTGGCGTGTAATCCATCGGTCCCCCGATTTGACGGGTAAATGGTAAGACGGTATGGTGATTGGGTTTGCTCCCGCCAAAGGCTTGATATTCTTGCCCTCGGGCAGATTCATTGGCTATCAAGTTAGGCCATGTTCGGGCTACTCCTGTAGGTCTGACAGCTTCATGCGCATTGACCATGATTTGGTATTCCGCAGCTTTTTCTATGGCAAATTGGTAATGATTGACCAACCACTGACTATAATGGTTTTCTCCTCGGGGAAGTATATCTCCCACATAACCAGACTTAACGGAGTTATAACCATTGTCTTTCATGAATTGATAGGCTCTATCCAAATGACGCTCATAATTGCGGACTGAGGAGGATGTTTCATGGTGCATCACAAGCTCCACACCTTTGGATTTGGCGTAATCTCTCAAATAGGGTAGGTCGAAATCAGGGTAAGGAGTCAAAAAATCAAACACATAGTCCTTGGAATTACCAAACCAGTCTTCCCATCCAATGTTCCACCCTTCTACGAGTACACCTCTAAATCCATGTGCTGCCGCAAAATCAATATGGCGCACCACATTGTTAGTATTTGCGCCATGACGTCCATTGGGCAATACTTTGGAGTAGTCCGTAATCCCTAATTGAACGGCTGGTAATTCGTCTGTATAAGCCCAGGAGCTTTTACCTGTAATCATTTCCCACCAAACACCGATGTATTTCATAGGCTTGATCCAAGAAGTATCTTCTATTTTACTTGGCTCATTTAGGTTGTAAGTCATTCGGGAAGTCAAAATATCACGTGCATCATCCGATACAATGACAGTTCTCCAAGGTGTATGAAAGGGTGATTGCAAATAGCCTTTATCTCCAATGGCATCAGGAGTCAACCAAGACTGAAAAATCATGCGTTGATCGTCCAAATTTAGATGCATGGTAGCATAATCAATCAATGCTGCCTCATGCAGATTAATGTAAAGGCCATCATCACTTTTCATCATCAGCGATGTTTGCACACCAGTTGTTGAAAAAGGTTTTTGAGAGAGGTTTCCAGTTATGGCTTTTTCCATCAGCTCCCTAATTTCTGAGAGCTTGGACTCTGTATAATCATATTCTTGTGTGTCATAATCGCCCGGTATCCAAAAAGCCGTATGGTCACCGGCCATGGCAAATTGGGTCAATTCTTCTTTGATTACAAAATGACCAAGTGTAGGTTGTGAAGGGAATTCATAGCGAAATCCTACGCCTTCGTCAAAGACGCGAAATCGAATATTCAGCGATCGGTCAGTACTAGCCTGATTCAAGGAAACAAACAGCTCATTGTAGTGATTTCGAATTTCCGCTTCTTCACCCCATACCGGAGTCCAGGTTTCATCAAAAGAGGAAGTTCGGGAGGAAACAAGCGTAAACCCTCCTGCCAGCGTTTCTTGATTTTTTATTTCAAAGCCTAAGCTGCTAGGCTTGATTACCGGTTTTCCTTTGTATGTCAATGCATACACAGCCTGACCATTTTCAATGGAGAAATTGAGTGAGATAGTTCCGTTCGGTGACTTGATTTCTTGGGCTTGTAGCTGTATCGCCCACAGCAAAATCAATAATGAGATCCAATAATTTTTTTTCATAGTAAATTGGGTTAATAATAGGTCTTTCCAAATCGTTCAAAAATTGCCACATCCAGCATTTCTTGATGATCAGGATGTGCAATGTATTGGAGTGCTTTTGCTCGCTGTTTTAGATTCTTTCCATAAAGATAGGCAACTCCGTATTCAGTTACTACATAATGCACATGGGCCCTTGTGGTAACTACGCCTGCACCTTCTTTTAGTGTTGGTACGATTTTACTTACATTTTTATTGGTCACGGAGCTCAAAGCCATGATAGGCTTTCCTCCATCTGATAAAGAAGCTCCCCTGATGAAGTCCATCTGACCACCTACACCGGAAAATTGATAAGTACCAATAGAATCCGCACATACCTGTCCAGTCAGATCGATTTCTATGCAGGAGTTGATCGAAATCATCCGAGGATTTTTGCGAATAACCGCAGAATCGTTCACATACTCTGCTTCTTGGAAAGTGAAAAGGGGGTTGTCGTGAATGTATCGATAGAGTTCTTGATTTCCAGCTGCAAAGGATGTGAGCACTTTACCCTTATGCTTTTTTTTGTAAGCATTGGTGATTGCTCCTGATTCCAACAAAGGAAGTAAGCCATTGGAAAACATTTCCGTATGAATTCCTAAATCCTGATGATTGGTTAAGGACTGTAAAACGGCATCTGGAATAGCGCCAATACCCAACTGTAGGCAGGATTTGTCCTCAATTAATTCGGCGATGTACTTGCCAATGGTTAATTCTGCGTCTGAGATTTTTTCAGCGTAATTGACTTCATGTAGCGGTTCATCAACTTCAACCATGGCAGCAAACTGACTCATATGAAGGTGTCCGTCTCCATGAGTTCGAGGCATTTGGTGATTGACTTGTGCGATGACAATTGTGGCAGCTTCTACAGCGGCTTTAGCGATGTCAACAGAAACACCTAAGGAGCAAAAACCATGGGCATCCGGTGGAGAAACATGTACAATAGCCACATCCAACGGAAGTACTTTTTTCTTAAACATTTGGCCGATTTCACTGAGAAAAATGGGGATATAGCCTCCATAACGAGAGTTGGCGGCGTGCCTGATATTTTGTGACACAAACAGAGAATTGAAAAAGAAACTATCTCTATTTTCAATGGTAGCTAATGGCATGGGACCAAAACTGGAAATGGATACTAATTCCACCTGCCGAAGTTCAGAAGCTCTTTCAGCAAGGCAATTGATGAGGTGAGTAGGAGTGGCCGCGCTGCCATGTAAAAACACCCGTTGACCTGATTGAATTAGTTGTACAGCTTCCTGTCCGCTGATGTAAGTTACATTCATGTTTCTATTGGAATAAAAACTAAAAATGAAGAATGCCCGATGGAAAAGCAAAAATTTGAGATATCTTTATTCAAAAGTCTTAAAGAGAAAGTAAAAAAATGGAAGCCGATGGATATTGTCTTTACTTCTTGGGCGGAGTCTTGTTTGAAAATGATCTTACTTCTTTTTCTAATTCCTCATTCCTAATTTCTCACTCCTCCTGCTCCACCATTTAAACAATTCCATCAATAAGAGTAAGGGAAATGCCAATACTAACACATATCCCCATTCTTTTAAAGTGATGGGTTCAACCCGAAGGATGGATTGCATGAAAGGGATATGCATACTTGCAATATGGATTGCTTGTGTCAAAATCACGAATAAAATCAATAAGTAATTGCGGGAAATTGGAATGTTGAAAGTGGATCTTCGCTCGGATCTACAATTGAAGATATGGAGGTTTTGCATCAATACCATCAATAGCAAAACCATATTTCGAGCATGAAATTCTGAGATTTCAGTGAACTTATTCAAATAGAGCCATAATCCAAAAGCGATGATGCCCATGATTAAGCCTGAAATTAAAATCTGCTGGCTCATGATTTTATTGAAGATTCCTTCTTTGGGATCTCTAGGCTTTCTACTCATGGTCTCAGCTTCACCTGCTTCAAATGCCAAAGCTTTATCCTGAATGCCATTAGTAACCAAGTTTAACCATAAAAGCTGTACGGCGAGTAGGGGGAGAGGGAGACCTGCAAAAATTGACAGGATAAACATGACTACTTCAGCGGCTCCCGTAGAAACCAATAGATAGATTACTTTTCGAACATTGTCATAGGCAAATCTACCTTCTTCTACACCTGCTACAATGGAGGAGAAATTATCATCCACTACAATCATAGCACCTACATCTTTGGCAACATCGGTACCAGAGCCCATGGCAACTCCAATATTTGCTCTTTTAAGTGCCGGGGCATCATTGACTCCATCACCTGTGACGGCCACAAATTCTCCTTTTTGGATTAATACATCAACAATTTCGAGTTTTTGTGTAGGGGAGACCCGTGCAAATACATTGGTGGAAGCTACTAAGTCTTGAAATGCTGCATCTGCTGGACCGCCAGCTTTCTCTAATTCGGCACCTGTTACGACTGTACGTGTTTTCTCTTTGATTCCTAATTCTTTTGCAATGGTAGAAGCAGTGGCAGGGTGGTCACCTGTAATCATCATTACTTGAATGCCTGCTTTTTTACATTTGCCTACAGCTTCTATAGCTTCCGAACGAAGTGGATCAATAAAACATATCAACCCTTGAAAGGTCAAGGGAGGAATATCTGAAAGGTGGTAAAAATCTTTCGCTTTGAAGTCATCCACCATTCCCGAAGCAAATGCCAACACCCGATACCCTTCTGATGCAAATTGAGTTGCTAATTCGGTTACTTCTTCGGTTTGTTGATCATCTGATTTACAAAAGCCTAAAATCGTTTCGACTGCTCCTTTTACAGCAAGGTGAATATGTGCTTTATCCTTATAGAAGGCTCCTGAAAATTTGCGTTCTGATTCGTAGGGAATCAAAGACTGAATAGGGAATTCATCCTGAACCGTTTCAGGATCGATGTCAGTTTTATAAGCCATTCCCAATAAGGCAACATCCATAGCATCGCCATAGTGATCCCAAACTCCATCTTTTCGAAGTAGCTTAGACTCATTGGCCAATATGGCCGTTTTGCAAATTCCTAGCAGTGATGCACTATCTTGGGCAGCTACTTTTTTTCCATCCGTAGACACTTCACCGATGCCGTTGTATCCCTCACCACTTACATCGTAGTGAGTACCATCAGCGGTATAGATTTTTTTGACTGTTTGTTGGTTGACCGTCAGCGTTCCCGTTTTATCAGAAGCAATTACCGTACAGCTACCCAAGCTTTCCACCGAGGTCAACTTTCGTACTATCACATTTCTTTTGGCCATTCTTCGAGTGGCCACTGCCAAAGCTACTGTTAAGGAAACAGGTAAACCTTCGGGAATAGCAGATACAGCCAATGCTACCACAAAAAAGAAAATAGCTGAAAAATCCATGCCTTGAAACCTCAGTAAAACTGCAAGAATCACAGAAAGTACAATGATAATGTTGGCGATTTTCTTTGTAAAACTCTCCATCCGTTGAATCAGAGGTGGTTTGGCAGATTCACCTTCTTGGACATTTTGAGCAATTTTCCCAACCTCTGTGTTTAAACCTGTAGCTATGACAATTCCCTGAGCTCTCCCTGACATGACTGTAGCGCCTGCATGAGCCGTATTTTTCCGATCTGCTATTGGGGTACTCTTGTCAAGCACTTCTGTATTTTTCTTGATAGCTTGGGATTCTCCAGTAAGGAAACTTTCATCCACTTCCAATCCCGCGGTTTGGATAAGGCGTAGGTCAGCAGGAACTTTATTGCCCGATTCCAAAATTACCAAATCTCCGGGGACTAAATCTTCCGAATCAATTTCCAACACTTCGGCATCCCGTTTAACTTTTGCTCTTATCCGAAGTAGCTTTGTGAGATTGGAGGCACTCTTCTCTGCATTGTATTCCTGATAAACTCCAATTACTGTATTGATAAGAATTACCAGAAAAATGAAAATTGCGTCTTTTCCTTCTCCGATAGCTACTGAAGCAATGGCTGCAGCAATCAAAATAAAGATTAATGGGTTGATTAATTGCCCGATTATCATTTTCAGAACGCTAATCTGTGATTTATCGGGGAGTTTGTTTGGACCAAAAACCTCCATTCGAACATCAACTTCTTTTTGAGATAGTCCTGATGCTGAAGTTTTTAAATCGTTCAATAGCTGTTCCGAAGATAGGACATGCCAGTGTTTGGGGTCTTGGATGTTCATAGGTTTGGAATTAGTTGTTGAAAGCTGGTCCAATTGCTTTTTTGACCAAAATAAATTCACTGATATTTTCTTGGTCTAGAATACCAAGAAAATGTCCGTTTTCGATTACAAAGGCGACTTTTTGCTGTTGTGTCAGCATATTTCTCCAAGCATCATTGAGGTCTTCTTCGGTTTCCAGTTTTAAAGGATTGAAGTTGGCTACATGCTCTATAGGTGCTTGATTACCATGGTCTTGAAGACCTTTGATGATCTCGTTACGGCTTAGTGTTCCTACTGCAACATCGTCTTTGACCACGACAAAGTGAGTGGCTTGAGAATTGAGCAATTTTTCTACTGCTTTTTGAAGTGGTGCATCGAAAGCGATGATCTGAAACTTCATCATCATGGCGTCTTTTACCTTGAAGCCCTTTAGCATACTTTCCTGTTGGGTATGACTGACTTCTGCACCAGCTCCCAGAAAGATGAATATACCAATCAACACTAAGACAGGATTATTAAACAAGCCAAAGAAGATAAAGAAAATGGCCAAAAATTGCCCTATACCTCCTGCGATCGCGGTAGCTTTAGCTCTTGGGAGTTTGATTGCCAAAAATGCTCGCAAAATTCTACCCCCATCCATTGGAAATGCAGGAATCAGATTAAATATCGCTAAAATCAAATTGGCAGATGCTAAATAGAGAAGAAAGGTGTCAGGACCAATGTTGATTTCCTCTAAAGCTTCTACATCAAAACCTTGGAAAGAAAGTATAATTGAAAGCCCTATAAAAATGGTGATATTCACTAGTGGTCCTGCGATGGCTACCCATAATTCTTGTTTGGGGTCTTCCGGGAGTTTTTCCAATCGTGCTACTCCTCCGATTGGATAGAGTACGATGTCTTTGGTTTGTATGCCATATTTTTGTGCTGCCAATGCATGACCAAATTCATGTAAGACCACACAAAAGAATAGCGCAAGTACCAAAAAAATAATCCAGGCAATGTCTACGGTTGGCATTCCTTGCCTGTAGTTGGAAATAATGATCCATAAGAGCAGTAAGGAGAAGGTCCAATGGATAAAGACTTTGATGTTTTTGTAAGTGCCGAGTGGGAGAGAAAGTTTCATTTTGCTATGTCCGAATGTTTAAGTAGCTAAATTTTCAATTTTTTTTTTAAAAAAATCCTGATAAAAATCATATGTCGTAAAATATAAAAAATTGTTTGAACGAACAAAATTGTATTTGGTGAAAAATGTAAAAAAAATGTTTTTAGTTGGTGTTGAACCTGCTTGAAATACCCTGAATTTAATTGATATATTCGTGTAAATAAAGAATATTTATTTGTAAACCATCTGTATTTACAGGCTTAAAATAAGTTGAAAAAAAGTACGATTAATAGATTAGGTTTAGTCGAAAATGAAAGCAGGTTTACAGCCAAATATTGGAACTTAACTTCCCAACTATATGAGAAAAGTAATTCTTAGTTTCTTCATCGGTTTAGCAGTACTTGCCTGTATTCCTGAGGAGACAAACAGCCCGCAAAATCCGGTCGTTAACAATCCGCTTGAGATAAGTGCTCCAATGGGTTTTACTTGGACAACGACAAAAAGTATCTCCGTCACTCTAAATAAAATATTTCTCCCTAGTTCTTTGGTAAGGACACTCGTGTTGAAAGATGGAGATGGTACCCAATTATTCAGAGGGTCACATGATTTAACCCAAGATTTCTCCTTAACCGTTACTGTTCCCAATCATGTGGATAAAATAGTAATAGAGATTGGTGAAGTGCTCCTAGAAAAGAGTATTTCGGGAAGTAGTGTTGCTTTTTCTTTTCCCGTGATTGAACCTTCCAACGATTAGACGTTTATACCATGAAAAATCTATTCATTCTTGCATGTTTACTTATCGGTGGAGGTCTGCAGGCTCAAAACTTTACGATAAGTACAAGTAATTTAAAAAACCAGCATCTAGCCATTGGTCTTCCGACAGTAGAGGCTGATGCTGAATTAGGAGATCGAGCATTTTATACTTGTTGGGTTTTCCAAGGCTTTAGCACCACATCAGGGACTCAACCAGTAATTTCGGGAAATGTATCTTTTCGGTCTTCTTCATTGAGCAATAACGTAAGTCCAAATTCTGCCGCAATTACTACCCCTTGGATTCAACCTGTCAACGGGAAAATTTCATTTAAAATGAGGTTTGATGTGAATGGTGCACAAACACGATTTATGCGTTTGTTTTATATACCTATTGATGAAAGTGTTTCTAACCTCCAAGGAGAAGCGGTGTTAATGGAAACAGTAGATTTACCAACAAACACCACAGCATTCAGTACCTATGAATTTGATATTCCTGAGGAGCTATTTAATCAGACTGTTCGATTTAGAATTTCATTTAATGGGAATGGTGGTAACAACCGTGCCATTGTGGATGATATTGTTATCCCAGGAATTTTTGCTGCTGATCCTACTTTTGGTTGCTTGCCTGCCCTTAATCGAAGTGATAGAGATGGTGATGGTATTCCAGACGAAGAAGATGATTTTCCGGATGATCCTACACGAGCATATAGATCCTTTATTACGAATGCAGAATACTCCACATTGAAATTTGAAGATTTGTGGCCTGCCTTAGGAGACTATGATTTCAATGACTTGGTAAATGATTTGAGAATCACCAAAATCACCAATGCTAATAATGAATTAGTAGAAATGATCATTGAATCAAGGACACGCGCTATCGGCGCAGGCTTTAGAAATGCACTTGGGATTGAATTGACGGGTATTCAACCTAATCAAGTTGCTTCCGTTACTGGTACCATACTTGATGGAGATTTAATCAGGGTAAATCCCAATGGTCTTGAGTCCAATCAAACCCATGCAACGGTTATTTTATATGATGATGCATTTAAAGTACTTCCGAGAGTTGGTGGCGGTACAGGAATCAATGTAGAGCCCGATAGACCTATGAGTGAAATCAAAACACAGACTATCACAATAACCTTTGTGCCCAATGCCGTAAGTTCAAGGTTATTGACAATGGATATGCTCAATCCTTTCTTGATAGTGAATCAGGATAGGGGAAGAGAAGTTCACTTACCCGGGAAGCAGCCTACGTCCCTCGCGAATCCTGCGTTATTTCGAACTGGAGCTGATAACTCCGCTTTAGGCACCTCCAATACTTACATGTCAAAAGAAGGAGGTTTACCTTGGGCTATTTGGGTTAATGAATCCGTACCGTACATGATAGAAAGAGAGAGAGTTACAGATGGTTTTTTAAAATTAAGGGAGTGGGCTAACTCAGGTGGAAGCAATGCAAGAGAGTGGTACACGGATAAACCAGGTAATAGAAATGATGTCAAAATAATGAGAGGAATAAAATAGTGGTTAATTTGTTAGGTTTAGGGTTATAGAGGCTTACATGCATCAAGCATGTAAGGATTAATGGCAGGACAGTTAAAGCGGCTTAAAAATTGCGGAAATTTGTTCTGCTTTTTTTATTGAAAACAAAATAACATTACGTTTTTCTTGAATTGATGAATTTTTAGATGGTGTAAAAGAGTTGTGTGAGTGATTTCAGAAGATTCTTTTGAAATTTATCCCAACGGAAACCGGTAGTCCTGTTTTTTGTTTATATTCGCAAGTTGGTAGAATTCAATTTACCACGTTATTATTTGACAAGTATTCAGCGAAATAAACCCAAATTGAAATGTCTTTTACACAAGAGATTTACAAGCCTCAAAACCACATCCGGATTGTAACAGCAGCCTCCCTATTTGACGGGCATGATGCGGCAATCAATATTATGCGTAGAATTATTCAGTCTACGGGTTGTGAGGTGATTCATTTAGGCCATAACCGTTCGGTACAGGAGATTGTTGATTGTGCGATTCAAGAGGATGTACAGGCCATCGCCATCACTTCTTACCAAGGAGGTCATGTAGAGTTTTTTAAGTACATGCATGACCTGTTGAGAGAAAAAGGCTCAGGTCATATTAAAATCTTTGGTGGAGGAGGAGGAACCATCCTTCCAGAAGAAATCAAAGAACTACATGAGTATGGCATCACCAGAATTTACTCTCCTGATGATGGTCGAGCTATGGGTCTGCAGGGAATGATCAATGATTTGGTTCAACAAGCTGATTTTCCGGTAGGTAAGGATGTTGCAGGCATTATTCCTAGCATGACAGATAAATCCAGCATTGCAAAAATCATTTCAGCAGCTGAAAACTTCCCGGAAGAAAGTAAAGAAATGCTTGCAGGTTACAAGCAAACAGCCTCAACAAGTAAAACCCCTGTTTTGGGAATCACTGGTACAGGTGGTGCCGGTAAATCATCTTTAGTGGATGAGTTAGTCAGAAGGTTCTTGCTGGATTTTTCAGATAAAAATATTGCCATCATCTCCGTTGATCCTTCCAAGCGAAAAACAGGAGGGGCTTTGTTGGGGGATAGAATTCGTATGAATGCAATCAATCATCCCCGAGTGTATATGCGCTCATTGGCTACTCGTCAATCCAATTTGGCATTATCCAAGTATGTGCAGGATGCGGTAGATATCGTGAAGTCTGCTGATTTTGATTTGATTATTTTGGAGACATCTGGAATTGGACAGTCTGATACCGAAATTATCGAACACTCGGACATGTCCCTATATGTCATGACTCCAGAGTACGGAGCTGCTACTCAATTGGAGAAAATTGACATGTTGGACTTTGCAGATATCATCGCACTCAATAAGTTTGACAAGCGTGGTGCGCAAGATGCTCTGAGAGATGTCAAAAAGCAATATAAACGTAACCATAACCTTTGGGATATTGCAGATGAGGAAATTCCTGTTTTTGGAACAATTGCCTCACAGTTCAATGACCCGGGAATGAATAATCTGTACAAGGCTATCATCCATAAATTGGTGGAAAAAACAGGTGCTGATTTGGATACTTCCTTTGAGGTAACCAAAGAAATGTCTGAAAAAATATACATTATTCCACCCGCACGTACCCGTTACTTATCTGAAATTTCAGAAAATAATCGTGGCTATGACAAATGGGTGGAGGAGCAAAAAGAAGTTGCCCAACAACTCTTTTCAATCCAAAAATCTATCCAAGCCATTCAAGGAACTTCTGTAGCAGATAAAGATCGTTTGGTGAAGGAACTTCAAGAAGTATATGCTGAAGTGGAATTGAATCTGGATCCTAAAAACAAGAAATGGTTGGAGGAATGGCCTGAAAAAGTTGAAAAATATTCCAGTGATTTCTACGTGTTTAAGGTTCGTGATAAAGAAATCAAAGTTCAAACGTATCATTCTTCCTTATCCAATACCAAAATACCAAAAGTTGCCTTACCGAAGTATGAAGCATGGGGTGATTTATTGAAATGGGGCTTAAAGGAAAACGTGCCCGGAGAATTCCCTTATACATCTGGTGTATTTCCGTTCAAGCGGGAAGGAGAGGACCCAACACGTATGTTTGCCGGTGAAGGTGGTCCAGAGCGTACCAATAAACGTTTCCACTATGTGTCTCAAGACATGCCTGCCAAGCGTTTATCTACGGCATTTGATTCTGTGACTTTATATGGAGAGGATCCTGATTACAGGCCTGATATCTATGGTAAGATAGGTAACTCTGGTGTGAACGTTTGCTGCTTGGATGATGCTAAGAAGTTGTATTCAGGCTTTAACTTGGCTGACCCAAAAACATCTGTTTCCATGACCATCAATGGTCCTGCGGCGACCATGACGGCTTTCTTTATGAATGCTGCAATTGATCAGCAATGTGAATTGTATATCAAAAAGCATGGCTTGGAAGCAGAAGTAAATGCCAAAATTGAAGCCATTTATAAAGAAAAAGGAGTACCAAGACCTGTGTACAATGCATCTATCCCTGATGGAAATGATGGCTTAGGTTTGATGCTTTTGGGTGTGACAGGAGATCAGGTATTACCTGCAGACGTATATGAAGAAATCAAAGCATATACCTTGGCAACCGTCAGAGGAACTGTTCAAGCAGATATTTTGAAAGAAGATCAGGCACAAAATACTTGTATTTTCTCCACGGAATTTTCCTTGAGATTGATGGGGGATGTACAGCAGTACTTTATCAACCGTCAAGTTAGAAACTTCTATTCTGTGTCGATTTCAGGCTATCACATTGCAGAAGCAGGTGCGAATCCAATCACACAGTTGGCTTTGACCCTTTCCAATGGCTTTACTTATGTTGAGTATTATGTTTCCAGAGGAATGGATATCAACAAGTTTGCTCCAAACCTTTCTTTCTTCTTCTCCAATGGGATTGACCCAGAGTATTCTGTCATTGGAAGGGTAGCTAGAAGAATTTGGGCGAAAGCCATGAAACTAAAGTATGGTGCAAACGAGCGTTCACAGATGTTGAAATATCATATTCAGACATCTGGTCGATCCCTGCATGCCCAAGAGATTGATTTTAACGATATCCGAACTACCCTTCAGGCACTGTATGCGATTTATGATAACTGTAATTCCCTCCACACCAATGCATATGATGAGGCCATCACCACGCCAACAGAGGCATCTGTGAGAAGAGCGATGGCGATTCAGTTGATCATCAATAAAGAGCTTGGTTTGGCTAAAAATGAAAACCCAATCCAAGGTTCCTTTATCATCGAGGAGTTGACTGATTTGGTAGAAGAGGCAGTTTATACGGAGTTTGACCGTATCACCGAGCGTGGTGGAGTATTAGGTGCAATGGAAACTATGTACCAACGAGGAAAAATTCAGGAAGAAAGTTTGCATTACGAGATGTTGAAGCATACTGGAGAATATCCGATCATTGGTGTGAATACTTTCCTTTCTTCAGAAGGTTCTCCAACTGTGATTCCTGGAGAGGTTATAAGAGCTACAATTGATGAAAAAGAAGATCAAATCCGGACGCTTCAGTCCCTGCATCAGCGTAATCCGGATAAAATTGCTGAGGAATTGAGACAACTTCAACAGGTTGCCGTTCAAAATGGAAACATCTTCGAGCGATTGATGGAAGCAACCAAAGTTTGTTCATTGGGGCAAATCACCAATGCGCTTTACGAGGTAGGAGGTCAGTACCGAAGAAATATGTAAGAATAAGAAGCAGGCTGAACTTTCCTTCAGCCTGTTTTGGTTTCTATAACTAGATAATTGAATTAAAATGAGTGTAAGAAAATCGGTAGTTCGCATGAAGTCGGACTATGAATACGAAGCAATCAATCAACAAGGAAATAAGGTGGACATCGACATGTACGATGCGCCAAATAAAAAGGCCCAATCTCCTATGGACTTGCTATTGTCAGCTTTAGGAGGCTGTAGCTCCATTGATGCGGTGTTGATGATGAAGAAAAAAAGGAAAACGATTGTAGATTTTTTTGTGGAGGTAGAAGGCACAAGAAATGATGGTGTTCCAGCATTTTATACCCATATCCAAATGAATTTTGTTTTGGTTTCGCCAGATGCGAAAGAGGAAGAGTTTGCGAAAGTTGTAGCACTTTCGGTAGACAAGTATTGTTCTGTGGCTTCCTCAATTAAATCTGAAATTTCTTACACTTCTGAAGTTCGCAGGCCATGAGAGTTGTTACTGAGTTTGTAAAACAGGAGGTCAGGATTTCTGTTTTTTCTTGGAATAACAAGTACCTTATCAAATTTGAATTAGGGCCCATGGAGCAGACGTTCAAGATTCCTGAAATGGATGTTTTGGACGAGGCAGATCTGTCAAACTTTTATCAGGGTGAATTTTTTCAAGCCGTTTTAGCACGATTTGAAGAAATGGGAGAAATTTTTCGAAAAGAGTTAGAAAATCTTTAGCTTTACTCAAAAGCTAGAGATTTTGAAAACACTGCTGTTTTTTGTTGCAATTTTTCTTGGATTTAGTTGTACCCGGAGTAGTAATTATACCTCGGAAAGGGTGCTAGAACTTGAGGCCATCATGGCCTTAATGGAGTATGATTTTGATCAGTTGGAATCAGAAATTAAAAAGCTGGGTGAGTATTCTTTGAGTATTTATGCTTCAAAAGATACAATAACTCAATCAAACCCCTATTATTCTCTGGATTTATCTAAAAGGATTATCAATTCAGAACCAGATGCAGACCCTAACTTTTGCACCATCTATTATTCAGAAAGAGGTCAGGATAATGATGCCGCGCTAGATCTGCTAAAATGGACCTGGCCATTAGAGCGAAAATTCAAGAAGCTCATTGAAGACAATCCTACCATCTCACAGGTATATTTTAATTCTCCATTGCAGGTCAATAAATTATATCCTCCATATCCTGCTAAGGCTATGTTGGAGCCTGATTTGGATTTGAGGGAATTTAATTTTTTCTATGAAGCCACTTTGGAATATAATCCTAATAAGTCAACAGTTTGGGTTCCTGATATTTACTTGGACCCAGTTGGAAAAGGGTGGATGGTTTCGCTTTTGTATCCGGTATATGTCCAAGAGGAGCTCTTATATGTTATTGGATTTGATATAACCTTGAAAGATATCATAGAAACATATGTTAATCAGTATTCCAAGCAATTGATTATTGTGGATGCCACAGGAACCATAGTTGCGGGTAAATCTAGAGCCATAGAGGCCTTATCTTTGCCTCCATTGAAGGACCACACCTACAGCCACACCATCACTTCTGACAGTTTCAGGCCTGAGGAGTTTAACTTATTTAAAAGTAAAAACAGTTTGGTCAGAAACATGATTTCAGATGTTTTATTGGCAAATAAATTGGAATTTGATTTATCCAATGAGTATGATAGATTTTCTGGAGTGGTGAAAAAATTTGACCGCATGGATTGGTATTTAATCGATTTGAACTGGTAATGAAGCAACTCAGAGATATATTTAAGCTTGACAAAGCCACAAGAGGCCTAGTGTTATTGGGTGTATTTTTGGTATTTTCTATCCTTTTCCTCGCCTTTTATTTTTACATAGCTCTCAATGAAAATCAGATTAGGTCTTATAATCAAACACTGTCCAAACAAATTGAATTAGCTGGTAAGGAAACTGAGAAGTCCTTTAATTTCATGCATGATGATATGCTGTTTTTTATCAATAATCTTGAAAATTGGACTTACGAAAGGACGGGAAATGAACAATTAGCATTTGAGGGAAGGGCTAAAAGAATCTTCAATAATCACAGAGATTTGATTGATACGATCATAGTTGATTTCCCCAATCACCGGGTTTCTTTTCACTTTGACGATAAAAATACTTTCATCCGAAAGTTTCGAGAAAAAACACCACTTTTTCTTGATAATAAAGACAATTCGTTCATTCTGAGAAATGCAGAAAAAAAGCTTATTTTTCACGTTCATTTGAACTTGCAAAGGTTTGCTGATAATCAGTTGTCTAACTACTACCTAGGTCCGAAATCTTCCAAATTTATGACTGTGGATGAGGATATTTTCGATTTGGTGGATGACTCTTACTTTTTAGAGTATAAAATGGAT
The DNA here is from genome assembly GCF_054166905.1 of Mongoliitalea sp. Classification (NCBI taxonomy): domain Bacteria; kingdom Pseudomonadati; phylum Bacteroidota; class Cytophagia; order Cytophagales; family Cyclobacteriaceae; genus Mongoliitalea; species Mongoliitalea sp. The sequence goes on along the minus strand of NZ_JBSZCK010000011.1, from coordinate 154,807 downwards.
CTCAAAAGTCTTTCTTATGTAAATGAGCAATTGAAAAAAGGACTTAAAGGTTTGACCAGCGGGCAGATGTCAACCAGAGATGGAGCTACCTTGGATGTGTGGATTCATTTTTATCCTATTCGCTTAAATCCTTTGAAACAAGATGCCTCTCTTATTTTTGTACAGGCTTTGGATTGGAAAGCATCGAGTGCTTTTACAACCTATGTTTATTTGATTATTGGACTCTTGGCGCTAGTGTTGATTGTTTTCTTCATTCTTTATCAATTCAATAAATCGATCACGGAATCCAATCAATCACTGGCCAAAAGTGCGCAAGAGATAGAAGAGCTTTTTAATAGGCAGTCTCTATTACTGCAAGAATCTAATGGTTTCATTTATTTTCAAAATGAAAAAAATGATATGATTAGTGTTGGTGACGAGGTGAAAAACGTGCTGGGCTATGAAAAAGATGATTTTTTAATAAATTTCCGATCATATATAGATCAATCAATTATTCCAGAGCTTCATCAAAAAGTGTCAGAAAGTATAGCACGAAAGGATGAAATATTTAAAACTGATTTTTTTATATACAAAAAAAATGGTGATAAAATCCGGGTGAAGGTTTTTGAAAAATTGCTTTTTGATGATGTGGGAGTTTATAAAGGTACAGTAGGTATTTTCACAGATATTGATGAACAGTACCGTACAGAGCAAGAGCGTATCCGTTCGGAGGAGCGGTTTCGTTTAGTCCTGCAATCCTTGCCAGACTTGATTTTCACCTATGATAATGATGCAAACTTTATTGATTATTATGTACAGGACAGTAGCATGTTGTTATACCCACCTGCGGACACGATTGGTAAAAATGTATTGGAAGTCATTCCGGGTGACTTAGGTCAACGAGTGTATGATTTGTTTATGAAAGCAAAAGAAACGGGAAAGATGCAACGGATAGATCTAGAGCTTCAGGTGCCTATTGGTACTCGAATTTTTGAAACTAGGATCTTTCAGTTGGACGAAAACCGACTGATTTCGATTGCTAGGGACGTTACTGCTCAAAAGGTATGGGAAAAAGGATTGAAGGAAGCGATGGAAGCCGCCGAACAAGCGAATAAGGCTAAATCTGAGTTTCTCGCCAACATGTCTCATGAAATCCGAACCCTCATGAATGCACTCTTGGGAATTGTTAGCTTACTTGAAACCACCTCTCTAAATTCTCAACAGTTACAATACTTACAGCTACTGAAGTCTTCTGGCAAAAACTTATCCGGGATTATCAATGATATTTTAGATTATTCCAAAATCGAATCAGGGGCAATGTTTCTCAAGCCATCCGTGTTTCGATTTAAACATGAAATGGATCGGACTTTTCAGGTTTTTGAAGGTCTATTGAAAGAAAAGCAAATTGACTTTACGCTTAATTACAATGGAGATATTCCTGTCTTTGTAGAAGTAGATCGGGAGAAGCTTGTGCAAGTAATCTCAAATATTCTGAGCAACTCCATCAAATTTACACCAATTGGAGGTAAGGTTAGCGTGTCTTTGTCCTGTGAGGATATCATAGATGATACGGTAATGCTTTTGTTTGAAATAAAAGACACTGGGATAGGAATTCCGCAAGAAAAAATCAAGTATCTCACAGAGCCTTTTTTCCAATTGGATGGAAGTAATACACGCGAGTATCAGGGTACAGGTTTGGGGCTTGCCATTTCTAAAAAGATTTTGGAGCTGATGGGTGGTGACTTATTGATTGAAAGTCAGGTAGGAGAAGGTTCGGTTTTTTCATTTTCTGTATTTGCAAAAGCAATAGCGGTCGAATCCCAAGCTGACCATGCCATACCGAAAAGTACTATTCAAAAAAGTGATTTGATACCATCATTTGGCGAAAAATACCCATTACGCATATTGATAGCTGAGGATAACACCACCAATATTGTATTTATGGGTATGCTGATGGATCAATTGGGCTATCAGGTAGATTTTGTACTGAATGGCCGGGAAGCTGTTGAAGCTGTGCAAAAGAAACAGTATGATATGGTCTTTATGGATATACAAATGCCCAAATTGAATGGCTTGGAAGCCACCCAAGAAATTCTTAAACTTGGACTGCCTCACCCACCACAGATCTGGGGTCTTTCAGCCAATGCATTTAATGAGGACCGGGAAAAAGCCATCCAAACAGGAATGACTGGCTATTTGGCAAAACCTGTAGATATTGATATCATTGCTAAAACCCTCCAGCAAATTTATTTGAGTATCTATAAAAATTAAAAGCCATCCAATTTCAGAGAAGACAGGTAGGTGTCATTACTGAAGCTGGATGGCGAATTCGTTCGATCGCGAATCCTTTAAAGTGTTGTGTCTAGATCAAAGGCTTCCAAATAGTCAGAAACACGCTTGACAAACATTCCTCCCAAAGAACCATCGACTACTCGGTGATCATAAGAGTGAGAAAGGAACATTTTATGGCGGATAGCTATCACATCCCCCGTTGGAGTTTCCACTACGGCTGGCTTCTTTTGAATGGCCCCTACAGCCAAGATAGCAACTTGAGGCTGCATGATGATGGGAGTACCCATGACGTTTCCAAACGAACCCACATTAGATACAGTGTACGTACCGCCACTTAATTCATCTGGGGAAAGTTTGTTGATTCTTGCTCTATTCGCTAGATCATTGATTTTTTTGGATAAACCTGTCAGGTTGTACTGATCTGCATTTCTGATGACAGGTACAATCAAATTACCTGATGGAAGTGCTACCGCTACACCAATATTGATATCTCTTTTTTTAATGATGTTTTCACCGTCCACAGAGATGTTGATCATTGGAAAGTCCTTGATGGCACGTGCTACTGCTTGAACAAAAAATGGAGTAAAAGTCAATGCTTCACCTTCTTTTTTCTTGTAGGCGTCCTTCACCTTATTTCTCCATAAAACAATATTTGTCACATCAGCTTCCACAAAAGAGGTTACGTGAGGTGAAATACGCTTGGAGTCCACCATACGTTGCGCTATCATTTTACGCATTCTGTCCATCTCCATGATTTCATCCTGCGCTGATATGCTAACATCCACTTTTGGTGCTACATAAGCAGGAGCTGAAGCAGGTTTAGGACTTGGCGTCGTAGGAGCAGCTACAGCTGGAGCGGCATTTCTATTGGCTAGGTAGTTGAGCATATCCTGTTTGGTCACTCTACCTTCTTTACCAGTACCTGGGATAGTTGCTAATTCAGCTTTGCTGATATTTTCTTCTTTACAGATGCTTAATACCAAAGGAGAATAAAAGCGATCATCATTTACAGTAGCAAGTGGCGCACTAGGCGTTGCTACTAAAGTGGAGGTCTGAGCAGGAGCTGCAGCAATTAGTTCTTCTTTAGCTTCTTCTTGAACAGATACGGCCGGTGTACTTGCAGCTACTTCTGCGGAAGTTTCAATAATGGCAATTGGAGCACCCACCGCCACAACATCACCTTCCTTTGCCAATATTTGTTTCAAAATACCTCCGTGAATAGCGGGTACTTCTGTATCTACTTTATCCGTTGCTACTTCCAAAACAGACTCATCTTGCTCAATGGTATCACCCTCTTTTTTGAGCCAAGTAAGGATCGTACCCTCTATGATACTTTCACCCATTTTGGGCATCAACATCTCTACTGTTGCCATAGTTAAATTATTTAATTGGGTTTATTTCTGAGTTTTAAAATTAAATTTTATTTTCTCTATTGCAAAATCAATTTACAAAATTTTTATTCTGTTTGTCCGATTATGCATGTTCGAAGCAAATTTAGTCCCGCAATAGCTGTCAATTGTATATTTAAGGTACGGTCTTGAGTCAATTGAAGTTTTTTGGTGACGGTGGAGTGCCCATCACTGCAAGCAATCCAAACGGTACCCACAGGCTTTTCTGCCCAACCACCTCCTGGTCCAGCAATGCCACTGCTGGCTAAGCCATAATCAGCATTAAATTTATTCCGAATATGTTCAGCCATTTGAATGATAGTTTCTTCACTGACAGCCCCTTTGGTCTGCAAAGTTAACTCATCTACATCTAATAATGCATGTTTGAATTGATTATGGTAGGGAATCATGCTTCCTTGGAAATAAGCACTACTTCCTGGGATAGAAGTAATCATATGGGAAATGAAGCCACCAGAACAGCTTTCTGCCAAAGCAACTGTTTTTCCTTGGTTTTTTAATAAGCGGCCCACGGTTTCCTCCAAAGTATCTTGATTGTAACCATAAACATACTTTTCAATTAAAGGAAGCAATGATTGCAATTGCATGGAAACCTCATTTTCTAAACTTTGGTAGTTGTCTCCAAAGGCAGTCAATCGTAACCTTACTTGTCCTAAAGAAGGTAAATAAGCTAATTTAATATGGGATGGAAGTGCTTTTTCCCAATCTTTGATTACATCTGCCAACCAACTTTCACCAATACCCACTGTTTTTACTACTTGATGGTAGATGATAGGTAAATTGAAGTTAGACTTGATGCGTGGGATGACATGATCTTCCATGAGTTTTTTCATTTCATAGGGTACTCCTGGCATAGACATCCAAATTTTTTGATTTTCTTCAAACCACATGCCCGGAGCAGTCCCGAGTATATTGGGGATATAAGTACACTTGGTGGGAAGGTGGGCTTGCAGACGGTTTAAGTCAGTTAATACCCTTCCCCGTTTTTCGAAAAATGTACGGACAGCTTCCAAAGCTTCCGGAACCAACTCTATTTCACAATTAAAATATTCTGCAAGTAGAGGTTTGGTCAGATCGTCATTGGTGGGACCTAGTCCACCTGTCATTAAAATGATATCGGCACGCTTTTCGGCCGCAGCAAAAGCTTCTAAAATGGCTTCTCTGCTATCACCTACAGTCGTTCTTCTTACTACACGAACTCCAATTTTATCCAGTTCTTGGCTGATCCAATGCGAATTGGTATCTATTATTTGACCATAGAGGAGTTCATCACCTATGGCTAGTATTTCTGCTTTGACTTCTTGGTATTGAGACATGGGTTTAATTAAGTCGGTAATGCAATTCTTTAACGGACTTTAGCTTTTGCTAGAATTTTGGAAAAGATGGTGGGGAAGAAGCGTTTGAGATAGACAGCATAGGTTTCCTTTCCTCCAATCAGGACCTCTTCTTTTTGATTGATAATGGCTTTGTAAATGGTTTTTGCGCAAGCTTCCGCGCTCATGCCTTTAGCTTGTGCATCATCCATGGATCCTAAAGGAGAACCGTCGCCTGTTAATGCATTGATGGAAACATTGGTTCGGATAAAGCCTGGACAAATCATGGTCACATAAATGTGGTCAGCAACATGTTCTGCTCTTAAGGAGTCAAAGAAACCATGCAAGGCATGCTTGGAAGCAGCATAAGAGGAGCGATAGGGAGAGCCAAACTTTCCAACCAAACTGCTTACTACAGCAAAATGTCCATTTTTATTTTCCAAAAAGTGAGGTAAAAGTGCTTTTGTCAATGCTATTGTACCAAAGTAATTTACTTCCATGATTTTTCGATCAACATCGAGGGTAGTCTCTTTTACAAGCGAACGTTGACTGATACCGCCATTGTTGAGCAAAACATCTATTTTACCAAAAGCATTGATCGCTTTTTCCACGATTGATTCAAACTCTTCACTCTTGAGTAAGTCAAGCGGTAGGATAGCTATAGACTCCTTGAATGGGCTTTGGGTTTTTATCTCTTCCAGTTTTTCGATATTTCTTGCTGAAATAATCACTTGGTGGCCCTCTCTTAGGAATTTTTCAGTGACAGCTTCACCGATACCAGAAGAAGCTCCTGTAATCCAAATGGTTTTTTTCTTCATGGTGCTTTTCTTTTGTAGGTGACAAAAGCATAATCAAATTCATTCTTTTCATCTTTTTGGAAGCTTTCTCTTCTAACCTCTTGCCATTCTTCTGGGGAGATTAAAGGGAAAAAGGCATCACCTTCTGGGTTTGCCTGAACTTCGGTTACTAATAATTCATCGGCGTAGGCCATCGCCAGTTTGTAAATTTCAGCTCCACCTATAACAAAAACGTGCTCTAATTTTTTTCCAATACATAGCTGCAACGCTTGTTCAAAAGAGCTAACCACATGATGACCTTCCGGTACTTCAAAATTCGAATTTCTGCTGATTACCACAGAGGTTCGATTAGGTAGGGGACGACCTACAGACTCATAGGTTTTTCTACCCATGATGATATGATGTCCGGAGGTAGTGTTTTTGAAGAACTTAAGATCTGCGGACAATCTCCAAATCAATTCATTATTTCTTCCAATGACTTGATTTTTGGCTGTTGCGACTATGATTGAGATTTTCAAGGCGATTTTTTTGACAAGTTACCAAGGATTCGTGATTCGGAAAACAAAATTCCCCAAGCTTTCACTTTCAAGAAGTGTAACTTGGGGAAAATGTTTGATGTTTGAAAGATATACTACTGAAAAAGCTTATTTTTCAGCTTTCATACTCTCAAAAATACTTGGATAATCGGCCATTTTAAATGTTGTAGATTTATTGTTTTCAATAGCTATGGTGGTCATCATCATGGTGCTTTTGTCAGTTTTGCTGATATATTCCATTTCAAACAAGTTTCCTTGAGGGAGGTTTTGAAAAGTAGTCTGTGAATTTTGGACTCTTGCCTGCAAAAATGGATTGCCTGAACCGAAAAATGTTTGATTAGCGCCGATTTTCTCTGTACTTATCCAGTAATGCGCATTTCCTTCATCTGTATCGAGCAGGTATTCTTCGCAGGTATGTCCCATGATCATTTTTGTTTTTCCTGTTTTAGAGACTGAATAGGATCCTGAATCCGCCACTTCATCTGATTCATCTACGGACTCTGCTATGGCCATCAAGTCAATTCCATAGGCCATCCTGCTTTTTTGTCCATCTGTTTCCATCAGTACTATGGAGGCGTTTTTAGATAAATCATAGATCATGAAAAAGTTACCTTCCTGTTTGTTTTTGCCTTCAGGAGTAGCTTCAAAACCCATCACATTTGGATCTTCAGGAAAAAAAATTTTCATGGTAAGTGGCTCATTCTTTTTTCCTTTCTCGTCCTGACCTGTGATTTCCATGACTTTATAGCCAGCAAAACTATAGGTGTCCGCAATGTCAACATCTTCTCCGAGTCCTTTAAGGATTTTACTCATATCAAATCCTTTCATTCCCTCGGAACCATAAAGTTCACCAAAGGCTTTTTCCAATTGTTTTTGGGCTAACTTCTCGGCTTCAGCTTCTACACGTCTTTCTACAGCTTTGCCTACACCTCTTTCTGCTGCATTTTTTAACTGTCGCATCAATTGAGCCTCGACAGATAGGGTAAATAAAAATGCAAAAACTACTAAAACACATGATTTCATAATAAAAACATTTAGGTTAATACATTGAAAGTTAAGTATTTTGAAAACAAATCAAAAATCTGAGTTCTTATTTTTAAATTCGATGTTACAATTTAAACCCCCTCAAAAACTCCTCAATACCCATTCTTTTTTTACCCTCCAGTTGGAGCTCTTTGATGTAAATTTTACCTTGGCCGGTCTGAAAATAGAGATAAGTTTTTCCATCAGATGACCATTCACCCGCTTTTAAGTTTGGATCTTCAGATGGGGAAGGCTCTGTAAGAAAAATTTTGCAAGTTTTGTCTTGTAAAAGAGTCCATGCAGCAGGATAGGGTGAAAGTCCTCTTACCAAATTATGGATACTCGTCGCATCCTTTAACCAATCTATCTGACAGGTTTCTTTGAATATTTTGGGTGCATGATGCTCAAATTCCCTCTCATCCTGAGGGTAGGTTGTCACTGTTCCATTTGCAATCAACTCCACAGTTTTGACTACTAACCTCGATCCCTTTTCCATCATTCGGGCATATAGACTACCTACATTGTCTTCAGGATGGATCGGTTCTTTTTCTTGCAAAATAATATTTCCAGTATCTATCTCGTGTTTGAGGAAAAAGGTTGTCATGCCTGTTTCCGTCTCACCATTGATGATGGCCCAATTGATTGGTGCAGCGCCACGATAGTTGGGGAGGAGAGATGCATGCAGGTTGAAGGTGCCTAAGGATGGCATGCCCCAAACAACTTCAGGAAGCATGCGGAAAGCTACTACGATTTGTAGGTTAGCTTTGTAGGAAGCAAGTTCCTCTAAAAAATGTGGAGATTTCAAGTTGGTAGGTTGGAGTACAGGGATATTCAATTCCAAGGCAGCTTCTTTTACCGGTGAAGGAATAAGTTTCTGACCTCTGCCTTTAGGTTTGTCGGGTGCTGTGATAACCGCTACAACATTCCAACCTGCTGCTACTAATTTTTGTAAGGAAGGAACCGCAAATTCAGGCGTTCCCATATATATGATGCGTAAATCTTTTTTCATTATGTCAAACTCTTCATTGAAAGAACAAAAATTGCAAAAATTTACTGAAATCGGGCTAGTATTCTTGGTTATTGAAACCAAAAATGATGGCTGACCGTATGAATCAATTTAAAAATAAGCGGAAAAGGTTATTTGTATGTTTCTTCAATTGATCCGAAGTAAAAAAAGTTTAGCTAAAACACTACCTGTTTTGTTGGTGGCTGTTTTTACTTTTTTGGCTGTTTGCGATCATTTTGAAGATTTGGAAGATGTTTTGTATCAGGAAATTGAAATCATTACCGAGCAAGATTTTGATGATTTTGATTTTCCTGTCAAAATATCCCGAGCCATTGAGTCTCCTTTGGTATTGTTTGAAAGAACGGAACAAATCAAGGTTGTTGATTTTCTATTGTCAGTTATAGTGCCGTTCAAGGTGTACAAGGATGATTTTTTTATACAGCCTCCTAAAGTCCAAATAGTATATGAGTTTTTTGTAGGTTCCAGTATTTTTAGAAATGCCCCCTAGTGCTGTTTCCAACAGTGCATTGCTTCTAAACCTTTTCATTACAGTAAAAGTGACTTTAGTAAGTCAACTTAAGTAAACAGTCTATGTAAGGAAAAGGCTGGATATCAGCTTTTGGGCAATGCTTTTTACTAGTTTACTATCTATTTTCTTTTAAAAAATCAACTATCACATGCGACTATTCATGTTAGTGGCCTTGGTATTGGTCTGCAATATCGGTATGGCTCAGCAAAATCTATTTAATATACCCTCAGGAGATATCACAGAAAAAAACAAAGTGTTTTACCAGCATCAATTCAATATTTATCAGCCAATGTTTGAATCCAAAGGCCATTTTGTTTACGGTTTGGGCAAGGGTTGGGATATAGGTGTAAATTTGGTAGGTAAAGGCATTGGCTTTAATCCTACGCTAGAATTTATCACTAATGATAATCCCTCACAGGGAGCATTATCCCCACATTTGATGCCATCTATTCAAAAACAGTTTCGGATATCAGAAACCTTTGATGTCAATTTTGGCACGCAGACTGGGATTAATTTAGCTGACCAATGGGATGAAAAGGAATTGGCTTATTTCAATTATGGCATTGGCGTATTTCATTTCATGAACAAGAAAAGCCGCATTATTGGTGGAATGTATCATACCAACAGAAACTTTGTAGGTGATGGCACTCAGGTGGGTTTTCTTGTTGGTTATGAGTTAAAGGTAGCTCCACGAACATATCTGATGGGGGATTGGATCAGTGGGGATAATGAATCTTCAGCTGCCGTCATTGGAGCTATGTACAATGTTACCAAACGATTTCAGTTTTGTGCAGGTATCTTGCTGCCCAACGAAGGGAATGATAAGCCATCAGGCTTGGTGATCGAACTTAACTTCTTTGGCTGGGATTTGAGTATGAAATAATTCACAAAGCTGATAGACTCAACAAGCGTTTTTATCAAGTATATAGTTGAGTCTATCAGCTTTGGAAAAAATCGAAATATTATTTTCTGTAGATTGTTGAAAAAAGATTTTTTGGTTCAAAATTTGACTACTTTTGTATCGTGAAACAAACAGTCCCATACACGCTTCCAATTCTTCGCATGATTGCTCTTGCGATGGCATTGTTTTTTGTGGTATTGGCCGTTTTTGATGGGTTTGAGGAAGAGCAGGATATAGAATATGTAGGGGAGTTTTTGAATGAATCAGACTTTGACTATGTAGATTTCCCTACATCCATATCCAGATCATCCCAAACACAAACATTGAAAATACAGCGGATTGTTGTGCTAAGTGTTTTTGATTTTGTTTCAGAGGCATTGAGACTGATTAAGCCTTCTTTGCCGGAAGCTGCATACATTCCACTTGAGATATTTACTGGTCTTGATTTTTTGATTGGCAAATCCATTGCTGCCAATGCTCCCTGATTAGGGAGATCTTCCTCTTCTTTTATTTGCGATAAACCCTCTAATAACTTTCTCTGAAAGATTATTCACTATTCATTTATTTATGAAAACCAATTCATTGAACACTCGAATAGGGGCTTCTATGCTTCCTATGTTGAGTTACGCGGTCCTTTTTGTGGCCCTATTGAATCTTGTTGCCTGTAGCAACGGTAACAGCAAAAATCAAAACCAAGTGCTCATTCAGGTGCCTATCGTGGAACTCCAACCGATGAGTATAACCCTTCCTAAAACTTATGTCAGCGACATTCAGGCCGTACAGTTTGTAGAAGTGCGGGCTAAAGTGGAAGGCTTTGTGGACCGAATTTATGTAGATGAAGGTCAATTTGTCAAAAAAGGCCAAAATCTATTTCAATTGACTTCCAATGAATACAATGAACTGGTCAATTCTGCCAATGCTCGTCTATTCCAGGCTCGGGCGGAGGCTCAGGCAGCTCAGCTCGAAGTGGACCGTCTCAAAGTCTTGGTGGATAAAAACATCATTGCCAGGTCAGAATATCAATTGGCCATTTCCAAAAAAGCAGTAGCGGAATCTGCCATTTCAGAGGCTGAGTCCATGCTGAAAAATGCCAAAACAGGCTTGTCTTATACAACTATCAAAGCGCCTTTCGATGGGATTGTTGACCGTATTCCCTACAAAACTGGGAGCTTGGTGACCGCAGGTGACTTATTGACCAATATTACGGATATCTCGGAGATCTTTGCCTACTACAAAGTGACCGAAAATGAGTACTTGCAATACATGCGTGCAAAAATCGAAAATGAAACCTTGGATGATCAGGAAATATCCTTGATTTTATCCGATGGGGGCTATTATGATCACAAAGGAAGATTGGAAACCATGGAGGCTGACTTTGAACGGGGTACAGGCTCGATTGCCTTTCGGGTACGTTTCCCTAATCCTGATCAGTTGATCAAACACGGCTCTACAGGAAAGGTGGAAATGAGTGAAACCATAGAGGATATCTTTTTGATTCCCCAAAAATCCACGTTTGAAATCCAGGATTACAATTATGTGTACATCGTGGATAAAAATAATAAGGTGAGGGTACGAAGCTTTAAGCCTAGACAGCGTTTTGGTTTATTCTACATAGCCGATGGTTTTGAACCGGGTGATCGCATCATCTATGAGGGAATTCAGCAAGTAAAGGACGGCATGGAAATCATGCCTGAATTGACTCCTGAAAATGAAGTTTATGACACCTTGGTAAAGTCCTAAATCATGTTAGAGTTATTTATTAAACGACCGATCTTATCCACGGTAATTTCGATCTTTATTACCCTCTTGGGTATATTATCATTGACTTCTCTGCCAATTACACAGTTCCCAGAGATTGTTCCACCTTCAGTGGTAGTGACGGCCAAATATACGGGAGCTAATGCGGAGGTTCTTTCTAAGGCAGTGGCAACACCTTTGGAACGTGCCATCAATGGGGTACCGGGTATGAGTTACATGACTTCGGTGAACACCAATGATGGTGTAACCCTGATCAATATTGTATTTGAAGTTGGAACTGACCCAGACCAAGCGGCTGTAAACGTACAGAACAGGGTGACTACGGTATTGGATGAACTTCCTGAAGAGGTAATCCGAGCAGGTGTGCAAACTGAAAAAGAGGTGAATTCCATGTTGTTGTACCTCAATTTGGTTACCTCGGATTCTACGCAAGATGAGAAGTTTGTGTACAACTTTGCCGATATCAATATCCTTCCCGAATTGAAGCGGATTGATGGGGTAGGTTTTGCCCAAATTATGGGCTTTAAAGATTATGCCATGCGCGTGTGGCTAAAACCTGACCGATTGGTGGCCTATAACCTTTCTCCCCAAGATGTCACAGAAGCCATTCGGCAGCAAAATGTGGAAGCTGCTCCCGGTAAATCAGGGATTTCTTCCGACAGAGATCCTCAGGCCTTACAATATGTATTGAAGTACACGGGTAAATTTAACCAAGAAGAACAGTTTGAAAATATCACGTTAAAGGCCTTGCCAGATGGTTCTCTACTCAAGTTGAGAGATGTGGCCGATGTGGTTTTTGACTCGCAGGAATACAGCATGGTATCGATGACAGATGGTAAGCCTTCTGCTTCTATCATGATTAAGCAAAGACCGGGTTCCAATGCGAGGGAGGTTATCCAAAATATCAAAGACAAAATGGATGAACTCCAAGAGGATTCATTTCCTCCGGGTATGGAATATAATGTGTCCTATGATGTTTCGAGGTTCTTAAATGCATCCATTTTTGAAGTACTCAAAACGCTTGTGGAAGCTTTCCTGTTGGTTTCCTTGGTAGTATTTATTTTCCTTCAGGATTTCAGATCTACCTTGATTCCTGCCATTGCTGTGCCAGTTTCTTTGATTGGTACCTTCTTCTTCATGCAGCTATTTGGTTTTTCCATCAACTTGTTAACCTTATTCGCATTGGTGCTTGCCATTGGGATTGTGGTGGATAATGCCATTGTGGTGGTGGAAGCAGTGCACGTGAAAATGCATGATCTTAAACTGAATGCCATGGATGCGACCTTGGCAGCCATGAAAGAAATCGGAGGAGCAATTGTAGCGATTACTTTGGTAATGTCGGCAGTTTTTGTTCCGGTAAGTTTCCTTTCTGGGCCTGTAGGAATTTTCTATAGACAGTTTTCGTTGACCTTGGCCATTGCGATTGTGATCTCGGGGATCAATGCCTTGACACTCTCACCCGCACTTTGTGCGATGTTATTGAAGCCGGTAGATGTGGACCATAGTCCAAAAAATGGAAGGCTCCAAAAGTTCTTCTATGGTTTCAACAAGCGATATGATGCATTAGCCGCTAAATATAGTGGCGTGGTAAATGCAATTGCGGGTAGGAGAGTGGTCACTTTTGGTGCTTTGGTGTTATTTTTTGCTTTGACCTATGGAGGATTGGCTTTGTTGCCTACTGGATTTATCCCTAATGAAGATCAAGGGATGGTATATGTGAATGTGACCACACCTCCGGGTGCTACGGTGGAGCGGACTTCTGAAGTGATGGATTTGGTACAAGCCAGCTTACTTCCTTTAGATGAAGTAGAAACGGTTTCCACCTTGGCAGGCTATAGTTTGATGACAGAAACTGCCGGAGCATCTTACGGAATGGGAATGGTCAACTTGGTAGGTTGGGGTGAACGGGATAAAAATGTAAATGAGCTCATTGCAGAGTATCAAGAGCGAGTGGCTCATATCAAGGGTGCGGAAATCCAATTCTTCTCACCACCTCCGGTGCCGGGCTTTGGTAATGCTTCTGGTTTTGAATTGCGGATGCAGGACAAAACGGGCGGTTCCTTGGATGTGATGGCACAGGTCACAAAGGACTTCTTAGATGAATTGAATGCCCGGCCTGAATTGAAAGAGGTGACTACCAACTTTGAGCCTAACTTCCCTCAATACGTGTTGAACGTGGATCATGACAAGGCCGCCAAACTTGGGGTATCTGTTAATGAAGCCATGGAAACGCTACAGTCTTACATTGGTAGCTTCTATTCTTCCAACTTTATTCGCTATGGTCAGATGTATAAAGTGATGATTCAAGCATCCCCTGAATACAGGACCTCACCGGAGTCCTTACTTCGCATGTACGCAAAGAATGATCGAGGACAAATGGTGCCTTATTCCAATTTTCTCACCTTGGAAAAGGTGTATGGCCCGGAGCAGTTGACCCGATACAATATGTTTAATTCTGCTTTGATTACGGGTGATGCAGCGCCTGGCTATTCTTCCGGAGATGCCATCAAGGCAGTGGAAGAAGTAGCTTTAAAGGTCTTGCCAAGAGGCTTTGATATCGATTGGTCAGGAATTACACGGGAGCAGATTGAGTCTGGAAATCAGGCCATCTACATTTTCGCAGTCTGTTTGATTTTCGTGTATTTGTTATTGGCAGCTCAATATGAGAGCTATTTCTTGCCTTTGCCTGTAATCCTTTCACTTCCTGCGGGGATTTTTGGTTCCTTCTTGTTTTTGAAGTTGACAGGTTTAGAAAACAACATTTATGCACAGGTTTCCTTGGTGATGTTGATCGGTCTCTTAGGTAAAAACGCCATTCTGATCGTGGAGATTGCTATCCAAAATAGGGATAGGGGACTTTCCATTTTACAAAGTGCCATCAAAGGTGGTGTAGAACGGTTGAGACCGATTTTGATGACTTCCTTTGCATTTATTGCCGGTTTGATTCCTTTGACCATTGCGAGTGGGGCGGGAGCTATCGGTAACCGTACGATTGGTACGGCCGCTGCTGGTGGAATGCTTATTGGTACCTTAGTAGGGGTATTTTTGATTCCTGGCCTTTATGTGGTATTTGAAACGCTTGATACCAAATTCAAGAAAAAGAAAATTGTTGAGATCAAACAAGAGCAAGTAGTAGCATCATGAAAAATTTAGTATCATTAAATACCCTACTGGGAGTATTTCTGCTGGGGCTTTTGCTCGTTTCTTGTAAATCTGCAGAATTGGTCATAGAAGATACTCACACACAATTGCCTGGGGATTTTGAAGAAGCAGCTCAAAGGGAAGATCAGTCTTCTGCTGCATTACTTCAATGGCAAAATTTCTTTGAGGATGAGTATCTCAAAGAGTTGATCCAAGTAGCCTTGGACAATAATCAGGATCATTTGAAAACACTGGAAAGAATCCGGATAGCCCGAGCTAACTACAGGATAGCTAAAGGTGGATTACTTCCAGAGGTCAATGCACTTGCGGGTGCTTCCGTAAGGAGGTTTGGAGAGTACACCATGGATGGAGTCGGTAATGCCGACTCCAACCTTTCTCCAACAGTGCCCGAAGATAAACTTATTCCAGATCCTTACCGCGATTTTATTGTTGGTGCCCAATTTAGCTGGGAAATTGACGTTTGGTCCAAGCTTCGCAATCGTAAAAAAGCAGCTTTTTCCAGATACTTGGCTTCTGAAGAAATGGTCAATGCCATTAAAACCTGGTTGGTCGGGGAAGTCTCTCAACAGTACTTTGAGTTGGTTGCTTTGGACGAGGAAATCCGGATTTTGGAAGCTAACATCCAGTTGCAGGAGTTTGCTGTCAATCTTTCCAAGGATTTGAAAGAATCAGGGAAAGAAAATCAATTAGCCGTAGATCAGTTTGAAGCCTTGATGCTGAATTCCAAAGCTCAATTGATCGATAAAAAGCGAGAACTCAGGACAGCAGAACTGCAAATGGCCCAATTGCTTGGGGTCTATGATTTTCAGCATAACCGCAATGGTATGGATGAGGTATTCGGTGTTCCAGACTTAGTGAATATAGGATTACCGGCTGATTTGCTTGCATATAGGCCGGATATCCGTAGGGCCGAGCGTGAATTGTTGGCAACCAAAGCAGAAGTATATGTTGCACGGGCTGCTTTCTTTCCAAGTATTCAGTTGGGAGGAATGACCGGCTTCAATGCCTTTGATTTCTCTCGCTTGTTTTTCAGTCCAGCTTCTACTGTGTACCAACTAGGAGCTGGTTTGGTTGCACCTGTATTCAATAGAAACCAAATCCGGATGGATTTTGAAGCTGCCAGAGCCAATCAAAAGATCGCCTATTTAGATTATGAGCAAACCATCTTCAAAAGTTATCTGGAAGTATTGAATTTGGTCAATGAGTTCAATGCTTTTGATGAGCAATTGCAGTTGAAAACATATGAGGTTGAAGTGCAGAAGCGTTCTGTAGAAAATTCCAACATCATGTTCCGTGTAGGATATGCAGGATACTTGGAAGTTTTGAATGCTCAGGTGAATGCCTTGCAGGCAGAAATCGAACTGATTGACTTGAAAAAACAACAACTTCAGGCCAATGTCAGGTTGTATAGAGCATTAGGTGGAGGATGGTCCGAATGAGCAATTATGCCAATAAGTTGATTCAATCGATTTCGAAAAATAAATCTGTATAAACTGCTGAAAAATAGATGTTTTGGCATGAGATTTATACATATGTAGTTGTACAAAAGTACCAATCAAACAAATACAATCATGAAGAAAATGATCTTTGCAATGATGTTTGCAGCAGGAATTATGCTAGCATCTTGCGGCAACAAAACAACTGAAGAAGTTGAAGTTGAAGAAATAGTAATCGAAGAAGTTGCTCCTGAAGTTGAAGAGGAAATTTTGGAGATTGAAGCAGATTCAACAGAAGTTGAATAAGCTCAATAAGTAAAAAAAAGCTGCTCAGGGATGAGCAGCTTTTTTATTTTAAAAACTCTCTAATATGCCTCAGAGACTTTTTCGTTGGAAAACCCTTATTTGAACTTAAACACTTGATAGAGTTAATCTACCGATTCAAAAGTACGAAATAAAAGTTACAAAAAAATACCCAATTTTGGGTATTTTTTGTCGAGTTCAGTTATTATTTTTTGGATTATTGCATGAATAATCATTTAGTAGGATGTTTTTAATATGAATTTGCACTAAATGTGCGGCCAGAAAGGTGTTCATCTAAGCTTAACTTTGACACTCCTGAGTCTATCCAATCGATGTCTTTTTTGCCTTTGAGATGATAATCAAAGAATTCCAACATACGAACACTGTAATCCTTTCTGTTTTCCAACTTGGATAATCCATGGTTTTCACCTTTGTATTGAGCCATGATTACAGGTTTTTTTAATCTTCTCAACGCATTGTAATACTCAATTCCTTGGGTGAAATCTACCGCACCGTCTTTATCATTATGAAGCATTAGTAAGGGTGTTTCTACATTTTTCACATGGTAAACCGGTGAGTTTCTTTGGTACGAATCCCAATTCTCCCAAGGTCCACCTCTGAATCTTCCCTGAGAGGATTCAAAAATGGCCATATTTCCACCTCCTGTATTCCAATAAATCAAATCATACATGGAAATCATATTGGTCAATGGAGCTCCGGCAGCAGCAGCCTTGAATTGCTTCGTCTGGGTAATCAAAAAAGAAGTTTGGTAACCTCCCCATGAATGTCCATGTAACCCCATATTTTGTTCATCAATAATTCCCGTCTTCAAGGCTTCTTTTACCGCTGGCAAAACACACCAAACAGCTGACATCCCTGGGTCATCCAATTGATAAACAATATCTGGGACTAAAACAGCATATCCATTGGAGGTGTAGACGGCAGGATTCCATCCGGTTCCTGAGAATCCTGGGTTACTGTAGTTATGAAGGGTTTGGGATAGTTTTTCGTAGTAATAAATGATGGTTGGGTACTTTTTACCTGCTTCATAATTCGCTGGTAAAAAAAGTGCTGCTTGGAGAGTATCACCTTTATCGGAAACATAATCAACCAATTGAGCTCCTGAAGACCATACATACTTTCCTGCATCAGGCGCATTTTGGGTAACTTGTTCCTGCTTCCCAATAGTAGCATCAGTTAGGTATACGTTGGTAGGTTCATTAAATTTCTCTTTGGTGAAGTAGTAAACTTCTGCATTTTTAGCTTTGGTAAAGCGGTTGATAGTTGCATCTTCCCAAATCAGTGCTGTTGCCCCTGGAGTCAATCCTGCTTTTCCTCCGTTAACTCTCGCGATACCACTCTTTTTGGTCCACTCCCCATAAGTTCCGAAATACTGTGCCTTGCTTAGATCAACGCCTTTCTCTTCAGAATCTAATACATATCGGCTTTGATAGCGAATTTGTTCCTTACGTCCATTTTGTGTAATGTTTTGAGCACGTTCTCTCCCTGCGACTACTGGCACTTGCCAGATATCCCATCCATCTCTCAGTAAAACAAAACGGCTGTCTGAAGACCATCCCATTGCGCTGTACATCGGTAGTTCTACATTTCGATCGTTTGACTCATCGACAAAGCTGACGGGTAAGGTTTCTGTCAGGTTTCTTAATTGCTTGCTTGGAATATCGTAGACATGGAAATGTCCATCCTTAGCCAAAAGGAGTTTTGTTCCATCTGGTGAAGGCCTTGGCAAAGAAGCTGGGCTAGGAACATAGAATTTCTTAAATACTAGTGTCTTTTCACCCGTCAGCAGGTCAATGGTATAAATATCCCTGTAATTCTGACCATCTAAATTGATATCTAACTCATACGCTTGCAAGTCAAGTCCCAAACCAAACCTATGTTTAGGAAGGATGGTCATTTCACGGAAACTGCTATCCTGTAAAGAGACAAACTGTTTCTTAGCTACATCATACATTCCATAGGTATTGTACATCTTATCTTGGTTCTCCAACACCTGCTGCCTCGATTGTAAGCGACTATCTTGCCAATGCCAAATGGTCATGTCTGGTTTGGTGGCATCGTTAGTCCCATTTGTTTTTTCAGAAGTAGAAGAGGTCTTTGCAACAGCTTTTCTCAAATCATCCAGGGATTTGACAGTGGTATCAGCAAGGATTTTCTGAAGCTGTGCTTTTTCAAGCGAATCCTTATTGGTTATCGGTTCTTCTTCTCTTTTGCTTTCTTTTTTCTCAGGAATAAGTGCATGAATGCCGAAAAACAGGCGATTCAAATCATCTGACCACATAGGCCTTCTGTTAGGACTGATGGTAGATTCCTTGAGGAAGTTGACACTGTCTTTCTGAGGGTCATATATGGTCAGTTGTGGGGCGGTTAGATTTTTTACACCCAATACTTTTCCATGGTCTTGCTTGTACTGTTTGTCTTTGACCATCTTCAAAAGGGCAAAAGCATCCCCTTTTTCTGTCCAAGCGATGGAACGATAAGTAGCAGCATCGGAATCCAAAACTTCTGTTTTCCCAGAGTTTATCGTCAATAAATAAATTCCATTACCCACTTGATTGGCGGCATCTACTGCATACGCTAAATACTCTCCTGATTTATTGAAACCGAAATCACTTACATTTCCAATATTTTGTTTTTTACCGGATACTAGATGAAGTAGTACCAAATCAGAACCTTTAGCATCTCCATTAGACCCTTCTCTGTTGAGATTGATGGCTAGATGGGTGGATGCCTTGCCGTTGAAATTGAAAGAACCTACATTTTCAAAGGTTGTTTGCTTGAAGTCATTAGAGAGATCAACCAAAATCAATTTTTCTTTCAACCCTCTGCCTCCTGACTTGGCAGCAGCTTTTCTTTCTTTATCGGTAGGATATTCTTTGAATGCTAACCATTTTCCATTTTCTGAAAAGCTCACAGAAGGAAAATTACTCGAACCAATTTTGAATGTTTTCTTTTCCTCTGGGTCATTGGTTTTTTGAAGGATTAGTTCGCTATCTCCTTCTACCATACCCATCACATGGGTCATCCATTGCCCGTCAGGAGATAGCTGCACGGTGCCCATATTAATGGATTTCCATGCAGGAATGTCTTGCCATGAAATAGGCCTTGGTTCTTTACTTGCATTTTGTGCAATCGCATTGCTTGCAATCCAAGCAATGCAAATGAATACTAAGGATATTTTTCTCATTTTTTTATAAATCAGTTATGGGTGTTCAACATAGCGCTCAAAGAATTCAATGATTCTAGCCATTCGGTCGATTCTTCTATGAATCGCACCTGAGCGGGAAAGTTCATGACCTTCACCTGGGTAGCGTACATATTCCACAGGCTTACCTAGTATTTTCAAACTTTTGTAAAGGAGTTCTGATTGTCTTACACCTGTTCTTAAATCCTGATCTCCATGCTTTATCAATAGGGGAGTTTGAATATTCTGAACATAGGTTTGTGGGCTATTATAATCCATTATTTCTTTTACCCCCTCTTCCCAAGGATAGCCAAAGTGATTGGGTACTAATCTCCAAGCATTGCCTTCTCCCAGGAAGAAAGTCAATTCATACACCCCTCGTTGCGCAAAAGCAGCTTTAAATCGATGGTCATGTCCCACAATCCAAGCAGTCAAATAACCTGCATAGGATCCGCCAGTTAGGAAATACTGGTCTTTGTCTATCCAAGCATATTGTTCTGTTGCTTTATCCAAGGCAGCCAACACATCTGCCGCCGGACCATCTCCCCAATCTTGGAAATTTCCTTTTTGAAATGCCTTGCCGTAACCACCACTACCTCTAGGGTTTGCATAAACCACTCCATAGCCCTTGGCTGCCATCACTTGGAATTCATGCCACATAGAGCCTTCTCCCGGACCCCACATGGCAGAAGGCCCGCCGTGCATATTTAAAATGGTAGGATACTTTACTCCCTCTTTAACTTCCGCAGGAGGCATTACCCAATACTCAATTTCAAAACCATCTGCTGTCTGCAAGGTATGGAAACTAGGTTTGGATAGTTTTTTGCCTGCCAACCACCCTTGATTCCAAGTGCTGATTTGCTGTGGATTTCGGTTATTAAGGTCGGCGACAAACATTTCAGAGATATGTTCAATCTTGGTCAATGCGTATACCAGTCGTTGTCCCACGATATCAAAGCTGCTTACACCGATTTGCCCACTGATTACGGGATCAATTTTACCAGTATTCACAGCTGCTTTCCACAAATAGAATCCACCATTACTAGCCCCTGTAAAGTAAAGGCTTTGAGAATCTGCTGTCCAAGTTGGAGAAGAAACGGAGCGATCAAGTGCTTCTGTAATCCACTTAAAGCCCGTGCCATCTGCTCTCATAACCCCAATCATGGATTGATTGTAGGAGGGCTCTTCTACATTTTGGCCTCCTACTGCGATCCATCGGCCATCTGGTGAGAATGAAGGATTTCCCACGCGATGATTTTCTAATCCGAAGAATTTACTTGCTTCTTTGGTGGTAAGGTTGACTTTCCAAACTTCCGTATGGTTGGTTTCATCGGGATGAATATCGTTAAAAAGTGAGGAAGCAAAAATATGTTGCATATCAGGACTCCAAGTAGCTCCGAAAAAGCTTTGAAAGCCTTTGGTGATTATTTCTGATTGTCCAGATTGTACATCCACGATTCCTAAATGAGAGAAACTTAATTCAGGACTTAAATCCAATTCACCAAGAAAATTCAAACGGTCTATGACTTTTGGGTCATTTTTGGCATTGTTCTTCGCCAAGAAAGCACGCATTTCTTCGAGACTTCCATCGGGATTTGGTTTGATTTCTTCTTTTGACAGGCCAGCCTGTATGGCCTTGTAGTTAGGTTCGTCACCGTACCTTCTTCCAGGTCTTGGTTGTTCCCAATCCGGAGTTCCTTCTATAGCCCAAATGGGAAGCGTCACCGAAAACAATATTTTTTTTGAATCAGGAGACCAAATTGGATTGGAAGCTCCATTTTTTTCCTTAGTCAATTGTTGACTTTCTCCTCCAGCGGTAGGGAGTAAGTAGATTTGGGCCTTTCCATCTTTTACCCGAGTGAAGGCTAAATTTTTCCCATCAGGGGATAATTTAAAGGATGATACGTTGTAATCCGAAGAAGTAACTGGACTGCTGGAAAATGGAGCCTTTAATTCCGTTTTCCATAGTTGGGATTTGTACTGATACGTATCCTCACCTGTGATTTCTATATAGTTTTTTACAAAATAAACCAAGTTTCCATCGGGGCTGATTTGATGATTACTCGTGGAGATAATGTTTGTAAGATCTGTAATCAGCACCTTATCGTTCACTTGTCCTGTAGCTATGTGTACCAAACAGACCCACAGGTAGAGAATCAGAGATTTACGAAGATTTGAATAATTCATGCATGAATTTATTTAAATAATTGAATAGTTATTCGGCAATATTTTGCTAAATTACTGCTAAATCACCGTGATTCAGCCCCCTTTATGCCAAGGATATGACCGTATTTAAAAAAACCGATCCGACAGAGTCGTATTTTTTATCTAGTGAAGCAGAACTTTCATTCTTAAGAGGAGTGATGAGAAGAAGTTTGGATATGATTGCCATTTTGGATAAAGATGGTGTGTACAAATACATTAGTCCTGCCGTGATAGATATTTTAGGCTATCAGCCAAGTCAAATAATCGGCAAATCTTTCCGGGAATTTGTATCCAAAGGCTCCATCGAGATCGATGAAGAAGTATTTGACCTTTTGTTAGCATCCAAAGAGCAAATGACTGTTGATTTTTGGATGCGAAAGGCGGATGGTCGCAAAATTTTGCTCGAAAACCTAGTGATTAATTTATTGGATGACCCCAATATCCAAGGTATTCTTTTCAATGGTCGAGATATTACGGATTTATTTTCTGCGAAGAAATCCCTAGAGAAGAAGTATAAAGTAGAAACCTTACTGGCGGATCTTTCAGCTAAGTTTGTGAATTCAGTTTATGAAAATTTAGATGGGGCTTTTCATGAAGCGCTCGAAAAACTTACCACTTTCTTTGGTGCTGAGAAGGGGTTTATTTATCGTTCGAGGTTTCGGGATGAACAGTTGGAACTCGTGTATCAATGGGAAATAAGTTTAGGACAACTTCAGCAAAACCTTTGTATAAATACTGTTAAGGATTTTTTTAAAACGCATGATTCAGATGGATTGGTGTTTATAGAAGCTGGTCAAAGTACCGATACTTTGGAAATAATTTTCCCCTATATATTTGGCAGTGCCAATGCTCGCAATTGCTTGTTTCTTCCTTTTTATGCGGGGAATGATTTCGCAGGTTTTTTTGGGGTAAGTAGTTTCAATAATCAAGAATTATGGACAGCGAAAGATTTATCAGCCCTTAAGCAGTTAGGGGATATTTTTTCTGGTGCTTTTGTCAACCGTGCCATTAAAAAGCGGTTGGATAGGAATGAAAATTTGTTGCTAAATACAGAAAAAATCGCAAAATCAGGCTCTTGGCGCTATAGTTTCAACCAGAATAAAATCATTGTTACCCCGGGTTTTTGTGAGCTCTTTGAGATCAGTACTCCTGATTTAGCCCTATCGCTTAAAGAGGCTTTAAAGTTGATCCAAGCTCAAGATCGCAGTATCTTAATTCAGAAAATCAGAAAAACACTTCAAACTGGTAGCAGAGAAGCGGGAGAATTGCTTATTCAAACAGATCAGGGGAATAAAAAATTTATATTCTTTAGTATTCAGACCAAGTCTGATATGGAATACAAAGGTCCCGAACTATATGGTTACATGACGGATGTGACCGATATGAAAAAGAGTAGGGAAGAGATTATTAGGAGTCAAGAGCGTTACCGATTACTTGCCTCTAATATTCCCAATACAAACGTTTTTTTAATTGATAGGAATTTTAGGTATGTGGTATCAGAAGGAACACTCTTTGAAAATTGGAAGGTGAAAGCGAAAGATTTTGAGGGAAAGTTATTATCGCAAGTACATACCCGCAATCTTAACCAAATCAAACCTTTGGTTGAGACAGTCATCTATCACGGAGAAATTGTCGAGTCTGTGTTAGTTTTCAAAAAGAGACATCATCAAATCATCATTCGGCCGATCATATATGGAGAAAAAGTAGAATATGCTTTTGGTATTGTACGGGATATTGAAGATGAGTACACCGCTCGTGAGCAGTTGATGAAAAGTGAGGAGAAGTTTAGAACCTTGGTAGAGGATAGTACAGAAATCATTTTCTCATTGAAGCCTGATCTAACCATTACTTATCTATCACCCAATATAGAACAGTACTTAGGTTTTGAAGCAGCTAAAGTGATTGGCTCCAAATTGACAGAGTACATGCATCCTAACGATCTTGAGGCATTTGAGGAGTTTTTGAGACTAGATGAACATTTTTTGTCTAAAAATCAGTTTTTGGAGTTTAAGTTAAGAACGAAAGATGATTCTTATAAGACTTTTGCTTCAAATGGTAAATTGATTTACAGTAGTGATGGGGTTTTTTTGTACAATGGCATTGCACGGGATGTCACCAAGCTACGGGAAGCACAAAAGGAATTGATTTTGGCAAAAGAGCGTGCCGAAATGGCGGCCAACGCCAAAACACAGTTTCTTTCTATCATGAGTCATGAAATCCGCACCCCAATGAATGCAGTGATTGGATTGACTCACTTGTTGATAGAAGAAAATCCTAGACCAGACCAACTGGAGAATCTCAAAACCTTACAGTTTTCGGCAGAAAATTTACTGGGTCTGATTAATGATATTTTGGATTTCAATAAAATGGAGTCCGGTAAGTTGGAAATTGAGAGCATTCCCATTGATATCAAAAATTTAATCAATCGATTGATTTCCTCCTATAAATTTCAGGCAAGAGAAAAAGACATTCAGATCATATTTGATTTTGACCAACAGATACCCAATAATTTACTTGGAGATCCAGTTAGGTTCACTCAGATTATCAATAACTTATTGTCCAATGCTATTAAATTTACAGAATCTGGTTTTATAAAAGTGGTTGTAAAGCGTAAAAGACAACATATAAACGGTGTCCTACTGGATTTTACTATACAAGATACAGGGATCGGTATTCCGGAAGATAAAATTCAAGATATATTCAATGCATTTACCCAAGCTAGCACAGAGACTACCCGGAAGTTTGGAGGTACAGGTTTGGGACTCGCTATTGTTAAAAAACTAATCCAGTTGTTTGGTAGTGAAATTCACGTCCATAGCCAAGTAAATAAAGGAACCACGATTAATTTTGCCATCAAATTTGCAACATCCCAAGCTGAAAGTAACACCTCGCAAACCCCTATTCAGGAATTAAAGGATAATTTAAGGGAGGCCCGTGTGTTGATTGCGGAGGATAATGTGGTCAATCAGTTAATGATTCGAAAATTTATGCAAAAATGGGGTGTAAGAAATTTCACCATTGTCAATGACGGGCAGGAAGCTATCGAAGTTTTGGCGGATGAAAAATTTGATTTATTGATTTTAGATCTTCAAATGCCTCGAAAGGATGGCTTAGATGTTGCCCGTTTTATTCGTTCTCATGAAGATCAGCATATAAAGGACTTGCCACTCATTGCCATGACTGCTTCACCATGGGAAGAAATTCAGGAAAAATTTGAGGAGTTGAAGATGAATGAATACGTACCCAAACCGTTTAATCCAGATCATATGTATGCAAAGCTTATCAAGTTGTTACAACATAATTTGAGTAATTTTTGATGATTGCATCACATTAGCTGTATTTTTGACATCAAATTCTCACTAATGAAAAAAATAGCTGGACTTCTGATTAGCCTTTTATTTTTCCAAGACTTACATGCGCAGTCTTCAATGACGAATAGATCTACTTTTTATGGTACTATTGGTACCACAGGAGCAAATTTGCGGGAGTTTAACAATTTATTGGCAGACAAAGGATTAAGTCCAATGCGAAAAGGGTACACCAATTTTACCCTTGGATATATGGCCCGTTTTAATGATTTTATTTTGGGAATGGAACTGATCCAAAGTTCTGGTCCTCGATCAGATTTCGATGATTACAGGATTGGTTACCGTACATCTCGAGCCATGTTGAATGTTGGCTTTGCATTTACAGAAGAAGGTAGATTTCAGTTGATACACTACATGGCAGTAGGGGCCGGATATTTGAACTTTCAGATGTTACGTCCGGATGAACCTGCAACATTTAGTCAATTTATGGACAATCCTCGTCAAGGATATATTTTGCGAGATGGAAACGTACAGCAAAACAGTCTCAATATGACTGGATTTTTGACGGAGTTTGGATTTCAGATGGCGTATGATTTGCCTATCCCGGGACGGAGTGAAGCATTGGAATTGATTGCTAAATTTGGTTATTCTTTTTCACCGTTTGAAGATTCTTGGAAGTTGAATGGCATAAGTTTCAGCTCTATTCAAAGTGGAGCTTTCCTAAGGTTAGGAGCAGGTATCTCCATACCAGATCACAATTACTTTTACAAAGACGCTGATATTGGGGTTCATTTTTTTGGGAGCATGAATTTTACATCACCGACAGCATTAAATGAACGATTAGCTGAGAAAGGATACAATACCTTTTCAGGAAGGCCAAATAACTGGGGGTTGAAAATCATGGGATATAGTAAGGATTGGCTTTACGGTATTGATTTGTATAACCTTGGAATGAGTGGGCAGGCCTCTGAGCAGTTGGAGCATACGCTCAATTCTGTTCGATTATATGCTAATTTAGGGAAGAAATTTTTCGAGTTTAAAAATCTTGAGATGGGCGTACTTGGAGGTCTCGGATATGGGAATTTGAGATATACTTTGTATAATCCCAACAAGCCTGATTTTCCAGCCTTATTTGAAGAGCCCGATTTTGATGGCCGCCTAACAGGACGAGGTTTGATGGTCAAGCCTGAGGTTTATGTGGGCTATGGTCTTCCTCTTGCCTTGGGTAAATTCTTCAAAGTTTTCACAGCAGTACATGCAGGCTATGAACAGCCGCTGGGAGCTTACAGGTTAGGAGACTTGGGAATGGCATCTTACATGAGCAACCCGTATGTGCAAGTGAGTTTGGGTATTCGGCCTTAATCTTCAATTTCTACGATCAGTTCGATTTCTACTGCAAAGCCTAATGGAAGGGAGTTCATACCTACAGCCGACCTTGCGTGTTTTCCCTTTTCACCAAAAACTCCTACCATCAAATCAGAAAATCCATTGATCACTTGTGGATGTTGGGTAAAATCATCCTCACAATGAACCATTCCCAAGACTTTAACGATTTGTTTGACCTTATTGAGACTACCAAGTTCTGCTTTGAGCACTGCTAATTGTGCGATAGCTGTTAATCTTGCGGCTTCTTTGCCTTCGTCTATGCTCAGGTCTTTTCCAACTTTTCCAAGTATATATCCTCCTTCTGGAAGTTGTGGTCCTTTACCCGCCAAGAACAAGAGATTCCCCGAGCGGACTACATGGACATAATTGGCAATTGGATTGGAGATTTCGGGAAGCGCAATTCCTAATTCTTCAAGTCTTGCATCTGCATCCCAAGCAGTGATTTCTTGTTGTTGAAGTTCAGATCCATTGCTTGAGTGTTCCTTAACAGGCTGGCAAGCAAAAATGAGTAAAAGCAGAAGGGATCGATAATTCATACAGGTTTTTTTGTTTACAATTTACACAAGTTTCATCCTTGATTTTGATGTTTTTGATGATAAAGAGCGAATATTTTGCAAAAAAGCCCAATAATTCCACCTTTTGTCTGTAAATTTGAGCTTGCTTATCGAGAAAGACCGAGGGATGGGCCCTACGACGTCTTAGCAACCTGAATGCAAGGTGCTAATTCCCCTTCCGGAAATGCCGGAAAAAGATGAGCGGTTGATTCAACTTTTATCTTCCGGTTCTGCTCGTATAAGCTTTTTAATAACGATTATGAAAAATAGAACGGAACAATTAATAGCACTCGCACAGCAAAAAGTTTTAATTTTGGATGGAGCCATGGGCACCATGATTCAGCGGTATAAACTTTCAGAAGAAGACTTCAGGACTGCAGAGCTAGCCAATCACCCGAGACCTTTAAAAGGGAATAATGACTTACTGTCGCTTTCGCGTCCGGACATCATTAAGGCTATTCATGCTGCTTATTTTGAAGCGGGTGCTGACATTATTGAAACCAATACATTCTCGGGGACTTCTATTGCTCAGGAAGATTATGGATTGCAGCATTTGGCTTATGATATCAATTTCTTCTCAGCCAAAATTGCACGAGAAGTAGCAGATGAGTTTACGGCAAAAAACCCGGAAAGAACTAGATTTGTGGCGGGTGCTTTAGGCCCAACCAATCGGACTGCTTCAATTTCCCCCGATGTGAATGACCCTGGTTATAGAGCGATAAACTTTGATCAGTTAGTGGCTGCTTATGAAGAGCAAGTGAAAGGCTTGTTGGATGGAGGTGCTGATATTTTATTGGTTGAGACAATTTTTGATACTTTGAATGCTAAAGCAGCTCTTTTTGCTATACAAGAGGTTTTTGAACAAAGGAATATTCCTTTGAATCCAGAAGAAGGAGGTGTTCCTGTAATGATTTCAGGGACGATTACAGATGCATCTGGTAGAACCCTTTCAGGGCAAACCACAGAGGCTTTCTTGATCTCCGTTTCCCACGTACCGCTTTTCTCAGTAGGATTAAATTGCGCTTTGGGAGCTAAAGAGTTGAGGCCGTACTTGAAAGTTTTGGCTGAAAATGCGCCTTTCTTAGTGTCCGCTTATCCGAATGCAGGTTTGCCCAATGAATTTGGTCAATATGACCAAGGAGCCTCAGAGATGGCTGATCAAATAGAAGTTTTCTTAAAGGAAGGATATGTCAATATATTGGGCGGTTGTTGTGGTACCACACCTGACCATATTCGTGCAATTGCTGAAATTGCCGGGAAATATACCCCAAGAATTAAAGAATTTGAAGTGAGTAGCGATGAGTAAAATACGTCATAGTGAAGTGTTGAAGTTATCTGGTTTGGAGCCTTTGGTTTTCACTCCAGAAATCAATTTTGTCAATGTTGGAGAACGGACCAATGTGACAGGATCGAAAAAATTTGCACGATTGATCTTAAATGGTCAATACGATGAAGCACTCGATGTGGCTTTGGATCAGGTAAGGGGAGGAGCACAGGTCTTGGATGTGTGCATGGATGAAGGGATGTTGGATGGAGTGGCTGCCATGACAAGATTTTTGAATTTGATAGCTTCAGAACCAGAGATTAGCCGGATTCCAATCATGATAGACTCTTCCCGTTGGGAGATTATCGTGGCTGGATTGAAATGCGTGCAGGGTAAAAGCATCGTCAATTCCATCAGTTTGAAGAATGGGGAAGAGGAGTTTATTCATCAGGCTAAAACCATTAAAAAATTTGGAGCAGCGGTGGTGATAATGGCCTTCGATGAGCAAGGTCAGGCAGATACCTATGAGCGAAGGATAGAGATCTGCAAGCGTAGTTATGACATCTTGGTAGATGTGGTAAAATTCAATCCACATGACATTATTTTCGACCCGAATATCTTTCCTGTTGCTACTGGGATGGAAGAGCATCGCAGAAATGCGTTGGATTTCTTTTTGGCTACCCAATGGATCAAACAAAACCTTCCTGGAGCTAAAGTAAGTGGAGGGGTGAGTAATGTCAGTTTTTCTTTCCGTGGAAATGACCGCGTACGAGAAGCTATGCATGCGGCATTTTTGTACCATGCCATCAAGCATGGAATGGATATGGGGATTGTCAATCCTACCATGTTGGAAGTATATGATGATATTCCGAAAGATCTCTTGGATAAAGTGGAGGATGTATTGTTCGACAGGCACGAAGGAGCGACAGAGGCTTTGCTGGAATTTGCCGAGACCGTCAAGTCTTCGGGTAAAAAAGAGGTAATCAACGAAGCTTGGCGATCGGATGCTGTTGAAAAGAGGATTGAGCATGCACTTGTGAAAGGGATTATAGACTTTGTCATTGAGGACACGGAAGAAGCCCGATTGAACTATCAAAATCCTTTGAAAGTCATCGAGGGTCCTTTGATGGATGGGATGAATGTGGTGGGAGACTTGTTTGGTGAAGGCAAAATGTTTTTGCCCCAAGTAGTCAAGTCTGCCCGTGTTATGAAAAAGGCCGTGGCTTATTTAGAGCCATTTATGCCCAAAGTTGGGGATGCTGACTTCAATGCGGAGCAAAGCAGTGTGAAGAAAATACTGTTGGCAACTGTCAAAGGAGATGTGCATGATATTGGTAAAAATATCGTTGGGGTGGTTTTGGCTTGTAATAGCTACCAAATTATTGATTTGGGCGTGATGGTGGAAGCCCAAAAAATCATTGACGAGGCCATCAAAAACAAAGTAGATATCATTGGGCTTTCCGGCTTGATTACACCTTCTTTAGACGAAATGGTCAATGTGGCTTCTGAGATGGAGCGTCAGGGCTTGAAGATTCCTTTATTGATAGGAGGGGCGACAACATCAAGAATCCACACAGCGGTTAAAATTGATCCTGTCTACTCAGGCACAGTGATCCACGTGACAGATGCTTCCAAATCAGTTCCGATTGCGGGGGAATCCATTTCTGAGGAAACCAGAGAAGCTTATCATGTGCAAATCAAAGAGACTTACCGACAATTACGGATAGAACATGAAGCCAAGCAACAGATCAAGCAATTGGTGTCTTATGAGGAGTCCAAAGCCAATCCTGTGTTTATTGACTGGGATCATTATGTTCCTGTGAAGCCAATTCAAACAGGGATTACGGTCTTGGAAGATTTAGATCTGAATATTTTAAGGAGGTACATTGATTGGACACCATTCTTCAGTACATGGATGTTGTCTGGTAAGTATCCAAAAATTTTAGAAGATCCCATAGTGGGGACAGAAGCCACCAAATTGTATCAGGAAGCGAATACCATGCTAGATCAGATTATTGCTGAAAATTGGCTCAGTGCAAAAGCAGTAGTCGGCTTATTTCTTGTAAAAAGGAGTGGAGATGATGTCTCGATTATTGACGCCGATAAAGAAGTGAGTTTCCATTTCCTGCGTCAGCAAGGTAAAAAAGGTAAAGGAGTGCCCAATCGATCGCTTGCCGACTACCTACATCCGGAAAAGGAAGATTACCTTGGAGGTTTTGCGGTGACAGCAGGCTGGGGAATCGAACAAAAATTGGAAGAGTTTCAAGCAGCCCACGACGATTACCACGACATCATGCTGAAGGCCTTGGCAGACAGATTAGCCGAAGCAGGTGCTGAATATTTGCATGAATTAGTTCGAAAAGAATTGTGGGGATATGCGCAGACAGAAAATCTGGATAATGAATCTCTGATTAAAGAAGCCTATACAGGTATCAGGCCTGCACCTGGATATCCTGCCTGTCCGGAACACTCGGAGAAGCGAACATTATTTGATTTATTGGAAGTAGAAAAACACACTGGGATCACCTTAACTGATTCCTTTGCTATGTATCCTACTTCTTCTGTTTCTGGCTTTTATTTTGGACACCCTGAAAGTAAGTACTTTGGGCTCGGAAAAATCGGAGAAGATCAAGTAGCAGATTATGCCAGAAGAAAAGGGGTTTCCATGGCTCAAGCAGAAAAGTGGTTATCTCCAAATTTAGCTTATAATCCATCTCAACAACCTATTGAAAGTTAATTAAGAGCGTATGAAAATTACTGAATATATCACGCAAGCAGAACAAACACTTTTTTCATTTGAAATCCTCCCGCCATTGAAAGGGCAGAGTATGCAGGATTTATGTGATGGAATAGCTCCTTTGATGGAATTCAAACCACCTTTTGTGGATGTGACCTATCATCGGGAAGAATTTATTTACAAAAAGCATCCCAATGGTTTATTGGAGCGTGTAGCTACTAAAAAGCGTCCAGGTACGGTGGGAATCTGTGCTGCTATCATGAACCGCTTTCATGTAGATGCAGTACCGCATTTGCTTTGTGGAGGATTTACCAAGGAGGAGACGGAAAATGCCTTGATTGACTTGAATTTTATTGGTGTACAAAATATCCTTGCCTTGCGTGGAGATGCTCCGAAGACAGCCAATAAATTTGTTCCGGAAGAAGGAGGTCATGAATTTACCAAAGATTTGGTCAAACAGATTGTAGGGATGAACCATGGCAAGTATTTGCACGAAGAAACGGAGACAAGTTATCATACGGATTTCTGTGTAGGAGTGGGAGGGTATCCTGAGAAGCATTTTGAAGCCCCCAGCTTGCGTACGGACCTTAAGTATTTGAAAGAAAAAATTGATGCTGGTGCAGAATATATCGTAACCCAGATGTTTTTCGACAACGAGAAATACTACGAATTTGTACGAAAGGTACGGGAGATGGGTATTGATGTGCCGATTATTCCAGGATTAAAACCTATAACCACGTTGGGACAAATCAGTATGCTTCCACGAACCTTCTTTATCGATATGCCGGATGCCTTGATGGATGAACTGGAAAAGTGCAAAACCAATGCAGATGTAAAAAAAGTGGGGATAGACTGGGCCATTTATCAAAGTAAGGATTTAATCAAAAACGGTGTGAAGGTTTTACATTACTACACGATGAGTAAAGCTGAGGCTACCTATCAGATTGCGAAAGAGGTGTTCTAAGAGAGGTAAACTTTTCCAAAGTTGAAACATCAAGCAGTGGGTCAAAATCATCCCGAAAAACTTTGGAAAAGTTCTCTTTCGGACGTTTACAAACTTTTCCAAAGTTGAGATGAAAGCTCCTATAATTAATCATGCCTATAAAACTTTGGAAAAGTTCTCCCGACTCCGATTGTTTTTTTAGTTGATTCGTATTAGCTTTAGACTAAACTAGTTGATAGTCATATCTATTCATATTGGACTAACCTGGTCGTTAAGGAAATAATTATGAGATCTGCCTTATGAAAGCCAATAAACCTTTTTTCTTTTTCCTGCTCATTTTAATGGGTTTTCTTCCCTTATCCTGTGATTTATTTTGCTTTGATGAGTGTGCCTGTGGACGCTTGCCCACGCCTCGAAATTTTGTAATTGATACGATGACAGCAGGTGTTTTAGCAAATAATCAAGTAGTCGATCCTACCCAACCGTATGCTGTGGATGATTTAATCATCCGGATTTTGGTAGATGAAGTCACCTATGCGAATGCCTCAACCCATACTAAATCTTTTTCCTTTTTTTCAGCAGCTTTTGCTTGTGATCCAATTCCTCCTGGTTCGGCTCATCCCTTGAAAGCGATAAAAATCTTAAGTAATAGCGCTTTGGAATGGAAAGACCAAGCGATTTCCTCAGGAGAAGAGATTACAGAACTATTTCGCGTGGCTGGATTCGGTTCTGATACATCCTTTGAATCCTTGATTCGATATAGGTTTAATTTTTTGGAAGCTATGCCTTTGGATATTCGCCTAAAAGAACAACCTGAGAAAGAAACTACTTTTGATATCACCTTGGAATTAACCTTGAGTGATAATCGGATTTTTAAGTTTGAGGATTTGAGGTTTATTGTTTTTTAGTTAGCAAAGTAATCTCGAATGTTACCTTGCTTTTACTAATTTTTTACTGACATAGAATTTATCGTCGAAAACGAGCGTGACAAAGAGAGGAATAGTCGTTTCTTTTTGCTCCAAAACAATCGGTAGATTGTTAGCACCTATTTGGGTTGACAAATTCTCTTTTTGTATCAGTTGACCATGTGCATTTGTAATGAATAAGTCGGTTTTCGTAGCTTTTTCTAGAAATACAGAAACCGTAAAGGAGTTGTGAAAGGGATTAGGGTATATTGTAATGTCGAAAGGATTTCTCCCGTCAACTGGCGGGATTGAAGTAATTACAGATTTTTTTAGGACTACTTCATAAATGGTTGGTTCCGCACTTGTAAGGGTAGTTTGATTGCTTGAAAAAGGATTTTTTATAGGACTTGATAATCCCCCAACAATATGGCCTACTATAAAAGAATCCTCCTTTAGCTCATGAAGTTTGATCACTTTATTGCTATAGGCGGGAAGGGATTTATTTACGATGAATTCTGAACTGGCTCCCAGTAGTCCTGGCATTTCTGTAGGGATTAAGAACTCACGCAACGTATCATTAGCATAGCGAGTGACTCTGCTAATAGTTTTTGTGAAAGGGACTAAATCATCCTTTATCAGGCTACCATTTTCATAATAGTATTGACTAATTCCTCCAAAAAAGAGTGCATGGTTTTGTTGATTTTCCGCATCATATAAAGCGACCTTGGCACCATGATAATTACTGAGGTATTGATTAAACTCAGTTCTTGGTTCGTAGCCTGATGCTCGGATGTCAACAGGGTAAAGGAAAGGTAAATCCGCATTGATCTGGAAAACACCAGAAGAAATCATGTAGCCAAGTTCACCTGAACCAAATACTTGAGGGACCAAGTTATAATCTCTTCTTCTCAGATGGACTGGATCAACAATGCTTTCATATGATTCGATTTGAAGGTTTGTTTCACTGTGAATGAGCTTAAACTTCTTGATTTGATTGGTGTAGCTTTGGATGTAGGATGGGTTGCCCATGGGATTATACCTACCATCAAATCTATGACCGCCAATAAGGTGAAAAGTATCACCTATTTTCCCCATTTGGCCGCCTGTAACGGCAAATCGTTGGTCCTCTAGTTGTACGAAGTAATTATTGATTCCAGTTTCTTGGTTGATAATTGCTTCTATGAGCTTGGGGATATGTATGGCTGTTACGTATGGAAATGTGATGTGATTTTGAACAGAAGGTGCAAAAGCATAGCCACCAATGAAATACAGCGTTTCCCCATCTTGAATAAAGTTCATATTGGTGGCCTGCAATTGTTCTTGTAAGGAAACGGGAAGGTTATCCAGTGACCTAGACCATACTTTTCTTGCGTTAATATCAACTACATACATTTCTGTATTATTAGCTTCGGCTGGAAACGAGCGATTTGGCTGTCTGGCATGCAAACCATCCGTTCTGCCTCCAAGAATTAACCAGTAATTTTCATGCTGAGCAAAAGCGAATGAATGAAGGCCCGGAAGTCCAGGAATGGAAATGGGATTGATTTCGACGGTATAATCAAAGGTTTCCTCCTGTGCTTGTACTTGGAAATTCCATAGGAGAATGAGGTAAATGAGATATTTTTTCATGGTGCTATTTTCTTCTATTAAAATCTATAACTATAGCCTAATCGAAAGACTTGGGTCTCAAAGTAATCGCTTGAATTGAGGGTAAAGTCATTTCCTTCCAATTTGTACCGAATGATCAGTGTATTGAAAATATCTGAAGCGTTTAAAAAGAGTTCACCTTTACCAGATTGAATCTTCTTGGTCACCCCTCCATCCATGTGATACCTTGCTAGAATTCTTCCTTGAGGAACAATGTCCGGTGCCAAGTAGATCGCAGTCAATTGGAGATCATAATTTTTTGCAAGTTTGAATACCCCATTGATTTTTACATTTCCTGTAAATGCCTGTTCTTCTGCTCTGGAAAAGTTGATGCCGGAAGGATAAGCATTGATCAAATCGAAAGCCCCGATTCTATTTTGATAGAGATTGGAGTTGGCATTGATGGTGGTTCGATTTCCGAATTTTTGGGACCAAACCAATTCTACACCTGTATTCCAACCACGATCAGCATTTTGATCAATGGCAACCAAGCGATTACTGCCAGGAACTTCCGTAATGATGCGCGTGAGAATATTTTGTGAAGCACGATGATAAAATGCACCGTAGAAATAACCTTTGTCAAAAGATTGCTTATACCCCGCTTCCAACGATTGGGTAAATTGGGGAATGAGTGTTGGGTTACCAATGCTCAATATTTCGGGGTCAGCATAACTTGGAAAGGCGCGCAGATTTTTTTCTTCAGGTCTATCCACTCTTCTGTTGTAGAAGAAACTGAAATTACTTTTGTCAGAAATATAGTAGGATGCTCTGAGGCTAGGAAATGGTTCGAAGTAATCAAATCCCGCACTTTCATAGACTGCATGATTCGGGTCTACCAAGTAATCTACTTTCACATACTCCAGCCTCAATCCCGCTTCCAACTCCCATTTATTTTTTTCAAAAATGTAATTACCATAGACTGCGGATAACCATTCCTGATATTCAGCACTTCCGGCAAGTCGTAGGTCCAAAATGGAATTGTCTCCAGGATTGAATGTTATCAGGTTTGGAAATACTCTGGACCGTTGTTTGGTTCCTAATTCCATGCGACCGCTTCTTAAGGGCTTGACATAATCCATCGTGAAATCGAAAATATTTTCATCCGCAATCAATGCAGTAGTATCTGTCCCTGTCAACTCTAGCGTTTGGTTGTCGAAATAGAACATTTCATCTTTTCTACGGAAGGAATAATTGAATGAAGTCGTCAGGCTATGTCCCGGTTGTCTAAAATTATAGCGGTGGGTAACTGTTGCAAAGAGGGTTTGATTGACTTCATTTTCAAAGTATTGCCACAATCTCAATCGTTGATCTGTCAAGGCGTCTAGGTAGATGATGTCTCCTAAATCAGTATATTCCCTGTAATTGAACAAGCCGGAAAAGGTGAAGGAATGTCGGTCATTCGGATTCCAGTCCACCCCAGTTCTAAAATTGTAAATCGGCTGAGTTCTGTTTTCGATGTATTGCTGTCTTATGTGTGTACCATCATTGAAAATCCTGTCGGTAAACTCACTTTTCATCAGCTGCTGATGCCATAGTACATCCCCTTGAAAAAAGACATTGATTTTATCTTCCTTGTAGTTAAGAGAAAAGGATGGATTTAGCTTTGGGGTAAATCGATATTGATCCCGTATGCCTGGCAGTGATGCCTTTTTCTCCAGTAAGTTTCCTACGCCTGCAATCATTCCTACTTTTCCGTTCCAGCCAGATTCTTTTTCTTTTTTGAAGATGATGTTGATGATACCGGCATTTCCAGTGGCATCGTATTTGGAGGAAGGATTGTTGATGATTTCTATACGTTCGATGGAGGATGCAGGGAAATTTTCCAAACCTGATTGGGCGCCTATTCCAGTGATTGCCGTTTGTTTTCCATCGAGCAGGATAGCTACTTTGTTACTTCCCCTAAGAAATACCGTCCCGTTTTGATCTATGGTTATTCCAGGCAGATTTTGCATCGCTTGTAAGACGGAGCCCCCTAATTGGCTGATATTATCATCCAGGGTAAATACTTTTCTATCCAGTGCTGTTTCTACGGCTTCTCTTTCTCCTAAGACAGTTACTTCAGGCAACTGATTGGTAAACTCATCTAGATAAATTATCCCTAGGTCTAAGAAATTACTTAATCTTCCGATTTCTAGGGTTTGGGTGATAGCTTTGAACCCAATGTAGGAATATGAGATTAGGTATTTTCCTGATTTGAGGGGTGCTAAGGTAAATTGGCCTATTTCGTTGGTTACTGTTCCTGTGACAAAAGAACTGTCCGCAGTATTTTTTACCAGAACATTGACAAATGGAAGTGCTTCCTTATCCTTGGTATTTCGAACGGTACCCGATACAGTGATAGTTTGTGCGACCGCTGATGAAATAGAGCATAGTGATAATAATAAAATTAAGACTACAATAGAAGCTGATTTAATTTTCATAGGGGATGTATATAGTGGTTTTTTTATCAGGTCCCATTGCTATTTAGGATTCAGAAATACTTGATAAGACTTAGGTTAAAATACTGTCTAAATGTAGATTTTATTATTGATAGGATGTATGACTTTTGTCACCTGATTGAAATATTCTATTGTTTTATCCAGGATATCAAGTTGTCTTTTTACTTCTCAATAAGAAACAATCGATTTAAAAAATCTCTAAAAATCAGAGGTTTAGAAATTATTGAGTATCCCTGCAAGTTCCTCAGTCAAACTCCTTCTCGAAAATATCTCTATAGATTTCAGGTCCGAAGTTCCTTTTATTGGGTCAAAATTGACTAGTGCCTCCATTATTTCCTTCTCATTGCTAGGATGAAAGACTTTTCCTGCCTTGGCTTGTTCAATAATCTTAGCTGAATCTCCCTCCGGATCACCTAACCCAATAATGGTTTTTCCACTAGCCATATATTCAAACAATTTCCCAGGAATATTCCCTTGAGCGTTTTTAGTGGTAGTTAAAATCAACAAGAGTATATCGGCCGCTTGATAATATTCAAACACTTGCTGATGGGAGACATAGCCTACAAGTTCCACATGTATTGCAAGCCATTCATTTGCTTTTACATAGTCTTCAACTGTGGTAGAAACCCTTCCAACAAAGCGCAATCGAACTGTTTTTGAATGGTTTTCAAAAGCTTTTTGCATGGCATCCAAGAATGGAATAGGGTTACGAATAGCGTCGATTACACCTGAATATACAATTTCAAGGTCTTTTTCTTTTTGTTTTTTTTCCCCCAATGTGTTTGGGAAATCTGCTGAATCATACCCATTCGTTAATAAATGAATAGGTTTATTGGCGATTTTTTCCAAATCCCTCTGAAAGGTCGGGCTAATGGTTGTGATGACATTTGCTTGAGAAAGTACCTTTTTTTCTAAGTTGTGATGACGGCGGCGAACCCATGGCAGCATAGGTAAGGTATCCAAAAACTCCCACTGACTCCAAGGGTCTCTAAAGTCAGCTAACCATGGAATACCTGTTTTTTCATGCAACTTCATCCCAATTAGGTGCATGCTATGCGGTGGTCCCGTTGTAATGATGGCCTGATACCGCCCTTTTAAAATCGATTCCTCCAAAAAGCTAACAGAAGGCTTCACCCAGAAAACTCTTGGATCAGGAATCAACACATTTGCTCGTAGCCAAATACTGAATCGCTCAAAAATGGAAGGATTTTTCTTTTCTAATACTTTGGAGGGATCTCCAGATTGTTGCCCTTTTATTTTTCTGAATATTCCGTATGGTTCCCATATTGGGAATTTAATCACTTCAAGAGTCGGATCAATTTCCTTGGTTAAGGATTGATCTTGAAGTTCAAAATCCGGATTTTCAGGGGTGAAAATCACCGGTTCCCAACCATACTCAGGCAGGTACTTAGCAAACTTCAACCAACGTTGAACACCTGAACCTGCAGAAGGTGGCCAGTAATAGGTGATGATCAATACCCTTTTGGAATTCATGCTGTAAAAATAGCCCTTTTTTCAAACTTGCTTTTCATGTGCATACAGTTAGAATTTCAGGATGAATTCCTGTAGATTTTCACTACGTTCCAAATTGAGTTTCTTTCGTAATCTATACCTGGAAATCTCGACGCCACGAGCACTGATATTCATCAAATATGCTATTTCTTTGGTAGAAAGATTCATACGTAGATAGGCTGTTAATTTAATTTCTTGAGGGCTAAGATTAGGATGTGCTTTTTTAAATCGTTCCATAAAGTCACCATGTACTTGATCAAAATGCATTTCAAACTGTTCCCAATCATTGTCTTCTGCAATATTTTTATCAATGCTGTTGATAACCTTCTGAAGTTCGTTTTTTACTTCCTGATTTTTACTCTTTTTGATAATCTGGCCTAGATGGTTTTTGGTTTGGTCAATAAATCCATTTTTGTTGAGCAAATGCATGGTAGCAGAAGCAAGCTCTTTGTTTTTGCTTTGGATTTCTGCTTCCAAGCGTTCTGTTTGTAAGCGAGCTAATTCTTGTTTGGATTGTTCTAGGTCTATTGATTTTTTATCGAGTTCTTCCTGTTGCTTGGCAGTGATGATTTTGGTTTTTTTCTGATACTGTTTATCAATTCGTTTGAATACAACGACCAAAAGTATAAGTGAACTAATCACATATATGAAATATGCAATACTCGTTCGGTACCAAGGAGGTAGAACGGTGAAGGTAAACGGAACAGCCTCGCCAATTTGTCCATATACATCTTTACTTTGAACATAGAAAGTATAAACTCCCTCTCTTAGATTGGTGTATTCTTTATCACTTTTACTGGCCCACTCTCCAAATTCATTTTCTAAACCCTCCAGTCTTACTCTAAATTGTGTGCTCAGCCAGCTATTTGGTATACTGTTGGAAAACTCGAATCGAATAGCAGAACGTTTAAATGGTAAAATAAGGTTTTTCCCGTTTGTTTCTAGCCCAAATCTTTCCTCCATTAATTCAATATTTTTACCGATTGCGACAAGTGAGTCACTAGTGCCGGTTATATAAACTGAGCGGATAAAGGTTGGATAAGCAGCAGGTATAGTCTCATTCAGATTTTTTTTGTACCAAATAAAACCTTCTTTGGCAGCAAATAAAACCTCATTACTTTTGAGTAAAGAAACGTTCTGAAGATCGTCGTTTAAAAGAGGTAGTAATCTATTGAACAGTTGGTTGTGTTTTTTGTAAGAACCATCTTGTTGCTTTTCTAAGACCCCTATTTCTGTGGAACCAATAAAGAATATGTTTCCAATAGGATCTTCCACCAGACTAGTTATTAATAGATCATCAGGAAAGTAGCTGTTCAGGAGTGTTTCTTTTTCAAAGCGGTCAGTTTGAGAATTATATAGATATAATCCATATTCAGTTGTAAACACCAATTTTCCTCCAATTTTCCAAACGGAGTTTAACAAATTAGTGGGTAATCCTTCCTTATTACCATAAAACTTTGCAGTTACCTCACGTAAATCATCGGATATTTGAAGACGGTAAATGCCCTTATAACCATGTGACATCCATATATTCCCTTGGTCGTCTTGTTGGATCAATCGGGAAGATTCATTAAAGCCATCGAGTCTCCTAACAAATTGATAAGTCCCATTTATTTTTTGAAAAATAGCTAGTCCACTATAAGTTCCTGCCAGCAAATACGTTGGATCCTTAGCTAATGGTAGAAAATTCCAGATTCCATCCAGACCATTAAATGGAATAGCAGTATTTTCATTGATGAGGAATCCTCCGTTATTATGAGCCAATAATAAGTCATCATTAATGATTGAGAAACTGTAAGATTGACCTTCTGAACTAAGGATTTCCTTCATTTCTTGTGTTCTTCTTCCAATTTTCTTTACATGGATATTGGTACCCATAAAAATGTCGCTTCCCACTTGAGCCGCTGTATATCCCGTACCATTAATACCTGAATCTCTTCCTAAAACCCTAAATGGCAGTCTTAATTCCAAGAAGCTGATCCCGTTATTATGACCAATCCAGAGGTTACCAATCACATCTTCAAAAAGTGATAAAATCGTGTTATTTCTTAAACCATTCTCTTTATCCATATGGAGAATCAAATCCCCATTTTCCTCAAAAATAAATAATCCTTGATATTGAGTACCAATAGCAATATTCCCATTTTTAAGCCGTATGATGGAATTGATTGATTTAACCAATTCCGACTGGGGAAGCCTAACTTCCTGTGTGCGCTGAGAAGTTTGAGAAAATATTTTACCATTGGCGAGATATAAATTAATCTGACCAGTACCAGATTCGAGTACACCGGTAATGACTTCATTTTTGAAAATGCTCGGGTCGGATAATTTTATGGTAGAACCATCACTGTTTAGTTTTAAAAAACCTCCGATATTATCTTGAAAATAGAGTTGATTATTGTTTTGGTGAAAGCTTTGGAAATTTCCTTCTGCTTCAATAGTTTTTTTCAAAACTCCGTTATGATCAAAAATAAACACGGCGTTAAAAGAACAGAAGACATAATCATCGTTGAATTTAAATACTTTCCAAACTTCTTCTATGTTTTGATACTCCAATGGAAGATTGGCTGTCCAAGAAATGAATTCGAGAAGGCCTTTTTGATTAGGTCTAAAATAGCCTAATTGCCCTTGACCGGCAACGTAAATTCGTCCATTATTTTCAATGAAAAAATCTCGGATTTTGGTGCTATTGGGTAAAGCATATCTTTCCCAAGTCCCGCCATCGTATTCTAGTAAACCAAAATTATTTGCTGAATAAATGATGCCATATTTGTTTTGACCTATAGCGTAATTCTGCATCCCACCATCATATTCCTTACTTGAAAAATAATGGTAAAAGGGAAGCCCCAACTCCTGCGCAGATATCGGAAAGCTTAACATTAAGCTAACTAAAATACTGGTAAACGATCTCATACAAAACGCTTTTTTTTTACACTTTCGAAAATACAGTTTTTTTTGATGTATAGGAATTCAAACCTCATTTTCTCATCGAATAATCCATTGATAGCTTGAAATCGATTGAAATTACTGCTTTTTTTGTTGTTGATGTGTTTTTGTGATAGGGCTATTTTTTGAATGATGTAGTATTGATGTACTTATAGTTTTTGATTGATGTACATTCTTTCGGTCCTTGTGATAGTATTATAAATCCAAAATACATGAAACAATTATTTACATTACTTTTGTTTTTGGGCGTGCAACTATCATTGTTTGCTCAAACAGGGTCCATCAGAGGCCAAGTACTTGATGAAAGGGGTGATCCCATTCCAGGTGCGAGTATTTTGAAGGTAGGGACGACTACCGGAACCGTTACTGACTTAGATGGTAATTTCACCTTGGCCGCTGTACCTGGGGACCAGTTAAGAGTTAGTTTTATAGGTTATCAAACTCAAACAATTACTGTAGGAAGTCAAGCCCAGATCATTATTCGCTTGGGGGATGAAATTTCCTCATTAAACGAAGTAATTGTTGTTGGTTATGGTACTGCAACAAAAAAGGAGCTGACTGGTGCCGTTTCTCAGATTAAAGGTGAAGCAGTAGCAGACATGAATATGCCCAGATTAGATCAGGCATTGCAAGGTAAGCTTTCGGGTGTGACAATTACTACCAACTCCGGTGCGCCAGGAGGTACATCCAACATCCGTATTCGTGGTTTGGGTACTTTTGGGAATAACAATCCGTTAATATTGGTAGATGGGGTTATTTTTGATGCAGCAGGTCTAAACTCCCTTAACCCCAATGATATTGAATCCATCAACGTATTGAAAGATGCAACTGCAGGTATCTATGGTGTTCGAGCTGCAAATGGTGTAATTATCGTAGAGACCAAGAAAGGTTCTAAGAACCAAAAACCATCTCTTGAATTCAGTAGCTACTACGGAGTGCAACAAGCAGAAAGAAAGTTGAATCTCTTAAATGCTCGTGAGTATGCTGTCTTAGTGAATGAGGCATTTGCTGCTGGTGGAAATTTACCACCTTTTGCAAACACTAATTTAGGTGTAGGTACAGATTGGCAAAGTGAAGTGTTCCAGACTGCACCTATCCAAGAGCATATGGTTACTGTCAATGGGGGTTCTGAAAAAACTTCTTACTCTATAGGTGGGGGGTACTTTGGTCAGCAGGGTATTGTAGGTGGTGATCGTTCTAATTTTGAGCGTTACAATGCTAGAATTAATTTCATTACAGAAATTGCTCCAAAGCTAAAATTGACATCTGTATTTCTCTATTCTCATGAACGTACTAGCGGTATTCCTCAAGGTGGTATAGGGTCTGTATTATTTAATACCATTAATGCTTATCCAACAGAGCCTGTTCGTGTGGGTAATAGATTTTCATTCTTGGAAAATGTACAGGATATCATCAACCCAATCGCGCAGATTGAAAATACCTTCAATGATGCTTGGGTAAATAAAATTGTAGGTAAGCAAGAATTGTCTTATGAGATCAATGACCACTTTAGCATCAATGGTAGAGCAGGTTACAACTTTGCATTGGTAGACGTAAAAGCATTCAACCCTTTAGCTTGGTTTGGTCCAGGAAAATTTGCTAACTCCGCAAGAAATGAAAATTTAGATCCAGTATTGGTGGATGTAGGTGGTACCTTGATTGAAAGAGGTGCATCTGTATTTGAAGCAAGAGATTCCTTCTTGGATTATAACTTTGAGGCTTTCTTAAATTATGATCGTTCATTTGATAGTGATAACCGTGTAAAAGGTACCGCAGGTGTCAGTTATTTCGGTAATAGAAATATGGGTTTAAATGGTACTGCATTCAATATTCCTAATAATGATGTGCGTTTTGCTGATATCTCTGCCAACCAAGCTCCAGGAGGATTCTTGAACCAAACAGGATCTTTTCAAAGTATGCAAAAATTGGTTTCCGCATTCATTCGAGGTGAGTATGAATACAAAGGAAGGTATTCTGTATCTGGTATCTTGAGAAGAGATGGATCCTCTAACTTTGGACCAAACAACAGAATTGGTTATTTCCCTACTATTTCTGGTGGTTGGATCATTTCAGATGAGGATTTCTTTAGCTCAAAAGCGATTGATTTCATGAAGTTAAGAGCGAGTTTCGGGGTATCAGGTAATGACCAAATTGGTTTGTTCAGATTCCGAGGATTGATGAATGGTCTAGCTCGTTATGTATTCAATGATTTTATTGTGAATGGTGCAGCCATTGGAACATTCAGTAACCCTGATTTGAAATGGGAGACCACCCTTCAAACCAATATCGGTTTGGATTTCACTCTGTTCAGAGATGTGGACTTTACTGCTAATTATTTCATCAAGGATACGAGAGATTTATTGTTCCAGCCAGAAGTGTCTGCTTTGCTAGGTTCTTATGGACCTGGGAGTTTTCCTCCATTTATCAATGCAGGTAACGTAACCAATCGTGGTATTGAATTGGAAGTCGCTTATGCAACCAAAAGACCAAGTGGTGTTAACTTCAGAGTGGATTATAACTTCACCTATCTGAGAAACAGAGTTACCAAAGTTCCTGAAGGATTGGATTTTATCCCAGGTGCTGCATTTGGAGTAGGGGGCAATATTGCGACAAGATTTCAAGAAGGTTTTCCTATTGGCTATTTTGTAGGTTTCAAGACTGATGGAATTTTCCAGACTCAGGAAGAAATCAACTCCAGCCCAGTTAGACAGCCAGATGCAAGACCTGGTGATCTTCGTTTTGTTGATGTCAATGGAGACGGTGTGATCAATTTCAGTGATGAGTCTGATTTGACCTTCTTAGGTTCTCCTATTCCTGATTTTATCATGGGTTTGAACCTTTCGGTTGATTATAAAGGATTTGATTTCTCTGCAAATATCTATGCTGCCTTAGGTCAGGAAATCATTCGTAACTATGAAAGACAGCAACCATTTGCCAATAAAATGGCGTACAATGTCAATCGTTGGACAGGTCCAGGTACTACCAATGAGATTCCTCGATTAACTACTGGACAAACTAGAAATACGGTATTCTCTGACTTCTTTGTTGAAGACGGATCATTTGCAAGACTGAGAAATGTGCAAATTGGATATACTTTGCCTGACAGCATGACTGGTAAGGTAG
Organism: Mongoliitalea sp.; assembly: GCF_054166905.1. Lineage (NCBI taxonomy): Bacteria > Pseudomonadati > Bacteroidota > Cytophagia > Cytophagales > Cyclobacteriaceae > Mongoliitalea > Mongoliitalea sp. The sequence continues at coordinate 110,193 of NZ_JBSZCK010000011.1, read as the reverse complement.
GTATTCGTTCGATGAGATTCTACATAGCTGCAAATAACTTGTTTACCCTCACAAGATACATGGGTTTTGATCCGGATGTGGGATCTGGTAATCCATTGTTTGCAGGTGTTGATAACGGGATCTTCCCGCAAGCAAGAGTAATCATGGGCGGTTTAAACTTTAGATTCTAAGAGACATGAAAAAAATAAAAATATTTCTACTAGCAGCCAGCATGAGTTTATTTTCATGCGATGCTTGGTTAGATCTTGAACCGGAGTTTGTTCAAGATGCTGAAAACTTTTTCCTCACACCAGAGGATTATGAGCGTGCTGTTATTGGGGTGTATGATTTGATGCAAGCAAATTACTTACATGTTTGGATCGGAGAAATTGCATCTGATAACTCTATAGCAGGTGGAGAGAGTGTGTTTGACACCCAAGGCTTGCATGAAATAGATGGCATGCGCCATGGAGGGATTAATGCTGAATTGAGGGATGTCATGCGATTCAATTATGCAGGGATTGCTAGAGCAAATTTTGTGTTTGAAAATGAGAATAATATCGACTTTCCAGCAAAGGAGCGTTTGATGGCTGAAATCTCATTTATAAGAGCCTATTATTATTTCACACTTGTGAAGTATTTTGGAGATATGCCTTTAATCATCGATAGGAGGGCTTCCATTAATGAGGTTCGTGAAATTGATAGAACTCCAAAAGAGGAAATCTATGCACAGATAGAGAGAGACCTAGACAGAGCAATCAACGTGTTGAGTTGGACTACCCAAGAAACGGGTAGAATCACTAAGGGTGCTGCTATGGCTCTGAAAGGCAAGGTTTTGTTATATCAGAACAAATTTGCCCAAGCTGCTCAGGTATTCGATGAGTTGATTACGACCAATCAAGCAGGATATGCACTGGTAAATGATATGTCCACCATGTGGCTAGTTACCAATCAGAATGGGCCAGAGGATGTATTTACTATCCAACATTCTGGATTGCAAGGTGGTGACTACGGCTGTCTGGTATGTCTGCAGGGTAACCCAGCTCCTGGCTTCCATGCTATTCGTAATTTTGTCGGTCCTTTTTATGGAGATGGCAATAGCTACAATCTTCCAACACAAAATCTGTACGATTTCTTTGGAAATGATCCCAGGAGAGAAGTTACGATTTTAAATTTGGATGCATGGATAGCTCAGCAACCAAATCCAGGGCAAATTTCATATGCTATCGGAGCAGGTGGTCACACAGGCTACTTCAATAACAAGTATATCAAGAGAGACTTTGAAAGAGGCTTGCCGGATGATGATTTGACTAGTCCGTTGAATTACAGAGCTATTCGATTTGCGGATGTCCTATTGATGGCTGCCGAGGCATTTGCTCAGACAGGTAATGACGCGCGCGCAAGAATTGAATTGAACAAGGTAAGACAAAGAGCAGGTGTGCCAGATATTACAAGTTCTGGAGCACAGTTGTTAGAGGATATCTACAGAGAGCGTAGATTGGAGCTTTCAGGTGAAGGGTATAGATTCTGGGATTTGGTGAGAACAGGAAAGGCAGTAGATGCTATTCAGGGTTTCCAAGTTGGTAAGCATGAGCTGTTTCCCATCCCTCAATTTGAGATTGATTTAGCAGGCGGTAGATGGAGACAAAACCCAGGTTATTAATTCAAGCAATGATGAAAAAATATTTAAAAATAGCAGCGTTTCTCTTACCTATTTTGATCGTTTGGTCATGCGTGGAGGAATTTAGATTGGATGCAGATCCACCTACTGTACAGGATGCAGGTTTTAGCTTTGTTCCTTCGACAGAGAGTGATAATATTCTCGACTTTATCGGAGATGGAGATTTCTTCTTGATGGTTTGGGATTTAGGTAATGGAGTTCGAACGGAAGGTAGACGTGTAAGAGGTTTTTATCCTCTAGCAGGTACGTATACTGTAACTTTGACTGTATATGACAGGGGAGGTAGTTCTTCTTTCAGTCAGGAAGTAATTATTGAAGAAACAGATCCTACCTTATTGGATAGACCTTTATTCAATTTATTGACCGGAGGTATTGATGCTGTGGAAGGCAAAACATGGGTGATTGACTCTGCTAGAGCAGGTCACTTAGGAGTAGGGCCGATCACTAGCTTCTTCCCTGAATTCTATCAAGCACGTCCGAATGAAAAGGTAGGTAGTGGCATGTATAATACTCGTTATACATTCAAATTATCAGGCTTTGAATTCGATTGGAATACCAATGGGTTGGTGTACTTAAATGGAGCGCAAGGGTCAGCTTTCCCTGGTGCATTTGATCCAGGGGTAGGTGATTTATCAGCACCATTTAACTCGCCAGGAGGATTGAATTGGAATATCTTAGAAGAAGAGAGCCCATTCCCAGTATTGACCGTTACAAACCCCGGATTCATTGGCTATTTCACTGGAGTACGAACATATCAGCTGGTGGTCTTGGAAGAAAATGAAATGTTCTTGAGATTTAGAGATGGTGCCAACGATGCTTTAGCATGGTACGTGCGATTGATTCCTGCTGGTTTTTCAGGAACTCCAGATCCTGAACCAGATCCTGAACCTGAAGTTCCTGCTGTAGGGATTTCCCTTCAAGACCTAATTGGCAGTGGTGAGAAGGCATGGAAATTGAGACCAGCAGCCCAATCCTTCGGAGTAGGCCCTTCACCGGGTAGCGATGCCTTTTTCCCTAATGGGCCAAGTATTGCGGGCGATCGTCCTTGTTTATTCAATGACCTATTCATTTTCAAAGAAAATGGAGTATATGAATACGATGCTCAAGGTGATATCTATGCAGAAGATTATATGGGTCTTAGTGGAGGAGGTTGTCAACCTGAGGCTAATCTTGCAGGTACTGTTGGAGCCGCATGGGCCTCTGGTACGCATCAATTTAGTCTGACGCCTGCTTCTGGTAACACTCGGGCCAAATTAACCGTTACTGGAACAGGGGCTTTTATTGCATTGCCTAAAGCTTTTAATGGTGGTGAGTACACCATTGGTCCTCCAAGAGCCAATGAGTCTGTAACTTACGATGTGTTAGATTACAATGCGGAAACTCAGGAGTTGACGCTTACAATTGATATCACCCCAAATGGTGCCGTATGGTGGACGTTTGTGTTGATACCAGCAGATTAAAAATTAATAATGACCTATGTTTATTCGAATTAAACAAATCCTAATTATTCTTCTTACGGCAGTCCTATTTCAGGGCTGCCAAGAAGATGAAGTGACTGCGAAAGTGGAGTTGCCTACCAATTTACAAGTGAATGTTGTACAAGGTGATCGAGGGAATGTAACGGTGAATTTTTCTGCAACAAACGCTAACTTCTTTAGGGTTAGTTTTGGTGTAGATGCTAGTTTGCCTGAGTTGGCACAAGGTAATTCTGCATCTTTTACGTATAGGCAAGCAGGTACTTTTACCATAACTGTTCAGGCACATACCACGGAGAATGATTTTATTGCAGAAACCCGCCAAGTAGAGATTTCAGATGCTGTTCTTGGTTTAGGAATTCCTACAACAGGTTTCGTAAGCCCTGAAAGTTATGATGGCTATCGCTTGGTTTGGAGAGATGAGTTCAACGGAAATGCATTGACTCAAGACTGGACCTTCGACTTGGGTGATGGTTGCTCCAATAACTTGTGTGGTTGGGGTAACAATGAACTTCAATGGTACACCAATCGACGTGAGAATGTTCGTGTTGAAAATGGTAACTTGATTATCACAGCTCGTAGAGAACCTATGTCAGGCAGACAGTTTACATCTGCACGAATTAAAACAGAAGGTCGTCAATCTTTTCAGTTTGGAAGAATTGATATCCGTGCCGTACTTCCAAAAGGTCAGGGAATTTGGCCTGCACTATGGATGCTTGGTGATAATATTCGTCAAGTTGGATGGCCTGCCTGCGGGGAGATAGATATCATGGAAATGATAGGTGGTCCTTCTACAGCACGTAATAATACTGTTCATGGAACTGTACACTGGGACAATAACGGTTCGCATGCAGAAACAGGTGGATTTACCACTTTGCCTCAAGGTATTTTCAATGATAACTTCCATGTATTTTCCATTATATGGGATGAGCGTCAAATCGTTTGGTTGCTAGATAATAGACCATTTCACACCGTAGATATCACACCAGCAGCATTGTCAGAATTAAGAGAATCTTTCTTCTTTTTGTTCAACATCGCAGTAGGAGGGAATTGGCCTGGTAATCCCGATGATACGACAGTATTCCCTCAGCAAATGGTTGTTGATTATGTGAGAGTTTTCCAAAGATTATAAAAATCTAGCCTATTAAACCACACTAGAAACAGTGTTCCATCAGGAGCACTGTTTTTTTTATTACTTGATATACCTAAAATAAAAAAACTCGGCCTTTGTAGGACCGAGTTTCTATTTTTATAAATGAGGATGTTTTAATCAGCTAAATATTTTTCAACTGGAACATAGCTCATGTCGAATGCATCTGCAACTGCTTTGTAGACAATCTCACCATTGATCACGTTCAGACCTGGAACTAACTCAGGATTTTCTTGAGCAGCTTTTTTCCAGCCCTTATCCGCGAGTTGGATGGCATAAGGTAATGTTGCATTGGTCAATGCTAGGGTAGAAGTATAAGGAACAGCACCTGGCATATTTGCCACGCAGTAGTGAACCACATCATCAATAATGTACGTTGGATTTTCGTGCGTAGTTGGAGTACATGTTTCGATACAACCTCCTTGGTCTACTGCTACATCAACCAAAACTGTACCAGGCTTCATGTCTTTCAACATGTCACGGGTGATCAAGTGTGGAGCTTTCGCACCAGGTATCAATACCGCACCTACAATCAAATCTGCGTCTTTGATCATTGCACGGATATTGTATTCGTTAGACATCATAGTCTTTACATTGGCAGGCATTACATCAGCTAAATACCTCATTCTAGCTAAGGATACGTCCATAATGGTTACATCTGCACCCAAACCAGCGGCCATCCAAGCAGCTTGTGTACCTACTACACCTCCTCCTAAAATTACCACTTTAGCAGGCAACACACCCGGCACGCCACCTAATAAAATACCTCTACCTTTCAATGGTTTTTCTAGGTAGTTAGCACCTTTCTGAACAGACATTCTTCCAGCTACCTCAGACATTGGTACCAAAAGTGGTAAGCTTCTGTCTGCTTTTTCTACGGTTTCATATGCTAAGCAAACTGCTTTGCTTTCAACCATCGCTTTGGTCAAAGGCTCATAGGAAGCAAAATGGAAATAGGTAAACAACAATTGATCTTCTTTGATCAATTTGTATTCAGGTTCGATTGGCTCCTTTACCTTGATGATCATCTCTGCAATAGCATATACATCTTCAATGGTAGGTAATACCACTGCACCAGCTTGCACATACTCCTCGTCAGAAAAACCACTGCCTAATCCAGCTGTATGTTGTACATAGACTTGATGACCTCTCTTCACAAGTTCTTTTGCACCTGCAGGGGTCAAAGCCACTCTGTTTTCGTTGTTTTTAATCTCCTTTGGAACGCCTATTATCATCTTACTAACATTTGGGTTTAAATAATAATGCTGCAAAGATAATATGGGAATACAATAGAAAATTCAAAACCTATCAGATATTTTGATTGAGGTATGAAATTCGTTTAAAAAAGAAATTTAATTTTTTTTAAAAACCTTTTTCGCCATAAAATTTCAAAAACACGCTTAAAATAATTTAAAATTTGGAGATTTTTTAAAAACTTGGCCATATTTTATTGTATGGTAAATCAAGGTATTGTCAATATTATAAAATTGGTGATTCTAATTTTAACCTTATAAAATTTTGATATTGGTAAAATTACCTATTTTTGGCGAAATAAATTACCGATTTTGAGGAAAAAGAAATGGATTCAACTGTTTGTAAACCTAACAAATTTATCTATTTTTGACATACTTGCGTATGGCATGAAAACCCAAAATAATTTAGAGATTCGTTAATCATGACTTCAGTGGCTTCAATTTCAACAAACAAAAAGTCAAAAGTTTTGGACAAAGAACTTTTGTTAAAGGAGTATAGACTTGCCAATGAAAGCCGTCAGGCTTCATTGATGGGGAGGAAAGAAGTATTTATGGGGAAAGCCAAGTTTGGCATTTTTGGAGACGGTAAAGAGCTCGCCCAATTAGCTATGGCCAGGCATTTTCAGAATGGTGACTTCCGCGCTGGTTACTATAGAGATCAGACTTTTATGTTTGCTATTGGTCAGTTGACCATTCGGGAGTATTTTGCACAGTTGTATGCACACACCTCTGTGGAAGCAGAGCCTGCCTCCGCTGGTCGCTTGATGAACGGCCACTTTGCAACACGTTTGTTGGATGACAAAGGTCAGTGGAAAAACCTGATGGAGATGAAAAACTCATCTTCTGATATTTCTCCTACTGCCGGTCAAATGCCGAAATTATTAGGTTTGGCAATGGCTTCTAAGCTATATAGAAAAAATGAAGCGCTTCATGGCATGACTCAATTTTCCAATAAAGGAAACGAAGTTGCTTGGGGAACTATTGGCAACGCCTCTACCTCTGAGGGGATGTTTTTTGAGGCAATCAATGCCGCAGGGGTAATGCAAGTTCCGATGGTAGTGTCAGTTTGGGATGATGGTTATGGAATCTCTGTACCAAACGAATACCATACTACCAAAGGAAGTATTTCAGAAATTCTTAAGGGGCTTCAGCGAAATGATGATCAAAAAGGCTTTGAGATTTTCGTAGTCAAAGGTTGGGATTATGAAGCCTTGGACAAAGCATTTGAAAATGCTTCCAGAATTGCCAGAGAAGAACATGTACCTGTTTTGATTCACGTCATTGAAGTGACTCAGCCACAAGGCCACTCTACTTCTGGTTCTCATGAGCGCTATAAATCCAAAGAGCGCTTAGACTGGGAAAAAAATCATGATTGCATCTTGAAGTTCAGAGAATATTTGGAAGATAACCAAGTAGCTTCTCCTGAAGAATTAGATAAAATTGAAGCGGAAGCAAAGGCTATCGCGAAAAAAGAAAAAGATGCAGCATGGGCGGCATTTAGCTCTGAAATTAAAAATGAATTGCAAGAGGCAGTACAGCTAATCAAAGAAGCTGCTGCAAATTCATTCGAAAAAGCTGCTTTATTACAAGTGGCAGAAGACTTACAAAAGACCTTGAATCCTATCCGAAAGGATGTGGTATCTACTGTTAGAAGAGCTTTGTGGATGCTAAGAAAGGATCAGGAATCTGTGAAGGCTGAGTTGAGAAATTGGTTTAACCAATTGTCAGTAATCAATGAAGATCGTTACAATTCTCACTTATATTCTCAGTCAGCAGAACAGTTTGCAAATATTACCCCAGTCCCTGTTCATTACGAGGAGGGAGCTCCTTTGGTGGATGGAAGGGAGGTATTGCAGGCCTGCTTTGATAAGATTTTGGAAAGAGATCCTCGATTCTTAGCTTTTGGTGAGGATGTGGGAAAAATCGGGGATGTGAATCAGGCGTTTTCAGGCTTACAGGCCAAGTATAGTGATTTGCGCGTATTTGATACTTCCATCCGAGAGGTGACGATTATCGGTCAGGGAATCGGAGCTGCCTTGAGAGGCTTGCGTCCGATGGCTGAAATTCAATATTTGGATTATATCCACTATGCTTTGATGACGCTTTCTGATGATTTGGCTTCCTTGACTTACCGTACCAAAGGTGGTCAGAAGGCTCCATTGATTGTACGTACGAGAGGACACCGTTTAGAAGGTGTGTGGCATGCGGGTTCCCCAATTGGAATGTTGTTGCATTCCTTGAGAGGGATGTTGCTTTGTGTACCAAGAGATATGACTCAGGCAGCTGGTATGTATAATACCTTGATGGAAGCTGACGAGCCTGCCTTAGTTATTGAATGTTTAAATGGATACCGTCTAAAAGAGCGCATGCCTTCAAACATTGGTGAGTTTAAAGTAGCACTTGGCGAGCCTGAAATCTTGAGATCCGGTACTGATTTAACAGTGGTGACTTATGGTTCTATGTGTAGAATTGTGTTGGATGCTGCCGAAGAATTGAGTGCGATGGGTATTGAGTTGGAGGTAATTGATGTACAAACCTTGTTGCCATTCGATGTGCATCATACTATTGTGGATTCCATTAAAAAGACTAATAGAGTCCTATTCGCAGATGAAGATGTACCGGGAGGTGCTTCTGCATACATGATGCAAAAGGTAGTAGAAGAGCAAAAAGCATATTTCCATTTGGATTCAGAGCCAGCTACCATAGCAGCAAAAGCACATAGGCCTGCGTACTCTTCGGATGGAGATTACTTCTCCAAGCCATCAGTGGATGATGTGGTAGAAAAAGTATATGCAATGTTCAACGAAGTAGATCCTAACCGATTCCCTTCGATTTGATCGGAAATTTAGAGCTGTAAGTTTGTAATTGATGTAACAGCCCAAAGCATCGGCAAAAGATGTTTTGGGCTTTATTTTTTGATGTTCCCTATGGCAATCACAATGCTGTGCGCTTTCACTGTGTAGCGATCTCCTTTAATCCAAGGGGAATCCTTCCATTGTTGGATATCATCAGGGCTTTCCTTGGCAGTGTCTATCCATCGTTTCCATTGTATGGCTTGTCCGTTGATTAGTTGAGGTAACTCAAAGCTTAAATCCTCAATATAGGCATTGACCATGTAATGCATAGAAACCAGCCCACTCATGGAAGAGAAGGTTGCAGCGATCGCATGAGAATTCTTTCTCCAATCAGGCTTTCCAAGATCTACTCCATGCCATTCAATTAATGGTTTTTGAAGAAATTCCAGTAAGCTTAAATTAAAGCCCCGCTGGGAAGTTTCTCGAAGTAACCTTTTCTGAATCAAAATTTTCACAAAACGGAACATTTCCTGGTTTTGCTCTACTAAATCCCAATCAAACCATGAGATTTCGTTGTCCTGACAATAGGCGTTATTATTCCCTTGTTGTGTACGGCAAACTTCATCTCCCATTAAAATCATCGGTGCACCTAACGAAAGAATATTGATTACATGCAGATTTTTGATTTGTCTTTTCCGAAGTTTATTGATGTACTTGTTGGTCGTGGGGCCTTCAACTCCAAAATTGTAACTGTAATTTTCATTATTGCCATCTCTATTCCCTTCGTTATTGGCTAAGTTATGCTTATGATTATAGGAAACTACATCCATCAATGTAAAACCATCATGGCAGGAAACAAAATTGATACTTTGTTCCGCTTCTCTATTTTTTGCTGCATAAATATCAGGGCTTCCGATAACTCGAGTTACAAAATCACTGATTTTACCCTGATCTCCTCTTAGGAATGCTCGTACATCATCACGGAATTTACCGTTCCATTCTTTCCAGCTGTCTCCCACAAATGAGCCCACCTGATACAAACCTGCTGCATCCCATGCTTCTGCAATTAATTTGGTGCCTGCCAAAATTGGATCTGATTCAATGTCCCACAAAATTGGTGGATTTTCAATGGGATTTCCGTTTTCATCCCGCGAAAGTATAGAGGCTAGGTCAAATCGAAATCCATCTACATGCATGTCCCGTACCCAAAAATGTAAAGCTGATATTATCATTCTTCTCACGATGGATTGATTGGCATTCAAGGTATTGCCAGTACCTGAATAGTTTTTATACTTGGATTTATCCTTCTCCAATATATAGTAGATGCTATTGTCAATTCCTTTGAAGGAATAAGTTGGACCATCTTCCTTATTTTCTCCTGTATGATTAAATACCACATCTAAAATGACTTCTATGCCTTCATTATGTAAAGCCTTTACCATATCTCTAAATTCATCCAAAACCTTTAAGCTATTGGGTTCGGTAGAGAAGTCTTGATGAGGTGCAAAAAAAGATATTGGACTATAGCCCCAGTAATTTATCATGCCAGGCGGTGCATCCTGTTTGTCAAATTGGAAAATCGGTAATAACTCCACGGCGGTGACTCCCAGTTCTTTCAAATAGGGGATTTTTTCAATCAAGCCAGCAAATGTTCCGCGCTTTTCTGGGGAAACACCTGAATTGGGATTTTTTGTAAATCCCCCAACATGCATTTCATAAATGACTGTTCTGGAAAATGGTGTACGTGGATGTGTATCACCCTCCCAATCATAGTTGGTGATGTCTACCACTACGTTTTTCATGCTGTGCAGTCCACCTTTTCCTAGCTTTGTATGCTCTTTTCTATCGTATTTCTCTGGAATAACCACTGCTTTTGCATAGGGATCTAAGATTACCTTGCTCGAATCAAATAAATGTCCCTTATGTGGTTCGTATGGACCATGAATTCTAAAGGCATAAATCAACCCTTCATAAGCTCCCTCCAGAAAAATATGCCAGTAGTGATAAGTTTTATTGTATTTGGGATTGAGCGTGAAAACTTCCGCAGGATAGACCTCATTGATATGATTAAAAATTAGAAGCTCAACTAAGGTGGCGTTTTTGGAGAAAATGCAAAAATTGACACCGTCTTCTGTGAGTGTAGGACCTATGGGAAAACTTTGGCCTTGAAGTGCTACAAATCTGGACTTTTCAGATTGGATATTTCGTATAAACATGAAAAACCTTAGTGAATAATTTATAATCTAAACTTTCACTAAGGTAAGGAATGAGATCAAACAAATTTATTAATTTGATGTTTTTATAAAACCTATAAAAATAATAGGGTAATTAGGATTTTAAAATTTTTCCCTGTACTTTTGAAGTGTTGATTAAATCAGTTTATCGATGGCACAAGCAGTAGAAAATCAGTATATCGCAAGCGAATCACTTCAGGTAAGTGTTCGCTCAACTTCAAAAAATGACGAATACCTCACGCTTACGGATTGGTTTGCCAGTGCGGAATGGATACGATTGGAAGATTACGCCACCTACAATTTTCCGAATTTTCCAGAGAAAAAAGAAGTGTTCAATGCATTTTACTGTTCCATCGAACATGTGCCTGTAAAAAATCTGTTCAAAACTTTATTGACTTTAGGTGGGCTTCCTGGAATGTTGATAGAATATCAAAAAGAACAAAACCAGTTTGTTTTCCGTCTATATAAGAGTCAAGAGGCAACTTTACTAGCCAAACTCCAATGGATGGAGCGTTACATTGCCAAGGAGCTTCGGTTTAAGCAGATATTAACTAAGCTGATTACCAACGAAAAAAGATATCAAGCAGAGGAGCGATTGCTCCGCACAGAACTATTTTGATTAATTGGTGTTTAAGTTTGTATAAAAGGGGAATAATCTGCGGATTTTCCCCTTTTTTCATTTGAATTACCGAATTAATAAACAAATTTTGTAGCTGATTTAACTCATTCTATCCCATTTCATAATGAATCAATACATCGATCTGATCCAACAGACATTTGATTTCCCTACAAAGGAGTTTCATGTTGAAAACAATGAATTACATTTCAACGGAGTGAATTTGATGGAGATCATCAACACATACGGAACCCCTTTGAAACTTACCTATCTTCCAAAAATTTCTGAAAATATTCAGAATGCGAAGACCTACTTTGGAAATGCGATAGAAAAACATGACTACAAAGGTAAATATACCTATTGCTACTGTACGAAGTCTTCTCATTTCAGCTTTGTCTTGGATGAGGCATTGAAAAATGATATTCACATCGAGACTTCGAGTACGTTTGATATTCATTTGGTTCGTTCCTTATATGCTCAAGGAAAGATTAATAAACAAACTTATATTGTCTGTAATGGATTTAAGCGCGAGTTGTATCGTCAATACATCACAGAGCTTTTGAATGATGGTTTTGTGAACTGTATTCCGGTATTGGACAACTTGACTGAGATTGATTACTATTTAGAGCATGTCAACGTTCCGTTCCAGGTAGGTATTAGAATTGCTTCTGATGAAGAACCGAAGTTTGGTTTTTATACTTCCAGACTAGGTGTGCGATACAATGATATCATCAGCCTATATGAAGAAAAAATCAAGAATAATCCTCAGGTTAGCTTGAAGATGCTGCACTTTTTCATCAACTCCGGTATTAAAGATACAGCCTATTATTGGTCTGAATTGACTCGTTTTATTCAGAAATATGTGGATTTAAAGAAAATTGCACCTTCCTTGGACACGATGGATATCGGTGGAGGTTGGCCAATCAAGTACAATGTATTCTTTGATTACGACTATCAGTACATGGCTGAGCAGATTGTCAAGAATATCAAGTGGATGTGTGCTAAAAACCACACGGATGAGCCACATATCTTTACTGAATTTGGGTCCTACACTGTTGGCGAGAGTGGAGCTGCGATTTACTCAGTATTGGATGAAAAACTCCAAAATGACAAAGAGCTTTGGTACATGATTGATGGCTCATTTATCACTCAGCTACCGGACAGCTGGGGCTTAAATCAAAAGTATATCATGTTGGCCGTCAATAATTGGGATGGAGAGTATCACAATATCAGTTTGGGTGGCTTAACATGTGATAGTATGGATTACTACAATTCAGAAGCCCATCAATTCAATATTTATTTGCCAAAGATTCAGGAGGGGCAAAAGCAATACATAGGTTTTTTTCATACAGGAGCCTACCAAGAGTCCCTGGGTGGCTATGGAGGTATTCAGCATTGCTTGATTCCTGCTCCAAAACATGTCATCATTGATCGCAATCCAGATGGTAGCATCAAGCATTGGTTATTTGCTCCAGAGCAAAGCCCAGAATCTATGATGAAAGTCTTGGGTTATAAGTAAATTATCAGAAAGCGGAATTTTATTCCGCTTTTTTTAAACTTTTTTTACTTTTTTTGGGTATAGTTAGCATACTCAAGCCAAACTTGTATGCTACAACTACTCATATTTATTCTCATTACCTCTTTCACTCATCCTGGAGATGTTAAGCTAGTATACTTAGATGACAAGCCTGAAGACGTTTCCCTCATGACTTATGTGGAAATGAAGGGTTTAGATCAATTAGAAGCTTGTGAATCAATAATGCTCCGGTTAGAAAAGGTATTGAAGAAATTAGCCAAGGAACAGTCAAAGGAAGTTGTTACAATTTATGTGGTTGAACAAATAAGGCCGCAAATTCAGACAGAAAGCCAGTTTGGAAGAATAGGTAAGGTGAGTATCTTGTATAATCTTGATTAATGAAATATAATTCAAAAAAATATTTTTTTCATCATATTCAAAGTTTTATGATCTGTTAAAAAATGATAATTTGTTCTTGATTTGAACTGTTTTGGTCCTATAATTGTAAATAATTTATGAATTGAAATTGTGTTTTTCAAATAATCTTTATGAAGCTAATCCCCAATATACACGTCTTATCATTCATACTCTTTTTATCATTATTTTGGCATTCACATGCACAACAAGAATATAAGGGTGAGTATAAGTTCAACGGAATTAATGGTACTGCTACTTTTCAATTTAACCCTGGTTCAGAGGGTGCAGTAATCAAACAAGGCCCTTTCCAATTTATTAGGAAGGAAAGAGACCCTGATGATAAAACGCGCTATTACAAAACAGAAGTAGAAGGTATCTACGAGCGGGATGCAAAGTCAGGATTATGGGATTATTTGGATGAAGATCATCAAATTGAACCTCAAGATGTTATTGATTTTCAGCTCATATATGACCTTTTCAGTACTCAAATCAAAATAAAAGCAAATTATTCCCAAGGTGTCCCCGACGGTAAGTGGATTTTTGAAGAAAATGAATTTAAAGGAGGTGAGTTAAAAAAGAAAGCCCAAGCGGATGAATTTTTGTTTAGTAATGGAGACTTAAAAGGAAGGTTTCAATTCAAATCATTTGTTGGACGAAATACACATTTTATAAGAGGAGAGTTAAGAGATGGGGGTATTATGCATGGTGAATGGACTTTTACTTATGATCAGGATGGAGTTTTGATAAGTGAAGTTAGAAATTATGAAAATGGGTTTTTAATTGGATTAGTGCAGCGTAATTTGGTTACCAATGAAGTTTTGGAGGAGGTAGTATTTTTTGAAACCATTAATAAACTCAAGCAAATAAATGCTGGAGACAATAAAGGATTTAGAATAGCAGATAAAAGTTTTGGAATCTTTTTTAACGACGGGTTTTTGTCGACAAATATAGCTTTTAAAGCTCAAAAACACGGAAATGCTTTTATGGAAGATTTTCTGGTTAAGATTCTGAGGTACGATGAAAAATACGTTAATGCGGAAAAGAAACTAATTGAATATCCTATACATACTCGGAAGTTTGTATTTGAACTTAGCAGGTCTCAGCAAAAAATTATAGAGGATTTACCAGGTAAGTTTGATCAATTGAAGCGCTCAACGGAATCTTATAAAGATAGAAATGCCTTAAGATTAAATAGACAGCGTTCTGATAGTCTTTCATTCGCGTATAGTTTCTTTGATTTTCAGTTTAACAAATTGAGAGAATTTGATGAGCTGATCAATTTATTCAGAACAAAAGATATTCAGTTTTATGATGTAGTGAATATGGCAGAAGAAGGACTTTCATTCCTTTCTGAAGAGGATACTGTTTTTTATACTTTCAATGAAGAAAACAAAAACAAGGTTTTGACCTACAAAACGAATGGTTTCAAAGATGACTTTTATAATGCATTGGACAATTATATTTCAGAAATGGGTAATCATGTCAATGAATATAAAAGATATGTGGATAGTCAATTGTCATTGATAGAACAAGATGCAGATTTGAAGGATATTGAAAACAGGATCAAATCCTCCAAAGAAAGTCTTGTGGAAAGGTTTAGTGATTTGGAGGAGAAAGATGAAGTTACAATAAGTCTTTTGGAGGCGATCAAACGAAATATACTTGGTGCCAATTTCGACAGGATTAACGAAAGATACGCCAAGGCCAACAAATTTTCAGAGAAAAAAGCTGAAGCAGATGTCATGTTGGACTTGATTGGAGAAATGGAAGAACAGTTTGATGCGGTTTCTCGATTGACGAAGAATTGGGAAAAGCTAGATGAAATGTATATGGAAAATGTGTTCAATCCTTATGTATATACAAGATATGATCAGCGTGCCAAACAGCGATTATTCGAAAGTGCTGAGCGTTTGTATAAATACTATTTACAGTCTATAAGAGATGAGCAGGACTATACGCAAATAAAAGTTTGGTCTAGAAAAGTACAGGATCTCATTTTAAGAATGGCAGACTTAAGAAATGAGGATACTAGAACTATCGAAAGAAAACTTAACCGAAGAACATCACCAAGTAAAATAGAGTCAGCATTGGAGCTGTAATCCATCAATACCATGTTACAAAAAAACAATCTTCTGCTGTCAGCTATTTTATTATTGTGCGTTGGATTCTTTCAAAAATCCCAAGCGCAAGATGTAGTAGTACCAACAGAGCGTACAAATGTCCAAACAACTACTGAAAACTGGAATGGACTATACCTTAAACTTCGAATGACAGAAAAATGGTGGTGGTACCAGGAAAATCATTATCGGAGGAGAAATAGTATGGATAATCCATGGGATTTTGTAGGAAGAATGAGCCAGTTTTATAATCGCTTTGGTTTTACCTATCTCTTTACAGATAATTTCGAAGTCACATTTGGACCAACCATTGTTTGGCAGTTTTCTCCAGACAGGGGTAATCCGGAATTTGTAGATTCAGTTTTGGATACTCGATTTTGGCATCAATGGTTGTTTACGCAAAGTGTGGGTCCAGTAAAAGTATTGCATCAGTTCCGTTTTGAACATCGATTCCAAAGGGGAAATGAAGTTGGATCTGAATACGAGTTTAAAAATCGATGGCGATACAAAATCACAGGATATATTCCTTTGAATAAGCCTAAAATGGAAAACAGGACTTTCTTTATAGCGCCATCCAATGAATTTTTCTTCCAATCCAATCGTCAAACTTGGAATATTTTCGAAGAAAACCGAGTGTATACAGCGATTGGCTATACGCTTAATAATTACATGTTTTTCGGAGGTCATATGTGGACTTATGGGCCAACCAACATACCCGGAACTTATAGAAATAGACATATTATTCGTTTGAACGTGATGTACACCATAGACTTTAGAGGTGGAAGAAAACCAATCACTAGAGATTTTGCCTTCTAAGAGATGATCATGAAAAAAATCTTAACAGTATTAGTATTGCTATTGGTTTTTACCACGGCCGAAGCTCAATATAAAGGTCAATGGAGGGCTATACATGCTTACGAAATTCCGGGAGATACCCCATTTTTGGGTATGAACTTTACTGCAGAATACTTTCCAAGCAATTACTTCTCCATAGTACCAGGATTTACCTTTTTTACTCCTGCTACAGGGAACGCCCGTGGTTTTGATATCAATGCACGTTACTATCTAACAGAAAAGGAACGCGAATGGTATGTAACCGCTGGCTATGGATTTTACAGAAGGGTATTCGAGTTTAATCCTCAAGGTAGATTTGATTTTAATTCCCTTAATTTAGGTGCTGGGGGAATGATTAAATTTTCAGATGAGATCGGTATTAACCCCGAAGTGCGTTTTCAGGCTTTTGGTAGAAA
This sequence comes from Mongoliitalea sp., assembly GCF_054166905.1. Classification (NCBI taxonomy): domain Bacteria; kingdom Pseudomonadati; phylum Bacteroidota; class Cytophagia; order Cytophagales; family Cyclobacteriaceae; genus Mongoliitalea; species Mongoliitalea sp. Next base: position 93,710 of record NZ_JBSZCK010000011.1, on the reverse strand, counting down.
TGCTCTTGTGTTCAAACTAGGTGTTGTTTACTTTATAAATTAATGCCCTCCGCATGGTCTATAAGAGTACCATTGATGGTACGATAAGATTTCATACAATCGGCAGTCATACAGCTATGGATGGGAAGGATACCCAATAAATCACCTACACTGACTCGCTCCAGTAGCTCAGTTGAAGCTTTGATGATGCCATGTTCTTGTGAAACACTCTTCACATAAGATCGATGCTGAGGTATTTCCCACGCAGCACCTTCTTGGAGGTAGACAACTTCTCCAAAGTTTTTACTACCATCCGGCTCATACAAAACATCCTTGGACAAATGTACTCCCCCTCCATGTACCAGGATTTCCCCTTTGTCTGCTCGGATGTCTACCACAGGTACAGCCAAAGCAACAGCAATATCCTCCAAGCCGCAACTTCCGATACCTACTTGCGTAACATCATAAAACATGAAATTACCTGGTCCGAGCTGATCGATATCACCAAAATCATCCATTAAGGAACAGCCGGGTGTATCCCCAATTCTGGTTTTTAGTTCTGGATATTGTGCGATAAATTGATTTTTTAAAAGTGATAGTGCACGCTTACTTTCTTCATAGATTCCGGCTATATCTTTGGTGTAGTAGCTATGTCCAGGATGTATATAAAAGCCCTTGAATGTCAATAATGGATTTTTTTTGGCTACCGATAATATCTCTTCAATTTTGTCAAGGTCCTGATAAGGTACTCCGGTTCTACCGTATCCCGCATCGATTTCTATAAAAAAACCTGCTTCAGACTCCAAATTTCCAGCTACTATTTCCGTAACAACTGGATTAACCAGTTGAATGGAAAGCGCTTGCTGTTTAGCCAAATGATTGAATTGCTGTATTTCCCTTGGATTGAATGGAAATGCAATGTGAATGTTTTCCCAACCTTGTCCGGTAAAGTACTTAGCCATTTTTAGGGAAGAAACAGTAATTTCTCGAATGCCATATTCCTTAGCCCATTCTCCGACTATATGAGATTGTGCTGTTTTCATGTGTGGAATCAACTGCATCCCATGCTTACTTGCCTTAGCAGTCATGCGCTTAATGTTGTTTCTACATATAGCTTCATCGATCAGAAGCGTAGGAGAGGAGATAGTATCGAGCATAAGGGTCATGTTTGAGAATTCCAAAGTAAAGATATTTTAACGGAACATAAAAAACACATCTTACTATCCACTGTAACAAGTACCAAGTACCAAGTACAATGTACCAAGTACCAAGTACGGAAATGGAGTATAAAAAAATGAGCATCTTATGTAAACCAATTTCATCCTTCATCCTTCATCCTTCATCCTTTCAATCATTCCTCATTCTTCATTCTTCATTCTTCATCCACTTTTCCTTCCATACTTTTTTGCATTTTGAGAAATTGCCCTTAATATGCTGTTTCATTTGAAAAATGATTTATGGGACAATTCATTATTGACTTTAGTAATTGGATTTGGGATACACCTATGCTGCTTCTCTTGATGGGAGGTGGATTGATTTTGTTTGTCTATTCGGGATTTTTGCCATTCCGATACTTTGGCCATGCTTTGAAAGTGGTCAGTGGGAAGTACGATGATAAAAATGCTCCCGGTCAGATTTCTTCCCGTCAGGCCTTGTCCGCCGCAATTGCAGCAACAGTTGGTTTAGGAAATATTTCAGGTGTGGCGATTGCAATCAATATGGGTGGTCCAGGTGCGATTTTTTGGATGTGGATGTCTGCTTTTGTTGGAATGGCCACAAAATATTTCACTTGTTCACTAGCCATCATGTATAGAGGAACCGACACATCCGGTCAAATACAAGGTGGGCCCATGTATGTCATTGAAGAAGGGATGGGTAAAAAATGGAAACCATTGGCTATTTTATTTTCTGTTGCAGGGGCTCTAGGCTTATTGGCAATTTTTCAAGCGAATCAATTGACAGCTGTATTCCGCTCTGTTATGCTTGAACCTTACAACTTGGATTATGGACAGTCTACCAAATGGGTCATTGGGATTTCCATGATGATCATTGTTGGTATTGTGATCTTGGGCGGTATCAAGAGGATTGCTTTGGTGGCTTCCCGCCTAGTTCCGTTTATGGTAATATTGTATTTCATCACAGTTATTATTATTGTATTTAAAAACTTGGGTGCTGTGCCTTCCATGTTATGGTTGATTTTAGAGGATGCCTTTACCGGAAATGCCGTGATGGGTGGTGCAGTAGGTGCAGTAATCATTTTAGGAGCGCGTAGAGCTGCTTTTTCCAATGAAGCTGGTATAGGGACAGCACCTATGGTTCATGGAGCATCCAAAAATAGCGAACCTGTACGGGAAGGTTTGATCGCAATGTTGGGGCCTTTTATCGATACAGTGGTGGTTTGTACCTTGACTGCTCTAGTAATTTTACTCACAGGAGTTTGGGAAACTACAGAAAATGATGGGGTTAGGTTAACTTTGGCTGCATTCGAAGCTGGTATTCCTGTAGTTGGGAAGTATTTGCTAATGGTAGCTGTATTGGTTTTTGCGCTATCTACTATGTTTACGTATTCCTATTATGGACATAAATGCATCAATTACTTGTTTGGTGCTGATAAGGCCAACTACTACAATTATTTCTACCTAGTAACGATCGTCGCAGGAGCTGTGGTATCCTTGGAAGTGGTGGTGAGTTTTATAGACGGTATGTATGCGGTAATGGCTATTCCGACCATGATTTCGACCATTTACCTTGCTCCGAAAGTTAAGGCAGCTACGAAAGATTATTTCCAAAGGCTGAAAGGATAGTCAGATGACAAGAGCCCAAGCAAGAACAATTTTGATAGCTCCCAATGCTTTCAAAGGATCTATAGAAGCAGATGAGGCTGCTGAAATTCTTGTTAAGGCTTGGTCTGAAAAATATCCGCAAGATACGGTTGTTTCTTGTCCTATTGCAGATGGGGGGGATGGAACCTGCTGGCTTTTAGGAAAAGCATTGCAATTGAAGCAAATTCAATGTTGGACGGTTGACCCTATTGGCAGAACAATTCAGGGATTTTATTTTTGGGATGAGATAAATCAAGCGGCTTATTTGGATGTTTCAACCGTCTCTGGAATCAAGCATCTTTCTCAAGAAGAATTAAATCCTTGGATCGCAAGCTCCTTTGGTACTGGGGATTTAATAAAACATGCTATAAATCAAGGAGTAAAAACGATTTATCTTGGATTAGGAGGTAGCGCTAGCGTAGATATAGGTTTAGGGATTTTAGGAGGACTGGGCTTTCAGTTCTTGGATGAAAAGGGGAGGATCTTGGCCTTTTTTACCGATACTTTTTTTGAGAAAATAGCCTTTATTCAATCTCCAATCCCATTTCCAAACATTCGACTGGAGTTAATCTGTGATGTTGACAATTCCTTTTTTGGTTCACAGGGGGCTATACCTGTTTTTGGACCACAGAAAGGACTTTTGGATACAGAGATTGAACGATTTGAAAACTGTAGTAAGCGGATTATTTCTTTATTTGAACAAAAGTCAAAAAAGAACTTGACAGATCAACCTAGTTTCGGGGCAGCGGGAGGCATTGGCTTTGGATTGTCTTTCTTTTTCGATGTAAGAATACATAAAGGAGCTCAATATTTCTTTCAATTGGTAAAGTTGGAGGAGGAAGTGGCTCAAGCAGACCTTATTATCACAGGTGAAGGCCGCTATGATTCCCAATCAGCGGGAGGGAAAGGAAGTTACGAACTCTTACAGTTAGCGAAAAAGTATCAGAAACCTTGTTGGTTGATTACTTCAGGTGATGAGGGTTTACAAGATGGTTTTGATAATATCATTAAACTACCTTCTTTAGATTTTTCAAATAGTGCCTACCGATCGGTTGCAAAAAAAAATCTTCGTGCTATCATTTGATAATATGCCGTTTATTGACAAAACTTGTCTTTATATTTTTATTTTACATCTTGTTGGATTACATTTTGATAAATTACATTCCCAAAATGACTTAAAAAAAGAGATCAGTGAGGTTTTTCAAAGCGGTGTTATTGATAAGCGTATTGTGTTGTAGCGATGCCGTTTTTGCTCAGTCAACAAGTGAAATTGTTATTCAAAATAGAATTGATTCTTTAAATAACCATGCAAGGGATAATTTTAGAATTGATTTTAACGCAAGCACCATAGCTGCACAAGAAGCGTTAGAATTGTCTTTTCAAAATAACTACGGCAAAGGATTGGCCTATGCTTATCGAAACTTAGCCATTCTTAGCTATTTTAGTGATAACTTATCCTATTCCTTGGATTACATCTTTAAATCTTTGGGTATTTTTGAAGAATTAAATGATTTGAGAGGAATTGCAGATTGTCATATTAGTTTGGGTACTTTTTTCTATCGCCTCGGTGAAAATGAATCTTCGCTAAAATATCATACCCTTGCTTATGAATATTTCAAGGCTTTTGGTCCAGAAGATCGCTTAGCAATCGCAGCTTATAATCTTGCAGAAAGTCATTTCTTAAATGATTATTTGGAAGAGGCAGAGGAATACATGCATGAAAGTATTTCAGTGAATGAAACTGTTAAAAACATCCCTTTATTAGCTTCCTCTTACATGTATTTGGGAAAAATTAGAAATAAACAAGAAGCCTATTATCAATCCATTGACTTTTTGACCATGGCTTTGGATATCAACGGGCAGCTTGAAGAATCTAAGTCCAATAAAGAGGTGATAATAGAATCACACTATTTGTTAGGTTTAAATTATATGTTTTTGAATCAATCTCAGGATGCTAAGATTCAATTTGAAAAATCTTTGGAGTTTGCAGAAAAATATAATCTTAATATTACTATTGGAGAAGCACTTTTTGCTTTGGGTGAGTTAGCGTTGAAATCAAAAGATATTGATGAGTCAATTAGGATACCCAATAGATTTCGATCATTTTATATCACATCCAATCAAGTTAAAAATCAGAATGCGCAAAATTTGATACAAGACATACTAGAATTGCGAAATGTTGAAAGGGAAGCTCTTCAATTGAAAGCAGAAAATCAAGCAAAAGAAGATAGGATTCTTTGGTTGACCATTGGTTCTGTTTTGATGATCTTAATCGGTTTATTGCTATTTGCTTTGGTATTTTTTTACTTCCGACTTTTTAAAAAATCAAAGGAACTTCAGCAACTAAAGTCTCGATTTATTGCGATGGCAGTACATGAGTTTAAAAATCCTATTGGTGTAATCTCAACTGCTTCAGACTTATTGAAAATTTATCAAGAACAGTTGGAAAACCCTACCATCAAACAAAAAATCGATAATCAGATCAAAAAAATAGACCGGCAAGAAAAACGGTTGAATGGCTTGGTTGATGACTTGATGATTTTTGAATCCTTATTTATGAATACTTATGTTGTAAATAACCGAGAGTTTGAATTGGTTTCTTTCATCAAAGAAATTATAGAGGATTGTCAGGATTTTGATCCAGATAAACGATTAGCCACACTAGATTCAAATCCAACTTCTATTTTAGTAAACGAGGATCAGGTTCTTATTCATCATCTATTTACAAATATTTTAGGAAATGCCTATAAGTACTCTGTAGGTAAACCTGCACCCGTTTGTTCTGTTACTCAAACTGCATCTTCTATTGTTGTGACTGTTCAGGATTTTGGAATCGGGATCCCCGAGACTGAACAAAAATCCATTTTCAAGGAGTTTTATAGGGCAAGTAATGTAAGGGATAATAAAGGCAGTGGGATTGGATTAGCCATAGTAAATGCCATAGTTCATAAACTTAAAGGTAATATCAAGCTCTCTTCTGAGTTGGATAAAGGTACCATAATCACTGTTAGCCTGCCTATAGAATAATCCATGTAAGGGATTATGTGCAAATTTGGATTAAAACCATTCTGTCTGCATATCGATTGTGGTTAGTCTTTCGGATAGTAATCGCTTTTCTAGCGCCTCCATCTTGACCAATTCATACTCAAAAAAGTATTCCATAGTCATGAGTTTGCCAAGGTAAAATTCTGAATCCTCTGAGCTTATATTCAGTTTCTTTGAGGCATCCATCCCTTGCTCCAACCATCTCCAGGCAATCACCAAAATCCCTAAAAACTCCAAATACAAAGTAGCGTCGGAAAGATAGACTTCTGGATTTTTCCCTGCTTTTTGTAGGAGGTGTCCTGTCACTTGCTGTGCTTTTTGAAGGTATTTTTCCAAAGTAATTCCGAAAAACTCTGTTTTTTGAACTGTTTTTGCGTTTGAAATGGATTGAAGCATTTCAACAATCAGTAATTGAATGGCTTTACCTTCGTACATCACTATTTTTCTTCCCAACAAATCCATACCATGAATACCGGTTGTTCCCTCATGAATTGGGTGAATTCTTGCTTCTCGATAATATTGCTCCACAGGAAAATCTGTTGTATATCCTGCTCCACCCAATACCTGTACAGCGGCGGAGGTACTTAAGCAACCCATTTCGGATGGATAACTTTTTGCAATCGGTGTCAACAAATCCAACAGGAGTGCCGCATTGGCTTTGATCTCCCCAGAACCAGCATGTGCCAAATCGCCTAGCTTGCTACAATACAGCAGGAGTGATAAAGAGCCTTCAGTGATTGCTTTTTGGAAGAGTAGCATCCGTTTCACATCGGGATGTTCAATGATAGAAATTTGAGGTTGAGATGGATCTTTTTCTCCTACTTTTCGACCCTGAGGGCGCTCTTTGGCATAGGCCAATGAACTGTAATAAGCAGCTGTGGCAATCGCTGCGGCATTCATCCCTACACCAACCCGGGCTTCATTCATCATTTGAAACATGTAGGAGAGTCCCTTATGTGGCTCCCCAACCAAGTAACCTTCACATAAATCCTCTGAGCCCATCATCAAATGGGCAATCGGTGCGCCCTTATACCCCATTTTATGGTAAACACCTTCCGTACGCACATCATTAGGAAGTCCTGTATCTACATTGATTTTGGGAACTACGAAAAGGGAAATACCCTTCACTCCCGCAGGGGCGCCTTCGATGCGGGCAAGCATCAAATGAATAATATTCTCACAGGCGTCATGGTCTCCACAGGAAATATATATCTTCTGTCCTTTGATTTTGAAAACTCCCTCTTGCTCAGTGGGATAAGCGGTTGTACTTAAATCTGATAAAGAACTCCCTGCATCTGGTTCTGTCAGTGCCATAGTTCCCTGCCATATCCCATTATACATGTTGGGAGTAAACTTGTCGATCAATTCCTGTGAACCAAATGTACGGATCAAGTTAGCTGCACCTGTAGTTAAAAAGGGATATACTGAACTGGAATAATTAGCCGCTTGAAAGATAAAGCCTGCTGCCATGTGCAAGGTATTGGGTAGTTGTTGTCCCCCTTCTTCAAAAGAAAAAGTAGCATTGATCCAGCCATTGTCTCCGAAAGTCTGGATTATTTTTCTCATTCCTGGATGTACTTTGATGCCGTCGGCCGTCAGTTTAGGTTCCTGCCTATCCATTTCCGTGAGTAAGGGTCTTAATTGATACACCGCAATCTTGTCCGCTGCATCTAATACCAACTCAAAGGTTTCTTCACTATGCTCTTGGAAGTAAGGTAATTTGCATAGCTCGGTTACATTAATATGCTCAAATAGTTGAAACTTTAAATCTTTGGAGGAGTAAAACATAGGTTTATTGGGTAAGGATTTTTTTGGCTTGTTCCAAATGTCTACGCTCATGAGCTACAATGATATCCAGCGCTTGGGGCAACGTATACACAATCAATCGATTGGCGGGAGAATAGATAACAGCTTCTTTTTCAATAAATAGTTGAAGGGATTTAATCTGATCTTTTAATTGGGTTTGATGGGCAATAAAGGCGTTTACAATGGATGCTTGGGGATCAAATATTTTAGGTTCCCATAGTGGAAAGGTTTTGATTTTTTTCTTCCCACCATCCGTTACCGATTTGTAAATCATGCTTCCGAACAAAGTAGTAAAAAACTTAAATTTCCCAACAAATGGTCTTTTAATGCTGCCATCTTTGAGCTTCTTAAAAATGGGAAAGTAACTGGAGTTCAATGTAATGAGATGTTGGAGATTTTCTGCAATACTCCAAGACTCAGGATTCGGTCTTTCATGAAGCTTTTCTTGGGGGATTTCCCCAAATAGGCTTTCTACTTCCTCAGAAATAGCATTGATCTCTTGAATCCATTGTTTCATACAAATAAAATATTCACCAGTGAAATTCAAAGATAGGAATCAAATAAACAATACCCGAATAGACAATTGATAGATTCCTACGAATTGTGAAATAGTTGAAAAAGATTTTGATCTTCAAAAGAAACTAATAGAAGCTATTATGGTGTTTTGATTTTTGTAAACTATGAAAAAGTCCCAAACTACCGAAAACAGGGTTACAATGGCCCATGTTTTCAAAACCATCATTTGGCCAAGAAAAAATCAATTGTTTTTAGGCCTTTTTTTAATCATTATTTCCCGATTGGCAGGCTTGGTTTTACCAGGTGCCAGCAAGATTCTTATAGATGATGTCATTCCTTCCAATGACTTAAACATGCTTCAATGGCTAGTGATAGTGGTGGTAGCAGCGATAACCATTCAATCGGTCACTTCCTATGCACTGACTCAGATTTTATCTGTGGAAGCCCAGCATTTGATTGCCAAACTACGTTCCAAAGTCCAGCGTCATATCATTCAATTACCGATTCGCTTTTTTGACAATACCAAGACAGGTGAATTAGTCTCCCGCATCATGACTGATGTAGAAGGTGTGCGAAATTTGGTAGGAACAGGTTTTGCACAAATGATTGGAGGAATTCTGACAGCTGTTATCTCATTAGCCTTACTGATTTATATCAGTCCATTGATGACACTCTATGTGTTGGTGCCGGTAATTATTTTCGGATTCGTATCTTTAAAAGCCTTTAGTAAAATCAGGCCTATTTTCCGAGAGCGGGGCAAAATCAATGCAGAAGTAACAGGTCGCTTGACAGAAACAATGGGTGGTATCCGAGTGATTAAAGGCTTCAATGCCGAACAACAGGAGATCAAGACCTTTGAAGAAGGAGTTGAGCGTTTGTTTTTAAATGTAAAGGCAAGCTTGACGGCCACGAGTTTTGTGACCTCTGCGGCTACATTTTTATTAGGCCTGGCCTCTGCCGGAATCATGGGGATTGGTGGATATATGATCATGGATGGACAAATGACCTTTGGGGATTTTCTTGCCTTCACCTTGTATTTGGGATTTATGATTGCACCGATTGTTCAGATGAGCAATATTGGAAGCCAGTTTACAGAGGCATTTGCAGGCTTGGATAGAACGGAGGAGATTATGAATATGCCTTTGGAACATACCAGTGGCAATCGTACTAAATCTTTGGATGCCATCAGAGGCGATATCCGGTTTGACCAAGTTTCGTATGCTTACGAAGAGGGAAAAGAGGTAGTAAAAGGTGTGAGTTTCCATGCACCAGCAGGTTCGGTTACAGCATTGGTTGGAACATCTGGTTCAGGTAAAACGACCATCGCAGGATTGGCCGCTTCCTTTCTAAATCCCGATTCGGGTCATATTTGGGTGGATGGTGTGGACATTCAAGAAATTAAGCTAGAAAGTTATCGATCACAGTTGGGGGTGGTTTTGCAGGATGACTTTTTATTTGAAGGAACCATCCGTGAAAACATCCTATTTCCAAGACCTAATGCTTCTGAAGATGCTTTAATTCAAGCAGTAAAAGCTGCACATGTTCAGGAGTTTACCGATAGGTTTGAATTAGGACTTGAAACAGTGATAGGGGAGCGAGGGGTGAAGTTATCCGGTGGTCAGCGGCAACGGATCGCCATCGCAAGGGCCATTTTAGCAGATCCAAAAATTTTGGTATTGGATGAAGCTACTTCCAATCTGGATACCGAAAGTGAATCCTTGATACAGGAGTCCTTAAAGGAATTAATGAAAGGCAGAACCACCTTTGTGATTGCCCACAGATTAAGTACGATACGGCAAGCAGATCAGATTTTGGTCATCGAACAAGGTACCATCGTAGAATCCGGCAAACATGAGGAGTTGATAGCGAAGCAGGGAAGGTATTATCAATTGTACACTTATCAGGCTAGGATATAGGGGATATTGATTGATATTAGATATTACGATATTGGGGTTGGAGAGATTTTGGGGGTAGAGAAATGAAATAAGGTTGAAATAAATTGAAATAATTTTCGGGATATTGGTTGATATTTATGGGTTTCCATAGTTCTTTATTCGGTATTTGACATTCGTCATTCAACATTTCATCAAATGAAGGACAATGGGCGTTAGCCCTGTGTTCTTCGTAGAAAAAAAGCACAAATGAAACAAGAGGGGCGCTAGATCTGAGTTCCTTTCCGCCCTTCTTATTAGTAGTCATAGCATTGTCTTGATTCTTGTCTCTTAAATTCTCGCCATGGTCCCTGAGCCTGTCGAAGGGCTCGCTTCTCCATCAACTCAACGATTGATTTTCCTTATTCGCCAATTCCAAAATCTTATCATATTCCTCAGGCGTAAGGTCTTTGAAGAAGTAGTTGACAGGATTCACATAGCGGCCATCTTTGATAACTTCATAGTGTATATGTGGGGCAGTAGATGTTCCAGTATTACCTACTGTTCCAATTTGATCACCTCGTTTGACCTTTTGTCCTTTACGAACTGAAAAGTCATTCATATGACCATATCGTGTCACAAAACCAAACCCATGGTCGATTTCAATATATTTCCCGTAGCCCCCAAACTCTGTTTTTACTTCCTTAACCACTCCATCTCCTGTGGCGTAAATAGGAGTTCCGATGGGGGCAGTAAAATCAACACCTGTATGCATTTTTCTAACTTTCAGAATTGGGTGTAATCGCATGCCAAAACCAGAAGCCAATTTGCCTAATTCTTCGTTTAGTATAGGTTGAATCGCAGGAATAGAGGCCCAGTATTCTTCTTTTTTTAATGCTAATTCAGTGACTTCCTCAAAGCTGTAAGATTGAACATAGAGCTTGCGTTTGAGTAAATCTATTCGTTCCATCAAATTGATCAGCAATTTTTCTTGGTCTAGCCCTTTATTTTTAATGTCCCTGTAGCGGTCAGTTCCACCAATACCCGCATTTCTCACTTCTGTGGGGATAGGTTCAGATTCAAAAATTACCCGATATAAATTATCATCTCGCTCCTGAAGATCTGCCAACATTTCATTCATGTTTCTCAAATCATCCTCCATCAATTGGAAATATCGCTTCAGTTCTTGATTCTCTCTTTTTAGCAGGAGTTCTTTTGGGCTGTCAAAATAATAGGTAAATACTAGTAGGATAAATGCAGATAAAAGTGATGCAAGAGCCAGAAATCCCAGCGAGTTTAGGAAAATATCCCATTTACTCCGCGTATAGCGTTCATATTTGCAGGTTTTTGGGTCGTAGTAATATTTTATTCTACTCATTACAATTTGCGGGGTAAATATTCTAATTTTGTAGCCCTTAAGGCTTTTGGGGGTGATTCATCGACAAGGGCCGTAAATATACAAAGTAAATCTTATAATCCGAACATAGTCAAAAGCTTACATGGAAGCCAAAAAAATTAGAAGCACCTTCATTGAATTTTTTCAATCAAAACAGCATCAGTTTGTTCCTTCTTCGCCGATAGTTGTCAAGAATGATCCCACCCTGATGTTTACCAATGCAGGAATGAATCAGTTCAAAGATTATTTCCTAGGTAATGATACACCCAAATCCACTAGAGTGGCCAACAGCCAAAAGTGTTTGCGTGTGTCAGGTAAACACAATGACTTGGAGGAAGTGGGTGTTGATACCTACCATCATACCATGTTTGAGATGTTGGGCAACTGGTCGTTTGGAGATTACTTTAAGAAAGATGCTATCGAATGGGCTTGGGAATTGTTGACAGAGGTTTACAAGTTACCAAAAGATAGATTATTTGTGTCCGTATTTGGAGGAGATGCCGGTGATCAATTAGAGAAGGATATCGAAGCCTTTGATCTTTGGAAAGCGATCGTTCCAGAGAATAGAATCATCTTCGGAAGCAAAAAAGACAATTTCTGGGAGATGGGCGATACGGGGCCTTGTGGGCCTTGTTCGGAGATCCATATCGACCTACGTACAGATGAGGAGCGCTCCCTTGTAGATGGATATGCTTTGGTCAACAATGACCATCCACAGGTGATTGAAATCTGGAACTTAGTATTTATGCAATTCAATAGACTTTCTGATGGAAGTTTGAAAGAATTGCCTGCCAAGCATGTGGATACAGGGATGGGTTTTGAGCGTCTCGTGAGAGCCATTCAAGGAAAATCTTCCAATTATGATACCGATGTTTTTGTTCCTTTTCTCGATTATTTAGAAGAAAAGTCAGGCAAATCTTATGGCCTCGATGAAAAAATAGACATTGCCATGCGTGTGATAGTGGATCATATTCGGGCAATATCCTTCACCATTGCCGATGGACAACTCCCCTCCAATAATAAAGCTGGATACGTAATCAGAAGAATTTTAAGAAGGGCTGTCCGTTATGGCTATACTTTTTTAGGTTTCCAAACCCCATTTTTACATGAGCTTTTACCTTTGTTGTCTGCTAATTTTGGTGATATTTTTCCTGAGGTTGCCCAACAACAGGAATTTATCGCTCGGGTGATCAAAGAAGAAGAGGCTTCATTCTTACGTACCTTGGATAATGGACTAAAAATGTTGGATCAGATCAAGGCAGATTTGCAGGCGAAGGGTGATGCAGTTATTCCTGGAAAAACAGCTTTTGAATTATACGATACATATGGGTTTCCGTTGGATTTGACTTCCTTGATTGCCCGTGAAAACGGGCTGTCTGTAGATCAAGCTGGATTCACTCAAGAGATGGAAATCCAGAAAACCCGCTCAAGAGCAGCAGCAGAACAGGAAACAGGCGATTGGGTGCTTGTTGGTGAAGAAGAAGGAGTGGAGTTTGTTGGTTATGATTATACAGAGGCTAGTTCTTCTATTGTAAAGTATAGAAAGATTACTGATAAAAAAGGTGATCGATACCAAGTTGTCTTGGACAAAACACCTTTCTATGCAGAAAGCGGAGGTCAGGTTGGAGATCAAGGGACTTTGACCGACGGTCAAGAAGTAATTAAGGTATTGGATACCAAAAAGGAAAATGACTTAATTGTTCATTTCGTGGATAAAATCCCATCCAATCCATCCGCTACATTTGTCGCCAAAGTGGATGTGCAAAGAAGAGGATTGATTATGAATAACCACTCGGCTACACACTTGCTTCATGCAGCATTGAAGCAGGTATTGGGCGATCACGTACAACAAAAAGGTTCTTTGGTCAATGACGAAATCCTGAGATTTGACTTTTCACACTTTGCAAAACTGACTGATGAAGAGTTGGAGCAGGTAGAGCAGATTGTTAATGAGAAAATCCGTGCAAACATTGTTTTGAACGAGCAAAGAAATGTGCCGATTGAGGAAGCAAGGAATCAGGGTGCTACTGCATTGTTTGGTGAAAAATATGGAGACTTTGTGCGTGTAATCACTTTTGATCCAAATTTCTCTGTAGAGCTTTGTGGAGGAATTCATGTGAAAAGTACTGGATTGATTGGTTTGTGTAAAATTGTATCAGAAGGATCAATTTCAGCTGGTGTGCGAAGAATAGAAGCAATAACCTCTCAAGCTGCGGAAACCTATTATCGCGAGCATGTTGCCATGGTAAAGGAATTACAGGACCTAATGAAAAATCCTCGGGATTTGAAAAAATCCATTGAGGCTTTATTAGCTGAGCGCAATGAGCTAAAAAAGGAGCTGGAACAATTACACGCCGAAAAAGCCAGTAATGTAAAAGCAGAACTTTTAGCCAATGTATTGAAAGCAGGAGATATTCATGTGGTTTTTGGGCAGGTAAAGTTACCTAATGCAGACGCCTTGAAGAAACTGACATTTGAGCTCAAAAATGAGCTTGAACAGCCATTTATCGTACTAGCTGCGGATATCGAAGGAAAACCTCAGGTGGCTGTAGCCGTACATGAAGCATTGATAGAAAGTAAAGGCCTGAATGCGGGAGCAATAGTAAGAGAATTAGCGAAAGAAATCCAAGGTGGAGGTGGAGGACAACCTTTCTTTGCCACAGCAGGTGGGAAAGACATTAGCGGTCTTCCAAAGGTATTGGAAAAGGCGAAAGGCTATTTTGCCAATCTTTCAGCTTAATAATTTGGTTTTACTTAATTTTGGACTCATTTTTGAGTTCTATGTATAAAATTTGCAAGAATGATTTCACAAGAAATTAAAGATAAATACACCTTGGTAGTAGGCTTGGAAGTTCACGCACAATTACTAACCAAAAGTAAAATGTACGCATCTGACAGTACTGAATTCGGGAATTTACCTAATACCCAGATTTCTCCTATCACGTTGGGGCATCCTGGCACTTTACCAAAGGTGAATATGAGAGCGGTAGAATTTGCGATTAAAATGGGCTTAGCCTGTAATTCGGAAATCACCCAATACAATATTTTTTCCCGTAAAAACTACTTCTATCCAGATCTTCCAAAGGGGTATCAAATTACCCAAGACAAAGGCCCTATCTGCGTTGGCGGATTTGTTCCAGTAATATTGTCCAATGGGGAAGAAAAGAATATTCGTCTGAATAGGATTCACATGGAAGAAGATGCCGGTAAGTCTATGCACTTAGCAGAAGAGGTAGATACCTTGGTAGATTTCAACCGTGCAGGAGTACCTTTGATAGAGATTGTATCGGAGCCGGATATCAGAAGTTCCGAAGAAGCTTATAATTATTTAGTGGAGATCAAGAGATTAGTTAAGTACTTGGATATTTGTGATGGTAACATGGAAGAGGGTTCATTGCGATGCGATGCCAATATTTCTGTGATGCTTAAAGGCGCAACGGAGTATGGGAAAAAGGTGGAAGTGAAAAACATGAACTCTTTCCGTAATGTGGCTAGGGCTATTGAGCATGAATTTGAGCGTCAAATTCAGCAGGTAGAGGCAGGGGAGACCATCATCTCTGAAACCAGAACCTTTGATGCAACCACAGGTACCACAGCAAGTATGCGTACCAAGGAGGACTTGAATGATTACCGCTATTTCCCAGAGCCTGATTTAAGTCCAGTAATCATCTCCGAAGAGTGGTTAAACTCTGTAAAAGTAGCCATGCCTTCTTTGCCACGAGAGCTATTTAGAAAGTTTACGCAGGAATTTGGCCTACCGGATTATGATGCAGGCGTTTTGACCGATTCCAAAGAGATTGCGCTTTATTTTGAGGAGTTGTGTGGCTTGACTGGTAATTACAAAGCTGCTTCCAATTGGATGATGGGTCCTGTCAAATCCTATCTGAATGAATTGACCTTACATATTGAGCAATTTCCAATCAAGCCAGCAGTCCTTGCAAGCTTGATTCAGATTATCGATGAGGGCAAGGTGAATTTTTCGGTTGCTTCTCAAAAGATTTATCCTGTATTATTGACAAATCCTGAGAAATCCCCATTAGAGATAGCACAGGAATTGAATTTAATCCAAGAATCCAATGAAGGTTCTTTAAAACCTATTGTGGAAAGTGTTTTGGCGGAAAATGAAGCCAAGGTAGCTGAATATAAATCTGGTAAGAAAGGGTTGATGGGCATGTTTATGGGGCAGGTGATGAAAAAGTCACAAGGCAAAGCAGATCCAAAAGTGGCTACTAAAATTTTGATGGAATTACTAGACAATTGATATATGAAACAGCTAAGTAAAATATTCTTTGCGCTGCTCTATTTGTCTGTTATAGCTTGTGGATCTGGAAGTGACCGTGAGTTTGATGGAGAAGTGGTAATCAAAGCAGCCTTGAAAAATGCCGATGCCGGTCAGGTAAAGATTTCTAAGTTTGTAGATGATAGTGCTGAATTGATTACTGCCTTGGAAGTAGGCAGTGATGGGAAGTTTACTTATACTCTAACCTTAACTGAACCAGGTTTTTATGAGGTGGATTTGATGGGCCGTAAATCTGTACGATTGGCTTTATATGACCAAGATGTAAAAATTATCTTTGACTTTAATGATGAGAATTCTCTGGAATTTGAAGGTTCTGAAGATTCCAAGCATATGTTAGCTATTGAGCGATTGACAGAAGACTATCAAGATCAGATTAATCAATTGAATAATGCTTACATGGAGGCTATGAATAACCGCGATACCGATAGAATCAAAGAGATCCAGGATATTGCGATGTCTATGGAAACAAATCATGGTCAAAAGGTAAAAGAATTGATTGCGTCCATGGATAATAGTTTTGCAGCCATGGCGGCTTTGGGTATGATCAATATCAGAAATGAATTCTTGTTTGTAGATGAATTGATCCAATCACTGGATAAAAAATATCCAAATACCAAAATGATTCAGACCGTTTTGGCTCAATTGGATGATATGCGAGCTTTAGCCATTGGTCAGATGGCCCCTGAAATCGAACTTCCAAATCCAGATGGAGAGATAGTGAAGTTGTCTGATTTAAGAGGGAAGTATGTATTGATTGATTTTTGGGCGGCATGGTGCAGGCCTTGTAGAGAAGAGAATCCAAATGTTGTCCGCATGTACAATGAATATAATGCCAAAGGATTTGAAGTATTTGGAGTGTCTTTAGATAGGACCAAAGATGCATGGGTGAAGGCAATTGAAGACGATAAACTGACTTGGACACATGTTTCTGATTTAAAATACTTTAATTCTGTAGCTGCAGCCACTTATCAAATCAATGCCATCCCGGCTACTTACTTGATTGGTCCTGATGGAACCATCGTAGCTAAAGACCTGAGAGGAGCTAGTTTAGAAAATAAATTAAAGGAAATATTTGGCTAAATTTTATGATCGGATAGAAGAAAGCTGCTCTTATTTTGGGCAGCTTTTTTTATGAAAAAAAATATTCTTATTTAGCTGAGAAACCGCTTGTAAAAAATCCAGAAAATTTCATTTAGATTTGCACGTTAATATCAAAACCTCATGGTATAATAAACTTTAAAAGGTCTTAAAAATAAGTTTGTGTAACTTGTGTGGTCTGATATTTGATAAGAAAAATAAAATTAATCCAAACCTACTAATGAAAAAAAGAACCATTCTGTCACCCGTGAGCAAGATTGCATTTCTTGCTTTGTTCGTGTTGCTCTCCATGGGAGCTTGTAAGAGTAAAAAGAAGGTAGTCGCTCCTGAGCCTGCGCCTGTTACTGAGCAAGCACCTCCTCCACCGGCACCAGCGCCAGCGCCAGCCCAGCCATCTGCTGAAGAAGTTGCCGTAGGTAAGTTGGAAAACTATTTTAGCAGCATCGCCAATGCATCCAATGTAGATGCTGCCAACAGAACAATCAATGAGGCTTTGAACATGTTTACCAACAAAGAAACTCCTGTGTTGATTGTAATCCATGAGGAAAGCGGTATCAAAGATTACGATGAGCCAACGACCATCGAAAAGTACCTTCACTACTTGAAGGACACTAAGAAGAATCTAAACTTCGTAAGTGATATCCGTTTGGATAACTCCGGTAGAGTTTCTGAGCTTGAACTACGTCGTAGAAAATAATCTCCACCAAAGAAAAACTATTAAACAATGAAAAAATACATCTCACTATTTTTGTTGGTATTTCTAGCTGCGGCATCTGTTTCTGTAGCTCAGTCTGACAACATCAGCCCTGCAAGAAAGCAGGCAATCGATTCACTTGCCCTTGAAAAGGTAAAAGATTTAAGTAAATACATCAGTATTATCGGTAGCAAAGAAACGCAATTTTCTGAAGCCAACCGTGTAATGGATAGAGCTGAAGAGCTCTTCGCTCCAGGTGCTGAAATGGGTGTTTCTTCTATCAATAGAAAAGAAATCGCTTACTATAAAGTAAGAAGATACTTTGAGCGTTTGATGGCTTTGAACTATGACCGAGTGAATATCACATGGTATGATATCCAATATATCTCTGATTTGGAAAGACAGCCTGATGGAAGATTTGTTGGCGTTATTACAATCTACCAAAGATTCGAAGGTACTTCTATTGAAAGTGGTATGAACTACAGAGATACTACGAAGAAAGATATCACCATCTATGTGGAGAAAAAACAAACTCAGATTGCAGGTAGAACTATTGAGTTCTGGGATGTAATGTTGGGTGATATTCGAGTGACTGAAACCTCCGCATGAGAAAATTAGTAATAGTAATCTTAGTAATACTATCATCTATTGAATTGGTATCAGGACAAGGCTTCGGCAGTCCTGGTACCATCAAGGATGATGGGAGGTTTGCAGCCTCCACCAAACAAGTCAATCAATTTTTTAGAAGGTTCAATGCTGAAGAGAGCGTAGATGGCAATCAACGGTATTATCCAGATGATGAGTTATACCGAAATAGAGAATTGAGAGGAAAATTCATTTCCATTCTTTTCGATAATGAAACTTCTGGTATCTCTTCAGACCTGAAAACAAGCTTTATGAGAGAGGTGCTGTCGGAAACACTTCCTCAGTATATCAATTTTCACCGTGAAGGATGGTTTTCAGAGGTGGAAGCAACATTTAACTACCGTGGTAAAATTGAAAAAGCCACCTTGTTTTTAAAATTACAACCAGAAGGGTTGGGGTATGAATGGGTCATTGATAAAGTTGTCTTTGCTCCATTTAAAGATATTTTCAAAAAGCCTGAAGGAAGCAATAAAAGTTTTCTTCATCCTTTGAGTCATGAATTAGGTTTTATGAACCTAAGAAAGGCTTTTCAGGATACGAACTTACCAGAGTCATTCACATCCACCGATTTTCAACCGGATTATCTGACCCTGTTTTTATACGAAATGAAAAGAGGTAACTTGAAATTTGATAATATTCGAGATGTCAAGTTTCATTTCTTTCAAATTAATAATTGGTACTTTGAGTTAAATCAATTCAATAGACCAGGGTTTAATACGGGGTGGTTGATTAGTAATCTGGTGAAATTAAATCCAGGTGATAAAGAGTCAATCTTACGCTACATCTATGACCAAAAATAAATTTCACATAGCGTGTCTATTAAGCTTTCTTCTCATTTCCCAACTTTCATTTGCCCAGGAAATCAAGGGCTATACGAAGCAAGAAATTAAGGAGTTAAGCAGCCAAGTGGAGGATCAAATCCGCTTCTTGGAGTACTTTTTGAATACGGTAGGTAGTCAGGATACACCTGCACGTGATAAGGATGTTATTATCCGTGAAAGTTACACGAAGATTTTCAGAGACGGCAAAGTTCAGGTAGAAGACGACTTATTGGGAGATCGTAAGGTCATTACCAATAAGGATATTACTGCCTATTTAAAGGATATTGAGTTTTTCTTTAAGGATGCTAATTTCAAGTTTAAAATCAGAGAGATAAAGCCATTTTTAAGAGATAATGAGGAGTTGTCTTTCTTGGTTTCTATGGATAGAACACTCTCTGCCACAGGGCTAAACAAAGAGAAAATCAGCAATACGAAGCCGCGCTTTTTAGAGATAAACGTGGATAAAAAATCAAATGAGCTGAAAATTGCTAGTATCTATACAACCAAGCTAAGCAGAGATCAGGAGTTACAAACATGGTGGTCTAATCTTTCCTACACTTGGGAGAATTACTTCAGGAAAAAAGTAGGGCTTGATGATGCAGATTCAGTAACTATTGAGCATTTGTACAAAATTTCAGCCATCGATTCAATCAATCTATCCGGGAATACTTTCGTAGTAGATTTAGAGCCAATTGAGGCCTTAAGAGATTTAAAGTATATTGATATCAGTTCTACACAAATCAAAGAATTGAATCCAATTAGCAATGTTACTTTCCTGACTTATCTCAATATTGCCAATACACCTACGCAAGACATTCAATTTATTAAGTATTCAGATAGATTGGCTTATCTCAATATATCCAATACCCAAATTTCAGATATCAGTGAATTGGGAAATTTGAAGCAATTACACACCCTCAAAGCGGTCAATACACCAATTATCAGTTTTGAAGTATTAAATTCTTTCGAAGCCTTAAGGGTTCTGAATGTGCGTGAAAGCGGTTTCAATAACATGGAAAATATTGCTGAACTTTCCAATTTGACTCATTTGGATATCAGTAAAAACTTTGTAATAAACTTTGATTTATTGGAAAATCTCACAAGCTTGATTGAATTAAATGTTTCAGAGACCAATATCTCTAGTCTTCAGCCATTGACAGCTATGAAAAGCTTGAGTATGGTCAACTTTAATCAAACAGAGGTTGCAGAATTGACTCCGCTTCAAAATAAAGCCAGTCTTAGAAGAGTATATGCTGATCTCACTCGGGTGTCCGAGGAAAGTGCTGATGATTTTGCAAGACAAAATAGGAGAGTGCTACTAGTTCATCATGTTGAAAACTTGCAGACTTGGTACGATGGTTTATCTGTTGCTTGGAGAGAAGTGCTTGCGCTCAATAACCCAAGCTTACAAAAACCTAACCCAAGTATAGAAGATTTGACTGCTACTGTAGGAATTGATAGTCTTCAATTAGCCGGAAGTGCGATTACTAATCTTGCACCGGTATTGAAGTTTAGGAAACTAAATTATTTGGATTTTAGCAATACGGCAGTAGCGGATATCACGCCACTTTCAGAAATGCGTATGCTTCAGGCTGTAATCGGTAAAGAGACTAGTGTACGTTCTTTGCGTCCATTAGCAAATCTGAATGGATTAAAGCGTATAGATTTTGCTAGAGCTCCTATTCAAGAAATTAATTCTCTCAATGGTATGATGCAGTTGGAGTATCTGAATATAGATGGAGCTGAGTTTGATAGAGATCAGGTTTCTGAGTTTTTAGCCAAAAATGAATCCATTACCATTATTTATCGAACGGAGTGGCTGGAAGCTTGGTGGGATTATTTGGATAGTGATTGGAAAAGTGTCATTCAAAAATACTTTGTAGACAATTCCTTCAGGCCTGATTCTGAACAATTACATCAATGGACGTCCACTCCTGAATTTTCCATAGAAAAGGTATCTATTGAGAATTTGGAACCATTGTTGGCTTTCAATAACCTTCGAAAAGTTGCTATTTTCGACGTATTTCTTAAAGATATTGAGGCAGTAGGCAAATTAAATTTGGTAGAGGAATTGAAGATTTCACAAGCACCCATCAATGATCTGTCAGTATTAGGGTCTTTGATAGGTTTAAAGAGCTTGGATCTTTCAAATACTGGAGTTCAAGAGCTTAGGCCTTTGGCAACCTTACAGAATTTGACCTATTTGGATCTATCAGGAACGAATATAAAAGTGTTACGTGGCTTAGAGACGCTTCAACAATTAGAAGAGTTAAATATAGCGAGTACCAATGTGCGTTCCTTGAGACCAATCTTTGGCTTGCGAAACCTCAAACGTTTATCAGCATTTAATACCCGAATGAATAAGCGAGCTGTGGATGCTTTCTTAAAAGTTAATCCAGAGTGTCAAGTGAAGTTTTATTAAAACTACTGGTCCAAGTTCTACACTTTATCGGTGTAGTACTTGGGCCAAACTTTCCCGAACGATTTGTCCCATATTTTTACAGTTCAAAAAATTAGGATTTCCGTAATGTTTAGCTAATTCCTTTTTAAGATTTTCTATGTTTTTAGGTATAGAAACCACATCATTTTCCATAGTACTTAACACATCCTCAATTTCCTGAGTGGCACTTTTAAGTCGAGTAGCAATGAGTGCTCGTTCTTCCCGTTGATATTGACGCATAGATTCAGGCGTGATATGTTTGATGCCCAATTGGATCAAGGCATTGTTTTCCTTAAAATATTGTGGCAGATAAATGGATTTCTTTCCTTCATAAGACTGCTGATCAAAATCAATTGCCCGTATTCTGTAGTGGGTTTCCTCAAAATCAGGTGTCACATCAATCACGAAATTGGAGGAATGCATATCCCCGAGAAGCCGAACAAAACAACGCTCATTGAATTTGACGAATTCTTTAGCCAACCGGATGGGGTTAAGATTTGGATCATTGATATGTTGACGCATGAATTGCTCTCCAGGAATACCTGCAATATGTTCCTCAATCAAAGTGTTTTGATGAACTAAATAGCTAATGCGGTTAGGGGATAGAAGGTGCTCTAATTCTAAGCCGTATACACGTGATGCATCAGCATTTTTGATGTAGAAATAGTCAAAGTTATCATTGATACGGTTGACAATTCTAACCCGAAAAGGTTGAGTATTACCGTATACGCATAGATCTATTCGGTCAATATAGAGGTGGTCCATGACACTCATATCACCTTCGGCCTTAAGAATCGCATAGATTTTTTTTACACTGTAGTGAATTTCCTCTCGGTCGGATTCGGCAAAAAAGACGGTTTCCCAAAGGGTATCATTTCCCTTGAAATCATACAAAGGAATGGAACCATTGTAGCGAAGCAAATCACCATAATGGATAGGAAAATTCACCTCTCTTCCATATTTTACCAAAAATGCTCTCAATCCAGGGCTAATTGGGTAAATGAGTTTCTTTTTACTGATTAGTGCCATGGATTCCGGTCATTTAAATGGTATTGTATAAAATTTTCAGGGATTATTCAGAATGTATTTATCAAACACAAAGGGTCCGAAGGGTAGGATAGAAGCTACCAAAGCCAGAAAGGTCTTTTTGAAATCCCAACTTGCTTTGTAAGCAGTAGGGAAGACCACATAAATATAGATCACAAATAAAACCCCATGGGCCCAGCCTACATAGGTAACTGCCAAAGGGTAGTCAAATACATATTTTAAGGGCATGGCTATGAATAGGAGGATCAAGAAGGACAAGCCTTCGATAATGCTGATCCATCTGAATCGATTAAGCCATACTGTTGCTGAATTGCTCATAGGTTATTTTTGAATTCCAAAAAGGATTTGTAATTGGTTCCACAAGGATTTTTTAAGAGCCACAGTAGTAGCGATAGCATGCAGATCATCCGCAAATAGAAACTCAATACTGTCCTCTGCGTGAATTTTGTATAATTCTTCTCTGTAATGCATAATATCATGGGCAACTTTGCCAAAAAGGATGATTTTCGAAGGATTGAGCTGCTGAATAGATTCCATACTTGTTCCTTCTAAAGCGTTACTTTTAATCAAAGCGATATCTTTAAGACTGCATCCAACAGCTCCAAGGATTTTAAATAAGAGCTCTTGCAACTCTGCCTTTATTTCTGCTTCATCTACGATTACCATTACACCCTTTTCAAAATTCCCATCATAGCTAAGAGCGGGAATACTTTCTATCGCCTCTATGGCTTCCTCTAGAGAAGCATCAGCTTTCTCTTTCGTGTCTTGAGATATAGAATTTGATACTTGTGGGACGGGTTTGAAATCATCACCGGGAATTACATATACTTCTTCGGTGATAAATAAACTTAAGTGATGTAAACTCAAATTTTCCATGGGCCTAAATTCCGTAAAAAAAGGGGGCTTTCCAAAGAAGCAAAAAGAAAACCCGACTCAAAAAGCCGGGTTAGAAATAATTTACTTAGGTTCGTTCAAATCGAAAATTGCTTTTAATTCAGAAGCATCATTTGGGTCCATTTTTTTGGAGAGAATCAAGCGAAGCTGTCTTCTCCGCAAGGCACCTTCGAATAATTCTATTTCTTCCGGAGTAGAAGGCTCTACCTCAGGTACTTCAATTGGCCGTCCATTTTGGTCTACCGCTACGAAGGTAAAAAATGCACGGTGAGTAGTGATTTTCTTGTTAGCAGGAATATCCTCGGCAAATACTTCGATGTACACCTCCATAGAAGAGTTGAATGCTCTGGTAACAAAGGCTTTTAACGTTACTACATTACCCAAAGCTATCGGATGCTTGAAGGAAATGCTATCGGCTGAAGCAGTTACTACGATTCTATTGGAATGTTTTTGAGCGGCAATTGCTGCTACAATGTCCATCCAATGCATCAATTTTCCACCCATGAGGTTGTTTAAGGTGTTGGTGTCATTAGGGAGAACCATCTCCGTCATAATGACTTGAGATAAGGAAGCTGCTTTTTTCTTTGCCATAAAAGTAATTTTTTTTCAAATATACAAAATTTTAACTCAATGAAAGTGTTTTTGGTTTTCAAAAACCATATAAAATTTTGTCAAACCCATCCTTCTTTCCCCAATAAAGGGACAAATGCAAAATTATTGAACTCCTCTTTGATGATTTTGGTAGCACTCTGTTTGGTCAATTTGAGCATTTTTTGGGTTTTTCGGTCACCTACCGGGATGACTAAAATTCCACCTATTTTCAATTGATTCAATAAAGAGTTTGGTACTATAGGTGCACCAGCAGTAACAATTATTTTATCAAATGGGGCTTGTTGTGGGATTCCTTGACTGCCATCTCCAAAATAGAACTTTAAAGGAATACCCAGTTTGCCTAAAAATTTTTTGGTACGCTCAAATAGCTTTGCTTGGTATTCGATAGAGTGTACCTCCGCTCCCAATAAATGTAAAATGCTTCCTTGATATCCCGAACCTGTACCAATTTCCAAAATTTTATCTCCCGGCTTTACATTCAATAGCTCTGTTTGAAAAGCAACTGTGTAGGGCTGAGAGATGGTCTGACCTTCTCCGATTGGGAATGCTTTATCTTCATAGGCATGTGAGGCGAGGGCCGAATCGAAAAAAAAATGCCGTGGGAGCGTATCGATGGCTTGCAGGACAGCTTCCGATTGTATGCCTTTCTCTCGCAGTAGTTTGACTAGAGCTTTTCGTTGACCTTTGTGCTTGTAGGTATCTTCCAGTTTAATCATTGGGTGGATTAATTCTTCAAAACATGATTCGACTTTGCGAAGTTAAAGGAATTATTCACTTATTTTGAAGAGAAAATCATCCAAAGACGGCTCTCTTTTGAAATCCAAAAGCTTACATTCTACAAATGTTTACAGGAATCATTGAAACACTCGGAACAGTCAAAGCAAAAACGGTTGAAGGCACCAATATTCATTTTGACATCAGTTCACCAATAACACATGAATTAAAAATTGATCAATCAGTTGCCCATAACGGGGTTTGCTTAACAGTTGTGGCTATAGCAGGGGAAACCTATCGTGTAACAGCGATCGATGAAACCTTACAAAAAACTAATTTGAAATCTTGGGAGGCTGGTAAAAAAGTCAATATTGAACGCTGTATGCCTGCGAATGGACGTTTTGATGGGCACATTGTACAAGGGCATGTGGATCAGATAGGGAAGGTGGTCAATATTGAAGAAAGAGATGGCTCTTGGTTATTTGATTTTTCATTTGACCCTTCGACTGGGAATGTAACTGTTGAAAAAGGCTCCATTACTATCAATGGTACCAGTCTAACCTGCTTCAATTCAAAAAATGGCGGATTCACCGTAGCTATTATTCCTTATACGTATGAGTTTACCAATTTCCATCAGTTGCAGGTTGGAGATGAGGTGAATCTGGAATTTGATATTGTCGGGAAGTATATCCAACGAATAATCAGAGGGTATCAGCAATAAGAGTGAAGTATTTGGTTCATATCCAGGAAAGAGCCTGTCAGGATTTTAGTTAATCAAGGAAATTAGATCCCCATGAAAACCCTGACAGGATTAATGTTTATGGAAGTGTTGGTTTACTTGTAGATGTCCAAAGATAAATTTGATGACTGATCAAGTAAGCAAGGTAACCGCAGCAAGCACCCACGATACCACCTACCAGGATATCTCCTGGGTAATGAACGCCTAGATACACTCGGGTATAGGAGAAGAACACCGCCCAAGCAAATAACCATTTAACAGCAGGGTATTTTTTACCAATCAGCTGCCACATCAATGTCGCGATAGCAAAGCTGTTGGCCGCATGGGAAGAAGCAAATCCAAATTTCCCTCCGCAGGTTCTGTATGTATGCAAAACTTCTGCTAAATCAGGATTTTGGCATGGCCTCAATCTTCCGAAAAACGGCTTCATGAAAGAAGAGGTAAACTGGTCAGCAAACAAAACTGCCAAGAAAATACCAATCAAGGTCCACCAACCCTGTATCCCATGTGTCTTCCAAATCAAATACAATAAAAACGCATACATGGGGACCCAAGGCCAAGTTTGGGTAGCCGTGTACATGATTGGATCCATGAAAGGATGATGCAGTCCATTGAAGAAAAGCAAAACAGATTCATCCAGTGATTTGATTGATTCGAGCATTGCCTAGTAACTTATCCAGTCAATATCTTTTTTCAAATGTTCTAAGGTGAAGGATTCCTTACTTCCAACTTCAGGTTGATGCATGTATTCCCAATTAGCCGCAGGAGGCATACTCATGAGGATACTTTCTGTGCGTCCATTGGTGTCTAGTCCAAACTTAGTACCTGCATCCCAAACCAAATTAAATTCTACATAGCGGCCTCTGCGAAGGGATTGCCACTTTTGCTCTTGTGCTCCATAAGGCAGTTGTGAATTTTTAGCCATATAATGTCTGTAAATTTTAGGGAATAAATACCCCACAGACTTAACAAATTCAAAGATCTGCTTCATCTCATCCTCATCCTCACTTACCAATCTATCAAAAAAGATTCCACCTATTCCACGGGTTTCCTGACGATGTTTGATGTAAAAATAGTCATCTGCCCACTTTTTAAATTTTGGATAATAGGAAGTGTTGAAACTATCGCAGGTATCCTTTACTTGTTGGTGAAAGAATTTAGCATCTTCCACATCAATGTAATGGGGGGTTAAATCTATCCCACCACCAAACCAACGAACCCCTGAGCTCATCTCAAAATATCGGATATTCATGTGGATGATGGGTACCATTGGGCTTTCAGGGTGTATGACAATAGATACACCGGTAGCAAAGAAATCCGCCTGCTCCAACTGTAATTTCTGCAAAATTTTATCGGGAGTAGGGCCTTCCACAGCAGAAAAAGCAACACCTCCTTTTGCAATGATTTTTCCATTGTCAAATATTCGGGTCCTGCCTCCCCCTCCTTCGGGCCTTGTCCATTGATCTTCCTTAAATTTTCCCTGACCATCACCCAATTCCAACTCTTGGCAGATATGGTCTTGTATCTGCATAAAGTCTTGGGCAATTGCTTGCTTGTCCAATCTCATCTTTGGTTTGATTAATCTTCCACTTCCAATAATTCCAAAATTTCCGCCAACTCATCAAAGTCTTTCAAACCGGGGCTAATTTCTTTTCCACCTTTCAGTGAAATTCCATACACGCCAGTTTGAGCTAAAGTGGTTTCCAGTGTGCTAGCATCTAATCCGAAACCCAGCAACACTTGGGTTTGCTCTGAAAGTTTTGCAATTAGGGAAATCATTTCATCAGACAGGGTTTCTAAAGTAGAATCAAGTAGTATCGTCACCTGATTTTCTTTGAATCCAATTGCTTTAGAAATCAATGCACGGATGTCCTCCTCAGATTGTATACTTGCTCTAAAAATCAGGGCTTTCCCTGTATTTAGTAACATCGGTATATGTACTTCTTCGGAAATTTCGACGGCATCTATTCCCTCGTATGCTTGGAGGGTTTGAAGGATATTTTCAGGATGGGAATGATCAAATTCAGCTACATAAGAAACACCAGAAAGCCAATCGGTGATTTCTTTGTATTTTTCAGGAGAAAGATAGTTTGCATTATTCTCTTCCAAGCTAAAACCCATCCAATTGACATACATGCCTGCGCAGTAACGGGCATCGGTTAGATTGTTGACTTGAGAGATTTTCACAAAGGTTTTCAGTGCCATTTTTCTTGTATGTTTGAATTTATCGGTACGAAGGTACATGATTTCATCCGAAAAATGTATTTTTAAGCCACGGTACTAGTATAGCTTATATGCGTTACAGATTCTTACTCATTTTCTTCAGTGTTCTCCTGCTTTCTTGTGAGACAGAAAACCCGATTGTTGATATGGGTAAAGACTATCAACCGCTGCAAGTGGGTAGATTCTGGATATACGAAGTTGATGAAGTGATTGTTTTTGGTGAAAATGATCAGGAAGAACGATCCTATTTTATCCGTGACGTGGTAGACTATACCTATGTCAATGCCCAAAATGAATTGGTTTATGTTATAAAAAGAGAAGAATCATCAAATCGCAACAATTGGGTAACTATTACCAATTATGCTCAATTTGTCAGACGAAACTCATTAATTCGATTCATCGAAAACAGAAATATCATTCCATTAGTTTTTCCTCCAAGACAAGAGGTGACATGGGATGGAAACGTATTTAATTCTTTAGAAAGAGATGATTTTACAATTGTCCGTGCAGGTGTTGTTGAATCAGGTGGCGTGATGTATCCAAGAGCGATTTTGGTCGTTCAAGAGGAAGATGATGATTTGATTACCTTTCGGGATAACCGTTACGAGGTCTTTGCTAGGGGGATAGGAATGGTGGAGCAATACTATGAGGTGTTTACTTATTGTTCAAGAAATGATTGTCTCGGTCAGCAATTGATCAATGGAGGAAGAAAAACACATATGAAGTTATTTGATTATGGTAGGTTATAGGCTGATATGGATAAGTATCTTGTTGATCTTGTTGGGGGAATCAGTGCAGGCGCAAAACAGATATGCCATCCATTATAAATACAAGCCACAGACTGATTTTTCACTGAATACGCCCCAAAATTTTTTAACAGATGCCTCCCTATTGAGACGGTCAAGACAGCAAATCAATTTAGATAGTTTGGACTTACCTGTATCTATCAAATATATAGATGCGGTTAAACCATTGGTTAATAACTTTTTATATCATTCCAAATGGTTGAATGCTTCAGTTGCCATAGCTGATGCAGAAGTAATAGTCGCTTTGGAAGCATTGGATTTTGTTGAAAAAGTGGTTTTGGTCGCTCCTGGATTTCTTCCTCAGGGAAGGATTCAGCCCACACAGTCTCATAAAAAATTTGAAGCAATAACTTCAGAAGAGTCTTTGAACTCCCGATTGAACAATTCATCGGAATTTGCTTTTCAAAACGGATTATTGGGTATTCCTTTTATGCATGAGGAAGGTTATAAAGGACAAGGGATGACCATTGCAGTATTTGATGCCGGGTTTCCTGGAGTTAATACCATCCCCGCCCTCAATCATTTAATCACCAATAATAGAATTATCGGAACAAAAGATTTTGTAGAGCCTTGGAGCGCTAGTGTATTTCGCAAAAACCAGCATGGATCGAATGTATTATCCCTGATAGCAGCCAATGATGCAGATGTATTGGTGGCTGGAGCGCCTGAAGCTAATTATATTTTGTGTATCACAGAGGATGTGCCTACCGAATACAGGATTGAAGAATATAATTGGGTCAAAGCAGCAGAGTATGCCGATAGCTTAGGGGTGGACATCATCAACAGTTCTTTAGGTTATTGGGATTTCGATGATTCTACAATGGATTACACATTCAGTGATTTAAACGGAGAAACTTCGGTAATTACCAAGGGAGCTACTGTAGCGGGAGAAAGAGGGATTTTGGTAGTTACTTCTGCTGGAAATTATGGTTTTAGAGGTCCTAGTTCCATTACTATGCCGGCTGATGCGAAAGGCATATTGGCTGTTGGTTCCGTTGTTCAGGATCTAAGTAGATCGTCTTTTAGTTCTCAAGGGCCCACGGCAGATGGAAGGATCAAACC
Source organism: Mongoliitalea sp. (assembly GCF_054166905.1). NCBI lineage: Bacteria > Pseudomonadati > Bacteroidota > Cytophagia > Cytophagales > Cyclobacteriaceae > Mongoliitalea > Mongoliitalea sp. The sequence continues at coordinate 64,180 of NZ_JBSZCK010000011.1, read as the reverse complement.
GGATCTCACCACCTTGGGAAGCCAAGTTTGGTTGTTGCGATCCAATGGAACGGCGGGTAGATCAAATGGAACTTCTTTTTCTTCACCTCAGATTGCAGCCTTGGCAGCAGGTATTTGGCAGGCCAAACCAGAACTTACGAAGGATGAACTTATAGGAGTGATGCTTCAATCAGCAACTCAAGCGGAGAATCCGGATAATCAATTTGGTTATGGTATACCCGACTTTCGAAAAGCGTATTTGGGTGAGGTATTGAATATTAATCCCGAGCGTATACAGCGAAAGCTTTTCCCAAATCCATTAATGGGCAATATTTTCTTTTTGGACTTTGATCAAGAGTTGAATGTGCAGATTCAGTTATTGGATGTACAGGGAAGACTTGTGCACTATGGAGATTTTAGCAGAAAAGAAAGCTTTGAACCTTTTTCAATAGCTGTTCCTCAATTGAAATCTGGACTTTATATAGTGCGAGCTTTGGCAGGAGGGAAGGTTTATAGCACAAAACTGATTAAAAAATAGGCCTCTTGACCGAATTTTATTTCTTTTGCAAGAAAAATCCCAAACATGCCTGTTCAAATCGCTCCATCTGTATTAGCCTCAGATTTTGCCAATCTTCAATCTGAGATCGAAATGTTAAATGCCTCTGCCTGTGATTACATTCACGTAGACATCATGGATGGTGTTTTCGTGCCTAATATTTCTTTTGGAATTCCTGTGACAGAGGCTATGCACAAGCATGCAAAAAAGCCTTTGGATGTTCATTTGATGATTGTCAATCCGGATAACTATCTCGAAGCATTTGCTAAAGCAGGGGCTTCGATTATCTCAGTTCATGTGGAAGCTTGCAATCATTTGCACCGAAGTCTTCAAGCAATTAAAGCTTTGGGCTGTAAAGCTGGTATTGCTGTGAACCCTCATACGCCTTTAAGTTCTTTCGAAGAAGTCATTCAGGATATTGATCTAGTTTGCCTGATGTCTGTTAATCCTGGATTTGGTGGGCAGAAGTTTATTGAAAATACGTATGATAAAGTTAGACGATTAAAAGATTTGATTCTTAGCAAAAACGCCCAAACCTTGATTGAAATTGATGGAGGTGTGAATTTGGCTAATGCTCCATTGTTGATGGAAGCTGGGGCAGATGTATTGGTTGCAGGTAGTTTCGTGTTCAATTCATCTAATCCAATTCAGACTATAAAGGATTTGAAAAATTTATAAGTGATTGAAAAACAATTTTCTATAAAGATTTTTCTTAACTCAGGGGAAAAAAATAATCATGCTTTTTTATTGAGTTATCTTGTAGAAATTTGGTGACTACTTCAAATCATTTTGCCTGTGGGCTTGCCTCATGGAGCTTAATCTTCAGACATATCCTTTATCCTTTGGTCCAAAATATTCACCATTTAACATTTTTTAAGTGCTATATTTTTGAAGAATTTTTGGAAAACAGTACTTTTTGAATTTTATTGAGCAAAAGTTTGAAATCTCACATTAAACCAATTATTGTATGAAGAAATTATTTGTTTTCGTTTTCCTATTAGCAGGATTGATGAGTTTCCAAGTGGTTGCTCAAGACGATTCCGATGAAGTAACAGAGGAGGAAATGAAAAAGTATGCCACAATGGAGGTTATGGTATCAGCTTTCACTCAAGAAAAACAGGAGAAGCTTGTGGAGATGATCCGTGAAAACGAAGTATTAGGCGGTGGCGCACGTTACAATGAGATCAAAGCTGCTTGGGGTAAGGAAGATAAAATGGCAGAAATCAACGTGACAGAGGAGGAGAAGGAAGCTTATTCTGAGATTCAGTCTTACATTGATTCTATTGGAGAAGAAGTTAAGGAGTATATGATTGAGTTAATTAAGGATCCTGAAGTGCTTGGTGCAGCTACTTACAACAAGGTAAAAAGAGCCATGGCAGATCCTTCTGTAAAATCTCAAATTGATTCTATGATTGCTGATTTGAAGACGCAAGGTTCTTCTGATGCAGACACAGAACAATAAACCCTTTTAATTTGGTTTGTTTGATAAAAGGTCTTCAGGTAACTGAGGGCCTTTTTGTTGTAAAGGGTTATGGAATGATATTTCATTTTTGAAAAACTTCCTAGTATGGCCTTTGTAGTATGAAATAATTGTCTGGATTTATGTTTTGGGTAAAAATTGAACGTTTTTCTAACATTGAAAGGTACAATTAGTTACTTTCGTAGACTATGATTCGGATGAAAAAGTATTTGTTGTTGCTTGGGGCAACAGTTTTGATGATCACAGGTCATGTTTCTGCCCAAGAAGATATTTTTGGATTGGATACTCGTGCAAGAGAAAAAGGAAGGAAAAGCCAAAGTAACATTGGTAATGCTACCCGCAACTTGGTGTCTTTAGTATCGATAGAGTTTGGGGCAGGTACTGCTTATCATCAAAATTTAATGACGTTTACTTCTGAAAACCCTTCCCAATATCCTATTATCCAAACCCGTGATTTGGATAATCTTCGAACAATTTCTTCTGAGGACACACTCAACTTTCGGAGCATAGGTCAGATGGCTTTGCCTCTTCACTTTGCCGCGAAAATAAGCATGTTTAATACCATCACCCTTGGAGGAGGCTACGGAAGGGAGTTTGGAAGTATGGCTCCAATGGAAGCTTCCCCGTATGAATTCGTGTTTGATAATACCCAATACACCTTTGATAAAGTTTTTGGAACGGTTGGACTTGTTTTGTACGATGCACGTAAAAGAGCAAAGTATTTGAATTGGCGTTACAGAAAGTATTCTTCTCAAAACTTTTATATGCAGTCTCAGAAGAATCAAAGAATTCGCCAAAACTATCCTTGGAGATTTATGATTGAAGGACAGTTTGGAAATATCCTTGTCAGACAACCTATAGATCCTGCTGTTCAGGTTGGTGCTGATCCATTTTTCAATGTGTCCTTTAGGCTTGAGCGTGACTTCTCGGAGTATGCCAGATTTTTTATCAAAGCTGGTTATGAAACGAGGAGTTTTGTCTACCAAGCAGAAAACCCTGTAGATTTTCAAAGTTTCAGGCAAGTACTCTATCCTGTTCAAGTGGGTTTGTCTTTAAGCCTTCCAGGGACAAAACGATGTAAAGTGCCGGGATGCGGTGTGGTAATGAAGCACTTACATGATGGGGTCGAGTATAGGGGTAGTTCGATCTTTCAATTACAAAATAGAAAGGTAGGTCAATGGTATTAAATCATGTCCAATTTCACTATTCCTTTGCCAAATATTCTTTTTAAAGCATCAGGTTTTTTATTAACTTGCAAGCTTATTGAGATAATATAAATTTATGGCTCGAGGAGAGAACGAGAATATAATCCCTATCAACATTGAAGACGAAATGCGCGGAGCCTACATTGATTATTCAATGTCGGTTATTGTTTCCAGAGCACTTCCAGATGTAAGGGATGGTCTTAAACCTGTACATAGGAGAATTTTGTTTGGAATGCAGGAACTTGGTGTCTTGCACAACAAACCGTATAAAAAGTCAGCCAGAATCGTAGGGGAGGTGCTCGGTAAGTATCACCCACACGGAGATTCAGCAGTGTATGAGACCATGGTTCGTATGGCACAGCCTTGGTCTTTACGCTATCCTTTAGTTGATGGCCAGGGTAACTTTGGTTCCATCGATGGAGATAATCCTGCTGCGATGCGTTATACCGAAGCAAGATTGAAAAGAATTGCTGAAGAATTATTGGTGGACATCAATAAGAATACGGTTGACTTCCAGCTGAACTTTGACGATTCCTTAAAAGAGCCGATTGTACTGCCCGCAAAAATTCCTGCATTATTGCTGAATGGTGCCTCAGGCATTGCCGTCGGGATGGCTACTAATATGGCCCCTCACAATTTGGGTGAAGTAGTAGATGGAATAATTGCTTATATAGATAATAATGAAATCACCATCAGTGAATTGATGGAACATATCATAGCTCCAGATTTCCCAACGGGTGCCATTATCTATGGATACAATGGTGTGAAAGCAGCATTTGAAACTGGTAGAGGAAGAATCATTATCCGGGGAAAAGCGGATATTGAGACAAGAGATAATGGTAGAGAGTCGATCATTATTTCTGAAATTCCATACCAGGTCAATAAGGCCAGTATGATTGAGAAAACAGCTCAGCTCATCAACGAAAAAAAGATCGATGGGATATCGGCAATCCGCGACGAGTCTGATAGACAAGGAATGCGAGTAGTCTATGAGTTGAAGCGGGATGCTGTTGCCAATGTTGTTTTGAATAACCTCTACAAGCAGACGCAGTTACAAACTTCATTCTCAGTCAATAACGTCGCTTTGGTCAAAGGCCGTCCTCAGACACTTAATTTGAAAGATATGATTGTGCATTACGTCAATCATAGACATGAAGTGGTGATTCGTAGGACTGAGTATGAGTTGCAAGAAGCACAGAAGCGAGCACATATTTTAGAAGGTTATCTAATTGCTTTAGATAATCTGGATGAGGTAATTTCTTTGATTAGAAGTTCAAGAGACCCTGAGACCGCGAGAAATGGTTTGATGGAGCGTTTTGGCTTAAGTGAGATTCAGGCACGTGCTATCTTGGATATGCGTTTGCAGCGATTGACAGGAATGGAGCGCGATAAGATCCAAGAGGAATACAAAGAAATCATGGCCTTGATTGAAGAGCTGAAGTTTATCCTGGGAAGTGAGGAGAAGCGGATGCAAATCATCAAAGATGAGCTAACAGAAATGAAAACTCGCTACAATGATTCAAGAAGAACGGTCATTGAGCATAATGCGGAGGACTTTAGCTACGAGGATATGATTCCTAATGAAGAAGTAATTATTACGGTTTCTCATCAGGGCTATATCAAACGAACCTTATTAAATGAATACCGATCACAAGGAAGAGGAGGAGTAGGTAGTAGAGGTGCTACCACCAAAGAAGATGATTGGACTGAGTATTTATTTACGGCTTCTACTCACAATTACTTGTTGATCTTTACTGATCATGGGAAGTTGTTTTGGTTGAAAACCTATGCAATCCCAGAGGGATCAAAAACCTCCAAAGGCAGACCTATCCAAAACTTGATTAACATAGAGGCAGATGATAAAATCAGATCCATTATTCAAGTGGCTGATCTAGGTGACGAAGATTATATTAATAACAATTTCTTAGTGATGGTAACCAAACAAGGTATCATCAAAAAAACTACTCTTGAACAATATTCAAGACCTCGAACAAATGGTATCATTGCCTTGAATATCAGAGAAGATGATCAGTTGCTGGCAGTAGATATGACCGATGGCAATTCGCATATTATCATTGCTGCTAAATCCGGAAGAGCCATACATTTTCCAGAATCTACAGTAAGGCCGATGGGTAGAACGGCTACTGGTGTAAAAGCCATTACGTTAACAGATGTTAATGATGAAGTAATTGGCATGGTATGTGCCTCCAGAGAAGATGCAAACCTACTGGTAGTTTCAGAAAATGGTTATGGCAAACGTTCTCCGATAGATGAGTATAGAATTACCAATCGCGGTGGTAAAGGTGTCCGTGCCATGAATGTAACGGAAAAGACAGGTTTGTTAGTAGCAATCAAAGAAGTGGTAGATACTGATGATTTGATGATTATCAATAAATCAGGAATCACCATCCGAACGCCTGTTTCAGAATTAAGGGTTATGGGTAGAGCTACACAAGGTGTGCGTTTAATCAAACTGAGTGAGGGTGATGCCATTTCTTCTGTTGAGAAAATCAAGAAAGAAGAAGAGGAGGAAACAGATGGGGGAGAAACTACTGCTCCAACAGAACAGCAACCAACGGAATAATTTGAACTTAATCAGAACCAAACAATTTAGCAAATCAGTAATCAAATGAAAAAGTTAATCTTATCATTGGCGCTTGTGGTTTTCGCTACAGCTGCCTTTGCCCAAAAGAAAGTAGTTAGATCTGCTAGTTCTAACTTTAAGAAGGGAAATCTTGAAGTGGCCTTAGAAGAGGTTAATGAAGCGCTTACAAGCGCAGATACCAAGGATGACCCAGCCACTATGCTCTTGAAAGGTCAAATTGAAACCAAGATGTACGTTCAAGACGAAGATTTTACAGCTTCAACCATTGCAATCGGTAGAGCAGCTTTCAATTCGTTTAATAAAACGATGGAAATGGTTGATGGTGACGTCAGCAGTAAAATCGGTAAGGAAGTTTGGAAGGAAGAAATCCCAGGAATGCCAGAAAATTTAAGACCATATTCAATGGTTTCTCTTAGAATGGCATCATTTGACAAGGCTATTATGGCCTATGAAGATGAAGATTATCCAATGTCTTACGAATTCTTCAATTTGGTTTCCGATATTGATCCAACAGATACTACAGCCAATTTCAATGCAGGTTACCTTGCTTACGCAGAAATGGGAAATGTAGAGGCTGCTAAGAAACACTTCTACAGATTATTGGAGGTTCCTGAGTATGACAAATTGAACACCTATTATTTCTTGATTCAAATAGCCTCTGCGGAAGAAAAAGATCCTGAGGTAGCTTACAAGTATGTGACAATGGCGAAAAAGGACTTCCCTGAAGACAAAACTTTATCGGAATTTGAAGTTCAGTTGTTGCTTCAGATGGATAAAATGGAAGAAGCTATGGTGTCAGTTCAAAATGCCTTGAAAGATGATCCTGAAAATTCCGGTTTATTGTTGAGATATGGTTACTTACTAGAGCAGTCTGGTGATATGGATGGTGCATTAGAGCAATATAGAAAAGCAACAGAAGCAGACCCGGATTTCTTTGAGGGAAATTATTATACAGGTGCTATTTACTTGGATAGAGCTAGGGCAATCTTGGCTGAAGTAAATAACTTATCTGATGAGGAGTGGGAGAAAAGAGCTTCTTCCATGAGTGCTGAGGCGGATGGTCTGTATAAAGATGCAGTACCTTATTTCACTAAAGCATCTGAATTGAGACCTGATAATACTGAAATCCTTGAGATTCTTTTCCAAATCCACTCACGCTTGAAGAATTCTGCTGAAGCTGAAAAATACAATCAGAAATTGATTGCTATTCTTGGCGAAGGCTGGATGGAGAGATAAGAATGTTCATAGTGAGCAGTTAACAGTGCACAGTTAACATAGCATAGTGAGCAATGATATTATTGCTTGGTAATAATTTGAAAACCCGACTAGAGTGGTCGGGTTTTTTTGTGCTCAATGGTCATAGGGACTTAGTGTAGGGTTAGGTAGATTTATCTATCAAGGTATACTATTGCTAATGATTTACTTCTTTCCTGGCGGTTCACTTAAACACACTATATGCCACTGTCCATTCAAAGAAATCCGCTTTTAGCCGGTGGGCTTTGATGGATAGCCCAGCAGAGAGTCCGTTGTTTAGTCGGTACCTCACTCCAAGGCGGGAATAGTACCAAGTGATTTCTTCATTGTGAAGGTTTCTATGGAGATAGGCGCCAACTCCAATGGGAACGTAAAGGTTTGGAGTTAGCACCCATTCCCATATACCCACCATACCAAAAGAAGCTCTATCAGTAAAGGAGACTTTTTCCCGATCCAATCTTCGTTCTGCTGCACCAGAGTAAAACATATCAGTGCCTATACCTAATCGATACCTATAATTAAGTTGCCAAACCCGTTGTACACCTAAGGCTAGTTTTGGATATTGGCCTTCCCCTGTTGTGTAATTTTTTCCACCAACACTCATCAAAAAATTCCATTGTGGCTGCATTATGTAACCTGGAATGGCTTTCTTGTAAGTAGCTGTATGGTATCGTTCGTTCAAGACACTTCTTAGTCCTATTGTGAATGGGATGATATTTAACCCTGTATTGGGTTTTCTCAGTGAACCGTTCGAGAAGTGTTTAAGTCCAACAGACGCATCAATGAATAAACCTGCATTGACTTGATAAGAACTGGTGAATCCAAAATGGGTATAAATGTTTTCATAGGATCCAATAAACTGATTTAAAGGATTTTCTTCCTCATCAAAAGGTCTGAAATTAAAACCAATACCAACAGAAGTAAAGTAGCGAAAGCTTAACAGATTGTTGAAATATCGACGCTTAAAGGGAATATCTGCAAAGGCATAGAGGGCATGTGGCTGCCCCAAAAATTCACTTTGGAAAGTAGCACTATAAAATCCAATTCCAAAAGTAGGGTTTCTATAAATGTGATTGTACAAGGTAGGTTCTGTACGCTTAAAGCCCAACCGGATATCAACAGCTTTATAATCAAAGGTATTGTTCACTGCTTGGCCCCAATCGGTATTGGCATGAATCAGTGGTCCTCTTTCCATTAAAACAGAGAAATCCTTCCTATAAGTTGGCAAGGGTTTTTTAATGGTATCTTCCGAAAAATATTGCCAATCAACCTCTGAAATATGGAGCTCTGTAGTTGCTACAACTTTACTAAGGCTTAAAAAGCCCATAAAAAAAAACGCCCAAAAAAAACGAAACTCCGCTATCATATCCAATCTCTTTACGCAAAGGTTAAAAATAGGATATAAAATAATTCCTTACCCTGTTGGATGTAATTAATCTTCATACTTAATTCCTTATATTGGTTTGTAGCCTAAGGTTAATATATTAGTCCTGCCTATGGGACTTTTACCTTTAACCTATAATTTTATACGTAAAATTTCTTAGGACCCCCATAGGTAGACTCTGAATTAGCATCTACCATCCTTCATTTAAAGATCATTCTAACATACTTTTATTGCTCAGAACAGTAAGAATACTTAACAAAGCCCAAGTGTAGCCAAGCATTTGAAAGCCTATGGAAGGAAGCAAGTAAATGAGTATACCAAACATTAAAGGATATCCTACAAGTCCAATGATAAATTTAAAAGTAGCTTGAAAGACCGGATCGTTTATTGTTGGTCGTACTTGTTTCCATAACAAGAGCAAAGGCCAATGGACGAGACGAAAAAGTTTTTTACTTAGGTAAGGAGTGCTAGTTGGAGTAGGGGCATAGGTGATTTCTTGATTTCCAAGAACCTCTTTCACAAGAGCTGGATCACTCAGATCAGTTTTTTGATGAATCAGATAATTGAGGCAATTTTGATAGTTCCACAATGGAACCTGTGTAATCAATGGCTGTAACGCTTGACTTGTTTTTGCCATTAATTCTTCGTGTTTGTTTAAAAATGGCTTAACAGCTATCTCGGGACCCACAAAAACCTTTACCTTTCCGCCAGACTGTGTCTGATTTGTATAATTGATGCCCAATGGTAGGATAACTAAGTCCAGTTCTGGGAACCTTTCTAAGGTTTGAAAAGCAATTCGGGTAAAACCTTTCTTCAAGGGCCTTTGGCTGCGTTCATGACTATGTCCGCCTTCGGCAAAAATCAAAATAGAACCATGATTGGAAAGTATGGATACTGACTGATCAAACGTTTGGTTGTTTTTCTCCATGTTTTCCTTTCCATCCCGAACACGATAAACAGGAATCATCCGGATAAATCGCAAGAGTTTATTTGCAATAGGGTTTTTGAAAGCAGAGGCTCTCGTGAGGAAGTGAGGTTTTAGATGTGTTTGTGTTGCTACAATCAACGGGTCAATCAGAGCATTTTGATGATTCGAAACGATGATAATAGCTTTGTTTTTGGGAAGATTTTCTTTTCCGAAAAGTGATATGTTCCTGTAAAATAGAAACAAAGCAAATTTAACTGCCAGTCGAAGTAGCCAATTAAAAAGGTTTTTCATGGTTCTTTAATTTTCGGAAGTCTGTAAGACTTTTTCTTGATATCCCTTCCAAACAATAGCCAAGCCCATTCCGGAGATGATGTGCCAGATTCCCCACCAAGCTGCGATGATGGCCATGCCCCCTAAACCATCAAAATACGTAAAAATTAGGACTAAAGCTAAGCCTGAATTTTGAATCCCTGTTTCAATCGTGAGCGTTTTGGTGTCTGCTAGAGGTAGTCTAAAGACTTTCGCCAAACTGAATCCAGCTAGCAATGCAATAAAATTATGTCCTAATACCCAAAAGAAAATCAATCCTATAAACTGAATAAACAAATTATAATTACCTGTGAAAGCGATAATCACAAATCCAGCGAAAATCAGAATACTCAAAGGTTTAAGGATTTTTGTGGCCTTTGTTGCCCAAATGGGATAATGACTATTGATATACATACCTGTCATCAACGGAATACCCAAAATTAAGGCAACCGTCTGAAAAACTTCAAAATATGATAATGAAATACTTTGAAGTAAATCTGCTGAGGGACTATAGAAGGACGCCCAAAGTGCAAAGTTTAAGGGTGTAAGAAATATGGAGAATGCAGTTGAAAAAGCCGTTAATGACACTGATAGAGCCGTATTGCCTTTGGCTAAATGCGTCATAAAGTTGGAAACATTACCCCCAGGGCATGCTGCCACTAAAAACATCCCCAACGCTACAGAAGGAGGAACTTGTATAATGATAACAAGTACAAGTGTTAGAAACGGTAAAACCAGAAATTGTGAAAGGATACCTGCTAAAAAGGCTTTAGGATTTTTTCCTATATACCTGAAATCCTGTACTTTCAAATCCAAGGCAACTCCAAACATAATGATTGCTAAAGAAAGGTTTAACAGGAATAGAGAGTCCTGATTAAAATTGAGTAGACTGGAATCAAGTTGCTCAATCATTACAGAAAGTCTTTCAAATCTGTTTCCTCTAACAATTGCACTAAGTGCTCATTGGTAAATGGTTTTTCTATGTAAGCCAATATATTTGGATACTCCTCACTTTTTTTATGGTCATGAAGATTGATAGAGGAACTGACAATCACTACTCTGGTTTGGTTATCAAGGTCTTTAGCATACAATTCATCCATAAACTCCCATCCATTCATCCCATCCATATAAATATCTAAAAGTATAAAAAAAATTATATCAGATCCTCGGTTCTGCTCGATGTGCTGTAGTGCTTCATAGCAAGTTTCAAATTTTTTTGGTGGACGCACCAAGCCATGTTTAAGTAATAATTGTTCGTGGAGATGCAGAAATACATCATCATCGTCGATAATCAGTAGCGAAAAGTTCATAAAGAGGGTGTAAGGTTACTTAATTTTGTAAATAAATGTAGGGATTTCGTGGGCTTAATCAAACATTCCACGTATGTATGTTTTTTCTGTAATTTCTTTGACCACATTGTCTAACTCCTTGGCAGACATTTCGAGCTTGGTTAACGTTTCTTTTATTAATTCCAAAGAAGTATCAGGCTCGGTCAAGATACTTACAAGACCCAATATTCTGGCCACAGGCGCCCTTACGATATGGGATTGCATCCAAGCAATTTCTTTGAGCGCTTCCATTTGTACTTTTATTGCTTCATTGCTTTTTTGTAACTGTTTGGTCCGTTCGGCAACCTTTATTTCTAGGAGTTGGTTTTGATTTTCTAGTTGTTTATAAAGATATGCACTCCATAATAAATTTTTGATACGCAAGGAGGCTTCTATCAAGTCAAAAGGCTTGGTTAGGAAGTCATGTGCACCTAATGCTAATGCTTTTTGTTTGGTAGGCAGCGTTATATCTGCTGTTAATACCAACACTTTCAAATTGGAATATTTTGCAGGATCACTTTGTATCAATTTCAAAATATCGAAACCGGAAACAACAGGCATCATTAAATCCAATAACAGAATATCAGGTTGGAAGGAATCAATAGTTTCCATAGCTATTCTTGAATCTGTAATGGATGTTACTGATTGATATCCCAGATTGTCCATCAGTTGAAGTAAAAGATCTACATTGGATGCTTTATCATCAATAATGAGAATTTTACAGCTTTTAATTTCCTCTTCCATTGCTTAAAAGTTGATAACTTGATCTATGTGTAGTAACAAAAGTTGAATATCTATTGGTTTTGTTAAATAAGCAAGAGCGCCAAGTGAAAGAAGCTGTTGAATTTGCGCATCGGTGGCATCTGCACTGACGATAATGACAGGGACTCCCATAGTTGCCATGTCGGATTTTAATTCTTTGATGACTTCCCTACCATGAATATCGGGAAGATTTAGGTCTAATAAAATCAATTGAGGTCTATATTCTTTTGCCAACTGTACCGCATGCTTACCATAAATGGTGGAAATGAGTTGAAGGGATGGCCTGGTTGATTGAAGGATAGTGTCTATCAATTCCAGATTAGCTGAGTTATCTTCTATGTATAAGACTGTTGCAGGTGGTGTTTCTTTCTTAAATTTTTCAACATCCTCAGGGTTGGAGATTAATTGTTGATGCATTTCTTGACATTTGACTTTCTCAAACTCTATGGTAAAAACGCTTCCACTTCCCAATTCACTCTCAATACCTATAGTACCATTCATGACTTCAGTAAGTTTTTTAACCACAGCAAGTCCTAGACCTGTACCTTCAATATCTACATTTCCTGTATTTGCCCGCTCAAAAGGATTAAAAATACGTTCAAAATCTTCTCTGGCGATTCCAAAGCCATTATCTTTTATACTTATCTTTATCCGTTCTTTTCCAAACTCATCTATGAGTTTTTGGCAACCTACCCAAACTTTTCCATTAGGATGGTTATATTTAATGGCATTATTGATTAAATTAAGTAAGATCTGTTTCAATCGCTGTTTATCTGCATAGATGTAAGAGTCAAATTCCCCGCATTCCATAAACTCAACATCTATTTGATTTTTCATGGCAAGTGGCGATACGGTATCCATCATTTCGACTAATACCGGACGGATCTGAACCGGCTCTAAAGAGAGAGAAATCTTGCCAGCATCTATTTTTGCAATGTCCAATATTTCATTGATTAGATCGAGTAGATGCCTGCCACTTTTTAGGATTTGTGAAATGCTTTTAGATTGTTTTTCGGACAGTTCTCCCATTTCCATCAGCTGAGCAAAACCTAATATGGAGTTCATGGGAGTTCTGAGCTCATGACTCATTCGTGATAGGAACTCACTTTTAGCTAAATTGGCATTTTCAGCTTCTTTCCTAGCTTCATCCAGTTCCTGCGTACGCTCAATTACTCGTTCTTCCAACAGCATGTTCAATTCGATCAGCCCTTTTTCTGCCTTTACGCGATCTGAGATATTTCTGATGAATGCAAGAACCCTATTGTTAGATAGTGGAACCATCCTGGATTCGTAAAACTCTGGTTTATCATTAAACTGCAAATCATATTCGTATGTGACTCGTCTTTGACTTTGAATGCATTTCTTTAAGGGTATAGCATGAATCAATCTTCCCTCTTCACCGAAAATTGTCAAAAGGTCAGAATTTATGATTTGATCTGCTGGAATCAAAAGATCTTCTTCACTATTTGCATAGTAGGATATAATCTTTTCATTATGGTCCAAAATGAAAATCAAGTCCGGATTAGCAGAGATAATTGCATTTAACCGATCATTTTGCTCCTTCAATTGCTCTTCTGCAATTTTTCTCTCGGTAATATTACTGTCAGAACCCCTGTACCCAATAATTTCTTTATTTTGACCCAATATTGGAGTGGCATTGGTAGAAACCCAAATAACCTCTCCGTCTTTTTTTTGAATTGGATTTTCAAAATCTTTGATAATCGAACCTGATTCCACTAACTGTAGTGCTAATTCTTTGAAGTCTTCTTGTAAATTTTCTGGATGTAAATCAAAAAAATGCTTTTTACCGGTCAGCTCCTCAGGTTCATAACCAAATACTGTTTTAGCAACTGGAGAAATGTAGGTATATAAGCCATTTAAATCCACTTCCCAGATTACAGTTTGGCTATATTCAGCAATCTGCCGAAACCGCTCCTCACTTAAAGCAAGATCATGTTCAGTTTTGAGTTTTTCAGTGATATCTTCTTTAATGGCTATGTAATGTGTTATTTTCCCCTTTTCATCTTTGATGGGACTAATAGTAGCTTTTTCTGTATAAATCTCTCCAGATTTCTTTCGGTTATATAGCAGTCCCTGCCATAAGTCACCTTGAGTGATATTGCTCCAAAGTTGTTCATGTTGATCATTAGGAGTCAAACCCGATTTTAGGATGCGAGGGTTTTTCCCTATTAGTTCTTCCGGTGAATAGCCAGTTACACTAAATGTGGACGTATTGGCGTATTCAATATTACCTTCCAAATTTGTTATGATAATACTTAAAGGGTTCTGCTCAACGGCCAAGGAAAGCTTTCTTAACTTCTCTTCAGAAGCTTTCTTTTCTGTGATATCATCCCAAACAACAAAAATCATCTCCTCACTTTCAATCGAAAGTTTAGAGATGAAAATGTTCACAATTAAAGAATCTCCATCTTTTCTTAAATGAATCCATTCAAAGGATTGCTCTTCTCCTTTATTGGTTAGATTCAGCAGTACTTGTTCTAAATCACTGGATCTATTTCCATTAGGTTGATATTCTGGAGAAATTTCAGCAGGAGTTTTTCCAATGACATAATCTTTTTCTGCCCCAAGCATTTGTAAGGTAGCCAAATTACATTCGATGAACTTCCCGTCTTTTATCAGCAATACTCCATTAGGCGAGTGGTCAAAAAGAAACCGGTATTTAAATTCACTCGTTGCTAACTCAATTTCAGCTTGTTTCCTATTGGTAATATCAATCCCCATGCATTGGATTTCATAAGGATTTCCAAACTCATCCAATAGACAAACAAATTCCCATAGCGTGGTGCGTGTACCCCCCGTATACTTAGGCTTATCCAATTCGACTTGGAAAATTTCTTGAGGATGTTTGATGCATTTTTCAACTGTATCAATCGTTCGCTGATGATGATATTCAGCAATAGATGTTAATGCATAATGCTTATCAAAAGGAATACCTTCGTAGATCCAACCAAAAGCATCTTCAAAGGTTTTATTCCAATAAATATGTCTTCCCTCTAAATTAGTTCGCAGGAAATAATTTGTTTGAGAGTTTAGAAGATTTTTAAGCCTCAGTTCGCTTTGCTGAAGCGCTTGAATACTTTTTTTCTTAATAAGTCTATGCCCAATATTCTTGGTAAGGGTATCAAGAAAAAAACGTTCATCTTCCTGAAAGGAGAAGTTTCGACTGATCTTAATAGTTAATTCTCCAATAAACACTGATGTGAATTTTTCTTGAATGAAAAAATTACAATCATGTTCTTTATCAGTATGGTATTTATTTCCTTCAAACTCTACAGTTACATGTATATTATCAGAGTTGGTAAATCCAGACGGTATTAGATTAATGATTTTTTCAAGATATCCGTCAATTGTAAGGGATGTTTCTTCGCCAATACTTGCCAATTTATTGAGACATTGAAGTCCAATTAATTGTTCATGTTTTACCAACTCTTTGCTTATTTTATCATGGAGGTTACGATAGGTACTATTAAGTATTTCAATTAATTTAAGGTTTTCATCGCTTGGAATAGTAGCTTCAAATGCGAGTCCAAGAAGCGTGATTCTATGGTTATCTATTTTTTTTATGATCACATGGGTCATCCCCATGCTTTGAAGCATTGCTACAAATAAACTTTTATCTTCTAGTTGGATTAACTGATCGAAAGTCAAGGTGTCTTTCTCTACATCAAACAGTAATGGTTCTGCCGGCCTATTGGTTAAAAATTTTTGGCTGTCAAATACTCTATCGGGAAACCAGCCTATCAAATGTTCACATATGTGTGCCTCAAGATCACAATCTAATATGCAAAAGGCCGCTAAGCCTAAATATTTGCAAACCTCAGGAATTGTCGATTCCCACCAATTATTAAAACCTTGATCTGGAGCTTTCTGGCTGTGCTCCATCCATACTTTTAATAATTTGTTTTCTAACTGTAAGCGCTTGTAGTCAGAATCCTTTGAAGATGTTAAGTTCATAAAAATAACTTTAAGATGAACATCTTATAATTTTTTTAATCTACTTAACTTTTATTACATTTCAAAGATTTCAGTAAATGAATTGTTAGTTTAAGTTAATTCTCTCAAATCAACAGGGACTACCCGAGATACGCCTGCTTCAATCATCGTGATGCCATAAATGATATCCGTACTCGCCATTGTCCGTTTATTGTGAGTAACGATGATGAATTGGGATTCTTTGGAGAAGTTTTGAATAATGTTATTGAACTTGTCAATATTGGCATCATCCAAAGGTGCATCGACCTCATCGAAAATACAGAATGGGGCAGGTTTTAAAAGGTAAATAGCAAATAATAAAGAAGTTGCAGTCAAAGTTTTTTCACCTCCTGATAATTGATTGATCGTCAGAGGACGTTTCCCTTTTGGCTTGGCAATAATCTCTATGCTGCTATCCAAAGGCCTATCGGGATCCACCAAAATCAAATCGCATTGATCTTCTTCTGTGAATAAGGATCTGAAGACTTTTATAAAGTTTTCTTTGATGGCTGCGAAGGCATTTAAAAAGGTTTCTTGGGCGACTTGCTCAATTTCTTCGATAGTCTCCACCAAGGATGCTTTTGCTACCAATAAATCATCCCGTTGTGCTGTGATAAATGTGTGCCGTTCCTTGATTTCGTCGTAAGCTTCCATGGCCATTGGGTTAATAGGGCCGATTTTTTCCAATCGCTCCCTGTTTTTGCTGACCAATTGGCGAAGATCACCTTCAGAAATCTCCAGAAAAGCCTCTGAAACCTCAGGATTTTCTTCCATAAGTTTTTCGAGATCAATTTCAAATTCCACCTCCAACCGTTCTTTCATGCTTGCCAATTTAAGCTTGACCTCATTCATGCTTTGCTCCAACTGGTGAATGAGTGAATCGAAGTTTTCTTTACTTTTTTGTAGCTCACGGATTTGCTTATCCACTAAGTCTATATCGCCTCTACATGCATAATAATCTTTTTCCGCTTCGACTACCCCTTGTTCTATGCTTTCTTTTTCAGCATATAATTCGATCAATTCATCATCTTTGACCTCATTGTTATCCAAAAGCCCTTTGATTTCGGAATCTATTTGACTCAACTCCATCTGTGACTTTTCTATACGCTCTTTACTGTATTCAAAAGCAGTTTGCTTAAACTCAATTTCCTGAGTTAAGCTGTTGACCTTATTGAGTTGCTGATGGTAGAGAATATTTTCTTGGTTGAAGTTGTTGGACTTTTCGGATAATCTTGCTGATTCTTCGGTTAATTGAATTTCCAACTCTTCTAATGTATAAGTCAACTCCTCCAAGGCCGCCTGTTCATCTACCAAATCAGGAGTAATCGTCGCCAAGCTGATTTCCAAGTTTTCGATTCTCTCCAAGATGTCTTCGCGCTTATTTGCATTGGAATTGAGCAATTCTGCTAACTGCTCCTTTTTGGTTCGGACGGAGATGTATTGTTGATTGATCTCGTTGATTTCTGTTTGGAGCGTTTCTATACTTACTCTGTAGGAAATCTCTTTGATCTTGATCATGTCACTTACCTTATCGTCGAGATTTGCACGTACAGAACTCAACTTTTTGTTAAGCTCCTTGATTTCTTTTTCAAGTTTTTCCAAATTCTTGACACGCCCGATACGTTTCCCCTCGAATAGTCCAACGGATCCGCCACTGATACTGAATTTGCGCTTGGTGTATTTTCCGCTTTCAGAAATGAATACGGCCTCTTGCCCTACAGGAAAATCCTTATGATCACCTTTGACGATATACACATCATCCAAAATAAAGGCGATCAGCTTCGCATATTTCTCATCATATTCGATGATTTCGGTGGCTGGAATCGCATTGGCAAAAAGCTTTGTTTGAGATGGATGAAAGTTTTTGAAATGCTCCAGCACAAAGAAATTGGCTTTTCCTTTGGCAGCATCACTGAGCAAGTTGACCGCTGCAATTGCCTGCTCCTCGGTGTCGACTACATAGTAATTCATGTAGGTTTCCAAGTAGTTTTCAACAGTCACTCGATACCGCTCATCTGTGGTTAATACATCAGAGAGTAGGGGAGTTTCCTTGGCCCAATTGGAGTTTTTCTTAAGGAATTTGATGGCTTCAGGGAAACCTTCTAGATTCTCAACCAAAGACTTGGTGAGGTTAAACTCATTTTGTTTGGCATCAAGCTTACGAGAAATCTGTGTGACTTCTTCCCGTATCATGTCCATCACCCGATTGCCTTCTTCAATCTTCTGAAGTTGTTCTTCTTCCTTTGACTTAAGGCCCTGAAGCTTCTCCAGGCCTGCATCCAATTGCTCTTTAAGGTATTGGATTTTATCTTCAAATTCCAATAAGCTACTTTCTTGGGTATTATCATCTACAGCTGTTTTTTCTAATTCCTGTTTGAGGGTTGATAGCTGTATTTGTTTGATTTCCTGTTCTTTGGAGAGCTGATACACGCGCTCTTTTTTGGTGCTATGCACTCTCGAACTTTCTCGTTGTTGCTCTTGGATTTGCTGCTGTATGCTTTTCTGCTCTTCGTAATTTTGCTTAAGTTCCTTGATGATAAGTGTTTTTTCAGCTAGCTGTTTTTCAGAAGATTCCCGCTCTTGCTCTAGAGAACGGATACTAAATCCTGCCCGATCGTTTGACTTACGGTCTGCATCGATTTGTTCCCGAAGTTTCTGTGCACGGTCTTCGAGGAATCGCAAGCGTTCATTTTTGATTTTCTTATCACTCTCAAACTGCCGGATTTTATTCACGTGCTCGTTGAGTGTTTTTTGTCTGCTGGAAAGTAGTTTTTCTTTAAGGATTAAATCAGCCTTCAATTGCTCCAACCTGGCCTCTAAAGACACAATTTGAGATTGAATACCCAATTTCCGGTCATTTTCCCCAACGATTTTTCCGTGGAGTTCGATCAACTGCTCTTGATATTTTTGTACCGATTTTTTTGCAAGATTAATGCTTGCTTCTTTGTATTCAGCCTTGATTTCGAAGTACTTAGCAGTTTGTTTAGCCTGTTTTTCTAAACTTTTGAGGTTTTTTTCGATTTCATACAAAATGTCTTCAACCCGGTCTAAGTCTGCATCGGTGTCTTCCAATTTTCGCAAGGTTTCTTTTTTGCGAGTTTTGAATTTAGAGATTCCCGCAGCTTCTTCAAAAAGATCTCTTCTGGAGTTATTTTTGTCATTCAACAACTCATCAATCATTTTTAATTCAATGATGGCATAACTGTTGGAATTGATACCGGTATCCATAAAGAGATTGGTGATATCCTTCAAGCGACATGCCACACCGTTCAGTAGATATTCGCTTTCACCACTTCGGTAATACCTTCTTGTGATGGTAACATGAGTGTATTCTGTAGGGAGAAGGTTTTTGGTGTTTTCAAAGGTCAGTGAAACCTCCGCCATATTGGTGGGCTTACGGTTTTTGGTACCATTGAAAATTACATTTTCCATCTTATCCGAACGAAGCATTCGGGTTTTTTGCTCCCCTAACACCCAGCGAATGGCATCTACCACATTGGATTTACCGCAACCATTTGGCCCAACCACACCAGTAATTCCCTTATCAAAATGGATGACCATGCGGTCTCCAAAACTTTTAAAACCTTTTATCTCAAGTTTGCTCAGTAGCATACAAAATTAGGACTAAGTAAGCATTTGGTTCGGTTAAACCGATTCAAGAAACACTAAAACAAGTCTTCTAAAGACTTGAAATTAATTTTTTACCAATCGAATCCAGGTCTTTTAAAAAGCTCTGCATCAGGAAATTGTTCTCGGATTTGTTTTTCCATAGTATGTAAAATATCCATGGCTTGCACTAATGCATCAGGCTTTTGGGGGAATAATCCAGACAAGTTTTCCCATGCTTCCAGAGAGTCTTTGATACAAACCAATAATAATTTTCCTACCCCATTATAGTGGCGCTCTTCTACAGGGTACTGATCCCAAAAGTCTGCTTCTTCCTTGGAGCTAAGCGCAGTATAGGTTTTGGCCGAAATCATGGTCATATACCATTGGATAACTTCCATACTTTCATCCCGAATGGCTTCTAACTCATTGATTTTCTTGGATTCTTGAAGCTGTATGTGCATGTGCAAAGAATCCCAAATTTCTTCATTTTTACCCCATGCTAAACAAAGATCCAAATACGATCCTGCCAATTCAGTCAATGGATTCATGTTGACCTTTAATTCATTCACCTGCATATCATGGTAGGCTTCTTCTTGTTCTTCTTCAGTGACCTCGTTTAGATCTATTCCTTGCTCCTCAGCCAATTCTTGAAGCATTTCAATGGAGTTTTCCAGATTCCCTTTAAGCTTATCCCAAAATGCATCCTCATTCATATCGGCATTTTCATCGGGCCATTCTTCTTGCTCTTGCTGATAGAGTGTACACCTATCCGAAAACGTGCAACGCTCACACCAGCGGTTGCAGTAATTAAAGATACCTGGAATATTGTTAGGGTTAGGTTTTTTCATGATTAAATAATTTCATCTTAGCAAACGAGTGGCAATTCCAAAACAAAGTCATCCATGACATAGCCATTTCCTATGTTGATCACTTCTTGGTCGATTTCTTTAAAACCAATATACTCATAAAATTTAATTGCCTGCAAATTGTACTTATTTACGTTTAGAACAAGAGATCGGTCACAGGCCATACAAGCCATTTTCTGTATGGATTGAATAAGTTTTTTACCAATTCCCCTTCCTTGTTGGCTAGGACGGATATATAATTTATGGATTTTTGTTAGTTGATTTTTAAGACCATGTTGAACTCCAGCAAAGCCAAGAGCTTCGCCTAATTCACTATCCCAAGCAAGTAAAAACACATGCCCTTCTTGTTCCAGTTGCCTTTGGAGCATTTCGGTGCTATACATCCAATCCAGCATGTACCGAATTTGTTCACTACTGAGAATTTCTCCAAATGTGATTGGCCAAGTTTCCTCCGCAATGGACTGGATTATAGAGATATCCGTAACAGTTGCTGACTTAATTTCTATCATAAATAAAGTACACTTCTGCAATCTTTTTATTGGCGATTTTGTAAATCGCAATAGCGCGCATAGGTGGTTGGTTTTTATCTATAGTGACTAATTCCTGATCGATTACGGTATTTCCCATGACCATTCGGTGAACTAGATGGCAGTGCAAATCAGGAGTCCGTACAAACATGCGTCCGTAGATTTCTGCCATGCGTTCCTTACCTATGTATTGTAATTGGTCGGGGAATTCAAAGACTTTTACATCATCCGCATAGGGGATAAGAAAAGCATCCAAGTCCCTGTTGTTGTAAGCATCCAATTGGGCCTGAGCCAATTGCTCAGCTAGTTTTTCTAAATCGTTTTGGGCTGATGCCATAGAAAAAGCCACCATGAATATACCTATGGATAGAATAATCTTATACACGTTTGGTGTCCTCCTTCCATTGTTTAATGTGTTTTTTGATTTCTTTGCTTCGAAGATCTTCTTTTACAGTTTTTTCAAGCAATGTAATGAGCTCCCCATTTCCCGCAAATCTCAGCGCCACAATCTGACTCATGCGTAATTTACGTTCGTATTCTTGGAAACTTTTTCCAGTCAATTCGAAATATTGTTGACGCATTTCCAACCGGATGATGCGGTCTTGGTTCTTTAAGGCATAGATTCTCGCTAGCAAGGGGAGTAGCAGAATAATGAAAGCACCCAACACATGGAATAGTGCATGAGATTGAGCATCGGTTCCCCAGACATCCACTAGGCCATGCACACTCCACCCAAGATAGAGTAGGGTTAATGGGGTCACAATGAAATGATGGAATGGGTAATATCGGGTGTGATTGGCATAATTCTGCATGCTATAATGAGTTATTTTGGTGAAGCTAACATAGCGGATGCCAAATTACATATGAAAACCGATATCCAAAACTTACTTTTATGAAAAGGATAGCGATTGAGGAATATTTGAAAGAATCTTGGTTTGACTTATCAGAATATTTACCTTCGTGACAGAATTAGCACCTATACAGATGGATTTTAAAAAACTTGACCAAGATTTAACTACGATCGTTGAGAAGAGAATAGAATTGAGCAAATTGTCCTATGCAGATGAAGCGTATGATGATATTGAAGAGGAATTACATGATTTGGAGGATGACTTCAATGATGATTATGGAGATGAATTGGAAGAAGCTTTAGATAAAATCTACGCGCAATTAAAATCTGATAATGAAGTTTTACTTCCTTCAGCTTATTTGGCTAATAGCTACGAGCCTATGAAGGCCGATGCGAAAGGTCAGGTGACTTATGAGGTGAAAGGTGCTCAAGGAGTCCCTTTGGAATCAGAACAATTTGACAAAATGGATGTGCGTTTAGTGCTAGTCCCAAATCCTACCCGCTTCGTTCTTCAAATCAATGGGAAGTCCATGAAGGATATTTGGGTAGCTAAGTGATAAATATACAGTAATATCATGTGAGGAATGCTTCTAGTAAGTTTTTTACCACGATAGTTCTTCTTCTATTCTGCAAGGGTAATTTAACAAATTTGAATTAAGCATCTTCATCAGGCCTGAATCGAATTTCTTTTGGATAGGGGAATGCGTGTAGCAGCTCCCCTTTTTTTATTTTTTCTTGAATTCCCTTCCAGTAATCAGGATTAAAAAGATTTTTATGATATTCCCAAAAATGCTGTTTCACATCCTCTCTGCCTATCATAAAACGCTTGAAGTCTTCGGGAAAAACATCGTTGGGAGCAATGGTGTACCATGGTGCAGCAGCATAAATTTGCTCGTAAGTTTCTGGCTTTGGTTTCCATCGAAAATTCATCTCCGTCAAAAACTCTATTTCATCATAATCATAAAATACCACGCGTTTTTGACGGGTGACGCCAAAGTTTTTGGTCATCATATCTCCAGGGAAAATATTGGCTTGCGCTAATTGTAAGATCGAATACCCATATTCTTCTACGGCAACTTTTGCTTCTTCGTAACTACAGTTTTCAAGGTAAATATTTAAAGGAATCATTCTTCGCTCTGTATACAAGTGCTTGATAATGATTTCTGTATCGGTTATCGTTAGCAGAGAGTTGACTGTTGCTCTTAGGGTTTTGAGGAGTGTTGGATCTACCCGATTAAGTGGAAAATGAAAATATTCAAATTCATGCGTATCTGCCATTCGTCCCACCCGGTCATGTACACTGACCAATTTATATTTTTCACGTACTTCTTGACGGGTCATAGTTTTGGGTGGCTCAAAATAGTCTTTGACCATCTTAAACACGATGTTGTAGGATGGGAGCGTGAATACTTCCATAACCATCCCCTTAATCCCCTCTGCTTCGACCAACATATCATTGCTACGCTCCAAATGGATCAGAAAATCTCGGTAAAACTCTGTTTTACCATGTTTATTGAATCCGATGGAATTGTAGAGTTCGTGAATTTTCTTTTGAGAAATAACAGAATTCAAGAAAGCCACTAACTGAGAGGGAATATTTGCCTCTACCATAAAATAAGAACGTGTAAACCCAAAAAGGGAAGACATGGTCAGCGGATCAAAAATCAAGGTGTCCACATAGATGCCTTTGGGTCCATTCAAAAATGGAATGATAAAAGGCATCCACTTACCACCAACCTTGGTTCTTCCGATCAAGTAAGCAGCTTTATTACGGTAAAATACATTTTTCCAAACCTGTGTGATGGTATCTTTGTTGGCTTGATATCGGGTGAGAATCACTTCTCGAACTGCTCTAACCAGCAATTGAATGTCACCTTCTTTGTCCATGTAGCGCACACCAAAATCAAAATCCTGGATGATGCTTCGGATGATTTTTTGTAGTCCCCATTCTGGTGGATAGGTGTAAAAGAGTTTTTCACTGGAATGGAAATCACAGGTATCGTAACCTTCAAAAACAAACATCAAATCTTTTTCAATGCCTTGCATGGGGTAGATTTTCCGGATCACCGAATTGAAAAAGGTTTCGGCAAGTTCTTTGTCTTTACGTTCGGTAATAATCCAGGAATAATAGGATTTAGTTTCTTTCCAAAAATCCCTTTCCAGCGCAACATCTTTGACAAAACCTTGCAATAGTAGTTTGGTCGCTTCCACTTGGTCTTTGTAAAGGCGTAGCCTACGTTTATGGTTTTGCTGCATGCTTAACCAATCCTTATCTACAAAGAACTGGCGTGCAAGTGCAGTCAGTTCGTTGAAGGTAGTGATGTAGGTGTGATAGCACTCGGCAATGCGCTCTGCTGCAAGTTTGATTTGATCTCGGTTCATTGAAATTGTTCTTTTACCCGGGCAAGTTTTCGTTCTTTCTCCAATTTGGATTGCATTTTCTGCAATTTGATAGGAGGGGAAACACGCACTTCACAATTTTCTACCGGACAAGTCTGACAGGTAGTTCCCACATGTTTGAGTTGTATATCGGGATCATTGTGGAATTTTGCTTTGCGCTTAAATGTACTGTTGACCTTCAGACCGAAGGAAATACTGATTTGTTCCTGACGCTTCAGCCCTGATTGGTAGGCCAAAGCAAAAACAAAGTAGGATTGTCCATCTGGGTAAAAAGAATATTGTGCCTTTCCAATTCTTGGTGCACGGCTTTTGGCAAAATCGTCGAATATCGTGGCAGAAACCCATCTTCTGCAATAATCCTCTTTCTGTTTGGAAGCATGGGGATGGTGAATACCAGAAAGATGCAACTCTTTATCCAAGGAAAAATTTCCAGTTGGCAGGTTTTTACTGATTCGAAGGAAAAAGAGTTCTTTCAAACCGAAGTGTTTTGGAAGTAGATTCGTTATTCTATATACAAGTGTTTCTGGGGTCACATTATATTTTTCAATCAAACTCAAGAGCAGTTCATGGTCCAACTCTGGGTGGCTAAAGAATTTTTCCAAGTCCTTGGTGAATTCCTTTTCATCCAATAGAATTGCACAGCTAAAATAGCTTGCTTGAAAGTGCTGTAACACTTCTTCGAAGGAATTGACCGTAATCCAAGAGGATGAGTAAGGTCGGTTTTTAAGATTAAGATATGCATACCCTAATTCCCTTCCCAAGGCAAAAATCTGTTGGTTTTCAGTCAGGTTGGGGTTCAATAGAAATTTAGGCGCTTTACCCGGAAGCAATAAGCTCCTTGTCTTGGCCAATCCTACTTCTTTTTCAAAATCATAGAAGACAACTTTATATCCGAATTCTTTTTCCAATATCTCAGTGAGCTGCTGAGTATTTGGATGAAGGGGTAAATTGAATTGGGATTTACAAGCCTTGACTTGCTGTTCGATCTCTGGGAAATAATTGTCATGCATTTCTTGATAGGCTCGTAAGGAAGAAAGGAAAAACTCTTCCAAACTCACATCATATGCCCGGCTAATGTCCATCATCGTAATGATAAATGCGTTTAGCTTGGTGGGGGTATCGGAAAGCAATTCGATCAGGGTACTAGGGTCAATCCCAAAGATGTCTAAAGGTAATTCCGACAAAATATTGGAGTGTAAGAGATCCGATATTGGCTTCATTTTGTCCTCCAATTGCAGGGAAACAAGGTAGTCGTACTCCACATCTAAGGCGGCTGCAAGTTTAAATACTTTGTCTGCTTTTGGATATTTTTTGGATTTTTCAATCTCATTTAGGTAAGAAATAGAAATCCCACTTTTGTCAGATAGATCTTGAAGGGACATATTCTTTTCTTTTCGTAACTGTTTGAGCTTGAGTCCAAATATGATACGTATATTTTCTTCTTTCATGGGTTTTAGTGGGTGATGTTAAATCGGGTTTTCCTATCAATAAATGAATATAGGTTGATTTCTTGAAATAACAGCTGTTTTAGCGTGTTTTTTCTTTTGACGAAAAAAGGTGAATAAAATAAAAAATAAAAAAAGCGAAATTTCGCTTTTATATTTAAATTCGTTTTTGTAGGTTTACATCATCGAAACATTTTAACCAAGATCAACATGACCATTGCAGTAACCGATAATTTAAAGCTAGAAGTATTGGGAGAAATACCTGCTAGTTGCGAGCACATCCTATCGCCGGAAGCCTTGGAGTTTTTAGCCTATTTAGAATTGAAGTTTCGGGAAAAACGCTACTCTATTTTGGTAAAGAGGCAGCGTATTCAAGAGCGGTTGGACAGGGGAGAGTTAAACCAGATTCTAGAGGAAATTCCATCTACGAATGGGGATTGGAAAATAGCCGCTGTGCCAGCCGATCTAGAGGATAGAAGGGTGGAAATAACAGGTCCGGTAGATCGAAAGATGGTAATCAATGCCTTGAATTCTGGTTCCAAGGTGTTTATGGCTGATTTTGAAGATGCATCATCTCCAACATGGATCAATATGATTGAAGGTCAGGCGAATTTGTATGATGCTGTCAGAAGTCAAATTGATTTTACTGCCGATAATGGAAAAACCTACCAATTGAACGAAGATCATGCAGTTTTGAAAGTAAGACCAAGAGGATGGCATTTGGAAGAGAAGCATTTACAAATCAATGGAGAGCCGCTGAGTGCGTCGTTGGTGGATTTTGGATTATTCTTTTTCCACAATGCGGAGGAATTGATTAATCGTGGTTCAGGTCCATACTTCTACCTTCCTAAGTTGGAAAGTCATTTGGAGGCACGGTTGTGGAATGAAGTGTTCGTTGCTGCTCAGGATTATTTGGGTATTCCTCAAAAAACTATCAAAAGTACCGTTTTAATTGAAACAATTTTCGGAGCCTTAGAGATGGATCAAATCCTTTTCGAATTGAAGGATCATATTGTAGCATTAAATGCCGGTAGATGGGATTACATTTTCAGTGTGATCAAAAAATTCAGGAATCACGAAGATTTTGTCTTACCGGATAGAAGTCAGATTACTATGGGAGTGCCTTTTATGAAGGCTTATGCCACCCTGTTGGTAGAAATCTGTCATAAGAGAGGTGCACATGCCATTGGTGGTATGTCAGCCTTTATTCCTGCCAAAGATGAATCTATAAATACCATTGCAAGAGAAAAAGTTAAGATAGATAAAGAAAGAGAAGCAGGTTTGGGTTACGACGGTACCTGGGTAGCACATCCGTTCTTGGTTGATATTGCTAAGGATGTGTTTACCCGGGCCTTCGATCCAGGACATTGCAATCAAAAAAACAAGCCTTTGATGGATTCTGGCTTGGAAAACAAGGATTTGTTGGATGTTCGGATTCCGGAAAGCAGCATCACCGAGGAAGGGGTGCGCACCAATATCAATGTAGGAATTCTTTACATAGAAAGTTGGCTAAATGGAGTAGGCGCAGCAGCCTTGTACAATTTGATGGAAGATGCAGCTACCGCCGAGATTAGTCGTGCCCAATTGTGGCAATGGATCCGCCACCGTGCAAAAATGAGTAATGGACAGCGCATCACTGATGAATTATATCAAGAATTGAAGCATCATGAGATCGAAAAGATCAAAGAGCTTCTAGGCGAACCAAGAGCCAGCTCCGAAAACCTCCAAAAAGCTGCTATGCTGATGGACAAACTAGTGCTCGGCAAGACCTTCATCGACTTTCTGACACTGCCGGCGTATCAGTTGCTCGAGTAAACAGATGGGAATGAAGAATGAAGAATGAAGAATTAGGAATGAAGAATTAGGAGTGAGGAATGAAGAATGAGGATTGAAAGATTGAATTCTCCTGATTCTCTGATTCTTGGGATAAGCTTTGTCTCTTGTTTCTTGTTTTTAAACTCCTAACTACCGGCAGGCAATATCACATCTCATTTCTCGCTTCTCGTTTCTAAACTCTCGCTTCTCGCATCTAAAAGTTTAAAACAACAACCAAACAATACAACCATAAAACAAATGAAAACGAACAAAATCGAACGCGCACTTGCCATTGAAAAAGATTGGGCAGAAAACCCACGCTGGGCTGGAATTACAAGAACATATTCAGGTATGGATGTGGTGAACCTGGCAGGCAATTATCAGTTAGAATATTCCATTGCCCGTATGGGAGCTGAAAGGTTATGGAATAAGTTGACCACGCAGCCATTTATTGCTGGTCTCGGTGCTTTGACAGGAAATCAGGCTGTACAGGAAGTTCAAGCTGGCTTAGAAGCCATCTATCTATCAGGTTGGCAAGTGGCTGCCGATGCCAACTTAGCAGGGCAAATGTATCCTGACCAAAGTTTATACCCTGCGGACTCTGTTCCGGCGGTAGTCAAGCGTATCAACAATGCTTTGTTGAGAGCGGATCAGATTCAAGGCTTGACGGACAAGGAGGACTTGCATTACCTGGTTCCAATTGTGGCAGATGCAGAAGCTGGATTTGGAGGAAATTTGAATGCATTTGAATTGATGAAGATGATGATAGAGGCAGGTGCTTCGGGGGTTCACTTTGAGGATCAGCTTTCTTCTGCCAAAAAATGTGGACACCTAGGCGGCAAGGTATTAGTGCCCACACAGGAAGCGATCAACAAATTGATTGCAGCTCGATTGGCAACTGATGTGATGGGGGTACCAACAGTATTGATTGCCCGTACGGATGCAGATGCTGCTACCTTGATTACTTCTGATATCGATGAGAGAGATCATAAATTTATCTCGGGTAAGCGAACTTCCGAAGGTTTCTATGAAGTAAATCATGGAATTGAACAAGGAATTGATAGAGGACTTTCGTATGCCCCTTACTGTGATTTGATTTGGATGGAAACTTCCAATCCAGATTTGGGATATGCGAGAGAATTTGCAGAAGCAATTCATGCGAAGTACCCGGGTAAAATGTTGGCTTACAATTGTTCTCCTTCTTTCAACTGGGCTGCGCACCTATCTAAGTCTGAAATGTTGACTTTTAGAGAAAGTTTGGCAGAGATGGGATACCGATTCCAGTTTATCACCTTAGCAGGTTTCCATGCATTGAATACTTCTATGTTTGAACTATCCAAAGCCTACAAAGAGAGGGGTATGGCAGGATATTCCGAATTGCAGGAAAGAGAGTTTGCCTTGCAGTCAGCAGGTTTCAAAGCAATCAAGCATCAGGCATTTGTTGGAACAGGTTATTTTGATGCTGTGCAAGAAGTGGTTACGTCTGGAACATCTTCAACAGTTGCCTTGAAAGGCAGTACAGAAGAAGCACAATTTTAACCGAATAAAATTTTCGCAATCGATTGCTTGCGCAGAAAAAAAAGATTTTATACCTTTCGTGCATGTTATTCAATCACTGAATATCTACAATAGGTTTAATAGGTTTGAGAGATAGAAAAAGGTCGGCACATTGTTCCGACCTTTTTTGTTTTTTGCTCAATTTTTAGCTTGATTAGTGGTTCAGAAAGTCCATACCTATGCGTTTTTACTTGAAATCCAGTGTTATACCTGTTTTTCTTTTGTTAGCCACTCTCTCGGGATGCAGCAATGACTCCAATACTTCCGAAGAAGTAATTGCAGGAAAGGTTTTAGAGAAGGAAGAATTGCAGCAGTTATTTGATACCGGTATGCAATTGATGGCCCCTTGGGAGCAATTTTGGAGTAATCGATATTCCAACTTCAAAGCCAACCAATTTGTATTGGATAGAGAGGAATCCTTTGAAGAGTTGGAGTGGCCAGAAGAAAATTTTATTAACCCTGGGAATCCTTTTCATCCATATTTGATTCCGCATCCGGAAGGGGAGGGTATCGTGGATATTTACAGCTATAAAGTTGCCATCCCCGCAGAGGGCAAGCCTGGTTTAAATCCTGATTCAGAAGTGATCTTTTTTAAGTCCAATGGCATGCGTCAGCGACTTTTGTTTATAGGTCCTTCTGGTGGGTTTGAAGATGCGGCTTGGGTCAGTCCTGAAATTTTGATGGTAGCTGGATGGTTTGAAGATGAAGAGGGGGTTAGTCCTGTGATATGGATGATTGAACCTGAGAATAATAGCTATAAAGTGTTTACAAATCCCTTTCATACCAACCAATACGTAAAAGATGCGTATCTGAAAAAGAAGTTACCAGGAATTGATTTGTAGTAATTTTTATTCTTTGGAGATTGAACTATAGACGTTTAATCGGGTTTCTTCTTTTAGCTTAAGGCATCTTGAATGATGGAATTTAAAGAGTTAGTAAAAACATTAGAGCGAATGATGGCGATGCCGTTGCCCGGAAGGGAAGGGCAAGTGGCTATGGCACCTCAAAGCAGGATGAATGAGGAGCAGTACAGAGCATCTATTCGTTCAGATCACCGCAAAGGGGCTGTTTTAATGCTTTTTTATCCACATCCCAATGGTACTTATGTTCCATTTATCAAGCGACCAACTTATGAAGGAGTACATTCAGGGCAGATCGCATTTCCAGGTGGTAAATTTGAAGAAGGTGATGGGAGCTTAGCCAAAACAGCACTCAGAGAAACAGAGGAGGAGATAGGTATAGATAGCTCTCAAGTGCAATTATTGGGCAGTTTAACTGAAGTTTATATACCCCCGAGTAATTTTATGGTTTATCCTTACATAGGGATTACTGAAAGCCTTCCTGAGTTTAAGCCAGATCCATTGGAAGTTGAGCGGGTTATTGAGTGTTCTTTCCATCAATTACTCGATAAAAATAATCGAAAAGTAGGTACTGTGAGAAGTTCTACCGGCCTGCTGAAAGCCCCTTATTTCGACCTTGCTCAAGAAACCGTCTGGGGAGCCACAGCCATGATGTTGGGAGAGTTTACCTATATGTGGGAGAAGTTGAAAGGGAACAGTTGTCACAATGAACAATGAACAGCGGGGAAATGTGAAATTGGGAATGAAGAAATTATAATGTCTGAGATGATTCAAATTACCAGGTCGAGTGGCTTAAATTGTTAATGTAGGTAGATCATCTCTTTTTTTATGGAATAATCTTCTATTCAACACTTCTCTAATATTTTACAAATACTTGTGCTAGGCTTGTAGGTGTAGGTATATATCAATTTATTATGCGCTAGCATATTTCACACTTTTATTTTTGAACTCTCTTCTCTCGCTTCTTACTTCATATTCCTGTATACACCATTTTTCTGCAACTATCCTATTTGTCTTTTCGTTATTTTTATCAAAACTTGTTTTCAAACGATTATCTACTGTTTTATGAAGAAGCTACCTATTTATCTTTTGTGTCTGTTGGTTTTAGGTTCGTGTATGAACGCCAAACCTAAGAAGATTTATGCCTATAATCCTGCTGATGAATCTAGCATGGAAGCCAATGAAGCTGTGTTGTCCAAAGTTGCATTGGACGATAAAAATGCTGAGGTTCGTTTAATGGCAGTTGATCAGATAAGTAATCAATCTGTTCTTGCCGCAGTTGCTTTAAATGATAAGGATGCAAATGTGCGGATGGCAGCGGTGAGGAGATTAAGCAATGAGACTGTATTGGCAGCGGTGGCCCTTAATGATAAAAATCAGGAAGTTCGAAAATTAGCAGTGGAGCGTTTGGATAATGAAAATGCACTTTGTACGGTAGCTATGAATGACAAAGATGCAGATGTCAGGAAATTAGCTTTGCGAAGAATTACCAATGAATCAGTCATTGCCTCTGCCGCTTTAAATGACCGTAGTGATGATGTAAGAAAGTTGGCAGTAGAGTTGATTTCTAATGAATCTGTACTTGCCCAAGTGACTTTACAAGATCGAGACGCGGATATCCGTAGAAAAGCATTGAGAAAGGTTTCCAATGAGTCAGTTATTGCTACAGCTGCCCTACAAGATAAGGATCAAGAGGTAAGAAAATTAGCCGTAGAAAAACTTTCTAATCAGTCCACCTTAGCCACTGTAGCATTGCAAGACAGAAATGCTGATATACGTAGACAGGCTGTCAGAAAAGTAACCAATCAATCTGTACTATCCAATATTGCTATCTATGATTCGAGTGAAGAGGTAAGAAAAGAAGCATTGAGACTATTGAAATAAAATTATTTTTTTTGGAGAGGTCTTCTTTTTTTCTGAAGACTGTTTAATGCCTTTAAACTCTGTTCAAAACCAATTTTATAGCTCTGATGAATTCCACAGCTGAAAACTTGGTTTATTTTTTGTTTTTCGGTAAAAGTTGGTTTAGCTATCATTAAGTTAATATTTAATAGGATAAATTTCCTTAATTCATTTAAAAAAGTGAAATTAGCAATCCTAAAAAACGTTAATTAGATCCTTAATTTTCTTTAAAAAAGGCAGTATAGTCAAGAATTCAACCAGTTTCTAAAATCAGCAACTTTCTCTCTACTTCCGAGAATACTCTGATCGGAGTAATGCAATTATTGGTACCTTTCCCACAAACATCTAATAGACTATTTATGATTTTAACAAAGCGTCAGGTAACAGCACCTTGGAGGTCAGCAGGCGGTGCAGAGTAAATACAAAGTTTAGTATCTTTAAAAACCTAACCAAGAACAAAACTTAGAATTCATGAATCTTAAAGAATTAAATGGTATTTCAAATAGTACGCCGGATGAAAAGCTTGCAAAAGTTTATACCCAATTTTCAGAACTTCTCAACGAGTTAAAGACAAGAGATTTGCCTACCAGCATCATTGGTTTAGTAAATCTGAGTATAGATAAAATTAATGCTTCCACAGTTGTAGGCAATCAACTCAAAAAGCTTATCAAACAGGAGCAGAGCCTTATCCTTAAGCAACTTGAAAAAGAAATGAAAGTTGTTCCCATCAATTATTACCGGAATTTATGGCTTGTTTTAGGGATGACCACATTTGGATTACCATTTGGGGTTTCGATTGGCTTAAGTCTTGGAAATCTTGCTTTTTTAGGGATAGGGTTACCATTCGGTATGGTCATTGGGATGGCTGTTGGCTACAATATGGATAAAAAAGCATTGCAGGAAGGCCGGCAGTTGAATTTTGAGGTTAAAAATTAAAAACGCCAATCCTAGAAAAAAATATCCCCATTACATGTAACATTTTTGTTTTTCTGCATCAAAAGGCAAATTAAACTTTAAAAGCCATGAAAAAGATCGCAGTAATTTTAATTGCATGTATTATTTATCAATTCTCCACTTATGCCAATTTGTATGCCCAAGCTATACATGTGGAGGTTTCAGGGAATGGACAACCCATTTTATTTATTCCAGGATTTACCGTTCCGGGAGAGGTTTGGGAGCCTGTTGTCAATGCTTTGGAAAGCAGCTACGAATGTCATGTAATTACTTTGGCAGGATTTGGCGGTAAGGAGCCTATCGGATTTCCCTGGCTTCCCCAAATAAATGAGTCCATTAAGGAATATATCCTATCCAAAGACCTGCAAGGAGCCACGATTATTGGGCATAGTTTAGGGGGGACCGTAGCTACTTGGCTTGCAACTCAACAAAAATTAAACCTCGGTCAACTTATTTTGGTTGATGCCTTGCCAGCAGCTGGCGCATTGATGTTTCCTGACTTTAATCCAGATAATTTAGCTTACGAAAGTCCTTATAATCAGCAACAATTGTCTATGGATGATGCCTCTTTTGAACAAATGGCTAGTTTTATGGCTAAAGGGATGAGTACTAAGGAAGATGCTCAAAAGAGAATTAAAAAATGGATATTAGAATCAGACCGCAAAACCTATGTTTACGGATACACTGATTACTTGAAAATGGATATGAGAGAAGGATTGAAAGACATATCAATTCCCGTCACTATTATTGCTGCAACAAACCCGTATGGGGAAGCTATGGTCAGACAAACAAACACCAATCAGTATGCAAACTTAAAAGAATACAGTCTTGTGATCGCTGAAGATAGTGCACATTTTGTCATGTTAGATAAACCCGATTGGTTTTTAGATCAAATCCAGCAGATTTTAGCATCAAGGAAATGACAGAACAGGACTTTAACCAGCTTTACTACACCTATGCACCTAAAGTCCACCGATTATGCTTAGGTTATTCTTCTGGAGATGTAGCGCTTGCCAATGAGTGGCTTCAGGAAACATTCATCAAAGTCTGGAATCACAGCAATTCATTCAGAGGAGACGCTTCTATGGACACATGGATTTATAGGATTGCGACAAATATTTGTTTGGGTGACATCCGAAGGTTTAAAAAGCAGGTGAGGATCAAAGGTGAGCTTATGACTGAATCCATCATAGATGAGCCAGTCAATGATGAAGCAGAAACCATCGAAAAAATGTATGCCTGTATAGATCAATTGAGCGAGCAAAACAAAACGCTCATTTTATTGGAATTGGAAAATATACCTCAAGAAACCATCGCTTCAACTGTGGGGCTAGCGCATGGAACATTGCGCACCCGATTAAGCCGAATTCGAAAATCATTACTAAACTGTATCACAAATGGAATCCGATAAATTACAAGAATTGTGGAATCAGCAAGGTGGGAAAATGTTATCATTTACGCCCACCGATATCCTGCTAAAAGCTAAAAAACAGCGAACAGGACAATACATCAGCATTACAGTGTTGGTGTTTACGGTGCTGGTATTAAGCATGTATGCATGGTTATATGCCTTCAAGCAATGGAACAGCTTTAATTTAGGTTTGTTTATGATGATTTCGAGTTTGGTACTTAGAGTGATCATTGAATTACTTTCTATCTATAGAAAAGAACGTCGACTTGTATCCATGGACTACAAATCCTATCATGCCTATCTTAAAAAATATTATGGTACTCGGCGGATTGTCAACTATCTGATCACTCCTGTATGTGTGATTACTTATATCATCGGGTACAGTTTACTATTGCCTTACTTCAAAGAATATTTCTCACACGGATTTTATACCTATATTCAGGTTTCAGGAGCTGTTTCTATAGGCGGGATTATAGTATTGATCATCTATGGAATAGTCAAAGAGGAGCGATTATTGAAGCAGTTCTTATCAAGTAAAAATCATAAGTGATGGAAAGTTTCCGATTAATTGGGCTCAAACTCAGCAAAAAAACAAGCAATGAGCAAGGTCAATCTTCAAAGGATTGTGGTGATTTATGGCAGTATTTTGAAGAAAATAAAGTAAGCTCTTTAATCCCTGATAAAATTTCTGAGGCTATTTATGCTGTTTATTACGATTATGAACACGACGAGCAAGGAAAATTTTCTTATTTTATCGGTTGTCCGGTAGAATTTCATGCCAATAAACCTGAGGGATTGGATGAGTTAATCATTCCTAATCAAAAGTATCATCAAGAAGTAGCAAAAGGACAACTACCAACTTGCATTTCAGAAGTTTGGAATCAGATTTGGAATTCAGCCATTCCTAGAAAATTTGGATTTGATTTTGAAATTTATGATGAAAGAAATGTGAATTGGAATGATGCGGAAGTTGATATTTATATTTCTATAAACGATTTTAGTTGAATGAAGGAAAATGTCTAGAAAGAAGGACTACCCTGATTTCTCTTAGGATTCACACATTACACTCTCGGAACTCAATACCTACAGAAGAATTTATTTGGCCTCTCTGATATGGTATAATATAGCTATTTTGTTAGTTATTGGAGGGGTTTATTTTTTCCATTGGATAGAGAAAGTGGTGCCTTTGTTGACCTGACTGATGACTTCAAGCATTGCCCCTAGATTGTATGCAAACTCCTTACAAAGTAATAAGCCTATACCAGAACCTTTTTCTCCAATCGTACCAAGTTTGGACACGATCCGTCCTGCAAAAAGTGACTCTAGCTTATCTTTTTCCATTCCTAATCCAGTGTCTGTAATCTTGATTTTATCTCCAGCTTCCTTGTCGTAGTGTATACGGATACTTCCACCTGTAGGAGTGTATTTTATCGCATTTGAAATTAAATTCCTGATAATAAAATTCAATCTATCCTTTTCAGTATAGATTATCACATCTACAGGAATATCATTGATTAGGTGAAGATTTTTTTCTTGGGCTTTCATGGAAAACTGACCAATGATCTCCTGCACCAACGGCCGTACTGCCACATCCACATATGGCATTGAGTACTCATGCAGTTCTCTATGCGCCCATTCGAGTATACTTTCCATTAATCCCCTTACGCTTTTGATTTGCTCTGATATTTTAGGAAGGATTATATGGAATTCTTCTTGTGAAATGTGTTGGCCACTCTCCAATTCCAAAAGGGATTGTAAGGAAGCAATAGGAGATTTGAGGTCATGGGACAGAACAGAAAACAGTAATTGTCTACTTCTATTGGACTGGACCAAGGCGTTATTTGAATGTTCCAATTCCCGCGTTTTTTCTGCAATTTCTAGGTTTTTAGCTTCTAATTTTTTTAGAATCTCAGTGGTCTGCGTATGTGCTGCTGCCAGTTGATTATTTTTTCTTTTTTGAAAAACCCAACCGAAAATCAGAATTACAAAGAGAATTGTTGCACTCAGAAGTAGTTCATTTTTTCGCTCAACTTTAATGTCCAGAAGTTGCTGTTCTTGGAGTAATCGTTTATTCTGTTCTTCTTTCTTCTCAGCCTCATATTTGATCAATAATTCCTCACGTATTTTCTTTGTTTGTTCATTATTGAGTTTCTGCTCTGAATTCAATTTCAATTTGGTATATTCATTTGCATTTTTGTAATCCCCTAAGCTTTCGTAGACGCTGGAAAGAATTCCGGCAGCTGAACCTATTTGATAAGGTGAGTTCATGTTATTAGCCAATTCCATGGCTTGTTGAGCGTATCTCAGAGCTAGTGTTGTATTATTTATTTCTAAATTGAAACTAGCCAATTCATATAACAGGGAAATTTGAATTTCGGAATTCTGTAATCCATTTGAATACTCTAGTGCTTGTGTCAACAGTTTTTGAGCAGTTACATAATCTTTATTTTCTCGGGCAACTTCTGCAAGCAGGTTGATGGTATTAATACTCCCTCTAATATCCTGTAATGAAGTTTTAATAGAAATGGATTTTTCGAGGTAATATTTTGCGGAGTCTAAATCCTCAATATTATTTGTTTCAGCCCATAAATCTTTAAAATAACTCCCCAAATTATTGTAAAGCAGGCCTAGTGCTCGTTGATTATCGGATAACAAAGCATACTCTAAAGATTTTTTATAGCGTTGTGCCGCATCTTTTCCGTTACCTGTCCGGTACAGGATATTGCCGATATTGAGATGGGATTCCATAAGCCCAATGGTGTCCTGTATGCTTTCCCGTATTTTCAACGCATTGATATGCGTTTGCATGGCTGAGTCAAAGGAAGATTTGATCAAAAATGAGACACCTTTTATATTCAAGGAATTTGCTTTTACCTTAGCTAGCCCATGCTTTTCAGCCAAGCGGATAGCGGAGTCAGCATAAGCTATAGACAAGTCCTGATCAATAGCATAGTTGGCCTTGGCTACTTGGTAATAGATGTCAGCTTTGACTATTGGATCTTTGGTAGTATAAATTTCCTTTTTCAAACTATCTGACAACGTAGGCGCTTGCTGAAATAGTAGGAAAATCAAAAGAATTAGCATGGGGATAGAGGAAAGGGGATAAGTATATGAGATTGCTTTGTTGTACTTTCAAATGCTCTTAAAGGTATAAATTAAACCATAATTTGAGGTTGCCGTTCCTAAAATTTTAAATGAAAAAAATCAAGTATAGTCAAATTGATAAGTACTGATGCCTTGCTTCATTAAAGATAAAAATAAATTGATAGTTTGAGAGTTGCATTGGTTGAATTTGCTGATTCTCTCATTTATTAGCGTATGTTAAAGAGCTGCGCATAAAAAAAGCACCATCAAATTGAATGAAGGTGCTTTTTTGGCAGAGAGTGGGGGATTCGAACCCCCGGTACGGCATTACCCGTACGACAGTTTAGCAAACTGCTGGTTTAAGCCACTCACCCAACTCTCTTTATCTAGGAATAGCATATTTTCCTTAGAACAGTGCAAATATAATTCATAAATGTTGGAATAAACAAAGCCTGGAACCCTCCTTAGAGATATTTTTCATCAAAATCATGATTTTGATCTATAATGAATTGAATTTCAGTTTGAAAAAAATAATCATTTAGAGCGTATCATAAGGGCTTACTTTTAGCTTTATACTAGATTTCATGTAGAATATAGGAGCTTTTGAAGAATGTTGTACTTTGGAGGTATTTGATTGACGTTTCAATGGTAAAAAATACCCCGAAATGGGTATTTTTTTATGGTGGTTTCTTTCTTAATTTAGTGTTCGAAAAATGGTAGTTAGTTAATCAATTCATAATTTTATTCCTATGGTAATTCAATCTCTACAAGGTGTTTTTTCTGTTTCAACTGCTCCAGAAAATCAAGAAAAATTAGTAATTCGCTCCAATGACTTAAATAGCCTATGCCGACTGTTTGACAGGAAAAGAGTAAAGGCTGACTGTGATCAAGGATATTCTTTTTGTGTTACTATTTGCAAGGAAGAGCTTTCGAG
Source organism: Mongoliitalea sp. (assembly GCF_054166905.1). NCBI lineage: Bacteria > Pseudomonadati > Bacteroidota > Cytophagia > Cytophagales > Cyclobacteriaceae > Mongoliitalea > Mongoliitalea sp. Next base: position 26,183 of record NZ_JBSZCK010000011.1, on the reverse strand, counting down.
TGTGCTCATTAAACTGGTTAAACAAATTGACTACGAAGATTTCGATCAAGTAGTAAGTGAATTGAAGTTAGAAAAATCTACCGTATTTGCTAGAGCTTAGTATTATAATCGGGGTGTAGCCGAAATAAATGGTCTCGGGCATACTTTTTTAAAATAATAAATTTATTTTAGGGCATGTATTCTTTTTTGGTACCCAAAGAATTTCCAGCATGACCCAATTCAAAACTTCTGAAACATATATTCCAGATTTCTTAGAAGCTTCTAATTCATTATTTTCTGTTTTTCTAGATTTTGATGGATATATCGTCCAATCAGGACATCTACTCCAACAAGTTTTTGAAGATGCGCAATTAGCGATTTCTAAAAAATTCCTGTTTTCTCAATTGATCGGACCCGACGAACAGGGTTCTTTTCAGGAAATGTTGATGGAAGTGATTGAAAAACCCACCATATCCTCTAAATATACTTTTTCTCACAAGTATGCGATAGTTAGCTGGGAGTTTAAAGCCATCAAACAAGGAGAAGATTATGTGGGGATTCTAGGCGTTGGCTTCCCCGTTTCTACTTCCAAAAATTCACCAGATATACCCGCTGCAGTAGATCTTGTCAATCAACAGTCAGATGCAGTAATTCGATTGAATTTGAGTTGGGAAATTATCTCCTATAATGAGCTATCCAAGCCCTATTTCATAGATACAGCAAGTGTAGAAGGTCAAAAAATCTGGTATGCCTTTCCCGATCAACAGATTTTTAAGTATGCACATGAATTCAAATCTGCCAAAGAAACAAAGATGATGCGGATTTTTGAGGCTGTTTTCCCAAGTTTAGGAAAGCATTTGAAATTCTTTATAATCCCTCAGAAATCCTATCTCGACCTTATTATACAGGATAAAACTGAAATCAATGTACTTTCTAAAGAGTTGATTGAAAAAGACATTTTTGTAAAAACCTTGATTGAAGGGATGGAAGAGACGGTCTTTTTTGTAAGCAGAGACTTACGGATTTTAGATTTTAATGAAAAAGCTAGTCAACACGCCCGTACATATTTCAACAAATCATTAAAAGTAGGAGACAAGTTCTTGAATTTTCTAATGGATGGAGTGGATGACAAATTGTTAGGTGAAATAGAAAATATTTTTGAAGGAAGTACTGTCTCCTTTGAACTAGAAGTCCCTAATAACCGAACATCTAATACGCATTGGTTTGACTTTAAATTTCTCCCTTTCAAGGATTTTCATGGCAATGTTGTAGGCTTTATTTATGTCAACAAAAGTACCAATTTTGAGAAAAAAAGTGTGCAGAAAATCACCCAGAGAAATGCTGTATTAAGAGAGGTTGTTTATGACCAAACTTTTCAGATGCGTACTCCATTATCTTCAATTTTGGGATTATTAGAATTGATGGATAAAAGCTTGTTGGATAAGGAAAATCTGAAATACCTGAGTTATCTTAAAACTTTAGCAGCCAACTTGGATGATATCATCCGTACTAATTCAAAAAGGGCCAGTGATTTGGACTAATGTGTTGGTCAATTTGCAACATGCTTTACTTTCAATTGAACAAGTATTCAATAGCGAACTCAATTTTTTCTTTACCACAAATCAAACATTTTTCTTAGACACTCTGTTCCAAGCGTATAAATAGGAATAAACTTAGCGGAGATGAAAGAATATAGTTTGAACGGGAATGGAACGGTTTACAATGATTATGAAACTGAGGAAAGCAGTATCCTAGTAAAGGATGCAATTTTTGTAAGGCATAAAGGCAACTTGGTCAAAGTCAAGTTCAAAGATATTTTGTGGATGAAGGGAGATGGGAACTATACTACCTTAGTTACCCGTCATGAGGTGTACTCTTTGAGAAACATTCTGAAGGAGTTGGAAGCAGTACTGCCGGCGGATGAGTTTATAAGAATTCATAAAAGTTACGTGGTACGATTGGATGAAATTACCTGCATCAACCCACGAGAACTAGTAGTCTCAAAAGATACCGTTCCCGTAGGAAGAACATATTATCAAAGTCTATTGAATTGTATTCAAAAACTGGGTTCATCTAACCTAGATTAAATCGTGTCTCCAAAGTAAGCTGCTATCTCCATAGCTAAGGAATCTGTAATCCTTAGCTAATGCCTCCTCATAAATTTTTCTCCACTGTTGATTGGTAAAGGCTGCGACCAATAGTATCAAGGTAGAAGATGGCTGATGAAAATTAGTCACCAATGCATCACATACTCGAAATTCATAGCTTGGGAATATAAATATTTCCGTGGTACCAGTGATTTCTTCTAAATCTTGTTTTTCCATTAAAGCTTGGATAGCTGCAAATGCATCATTCCGTGAAATTTTTGGCCCAACGTATTCATAAGGATACAATTTGGGTATGGCAAAACTTGCGTTTGAATCTTGGATAAGCATTACCCCATACCAATACAGAGATTCCAACGATCGCATAGAAGTAGTCCCCACAGCTATCATGATCTCTTGATGATTTGCCAAGGCTCGAATAGTTGGTAAATCTACCACCACCTGTTCGCTATGCATATCATGTTCCATTACATTGGACACTTTGATCGGCTGAAAGGTTCCCGCTGACACATGCAGGGTTAGAAATTCTTCTTTTACTCCATTGGCCTTCAAACTAGCCAAGACCTCATCCGTAAAATGTAATCCAGCAGTAGGTGCAGCGACCGCACCTTCTTTTTTGGAATAAACTGTTTGATACCGGGGTTTATCTTCAGCTGTAGCTTTTCTATTCAAATAGGGAGGAAGTGGAACTTCTCCGGTAGCCTCTACAATATCCACAAAGGCATGCGTAGAGTCCCACTCAAACTGAACTGTTTTTGATTCCCTATCCAAAAGGAATGCAGATATAATCAATGCTTCATTTCCAAGTTGAATTTCACCTTTTAAAACTTCTCCATCTTTCCATTTCTTCAAATTACCAATCATACATTCCCAAATCACAGAATGCCTGGTTTGCATGACTTCATTGATATTTGCGCTAGGCCCAAGTGGTTTGAGCAAAAACAATTCTACCTTTGCGCCTGAAGCCCGTTGAAAAATCATACGTGCTGGTATAACTTTGGTGTTGTTGAAGACCATCATGCTTCCGGCAGGTACCAAGGAAGGCAATTCATAAAAGACTTGATGTGTTATCTTGCCATCTTTGAAATGTAATAGCTTGGAATGATCCCGCTTTTCCAAAGGAAATTTAGCAATGCGCTCAATTGGTAAAATGTAATCGTAATCGGATAACTTGATGGATTCAGCTTGTTGAAACATAGGGGATAGGTCCTCAGTTAAATTTAGAACGCAAATATAAAACGAATGTCTTCAATTCATGCAATTCGATTTTCATACGTTCCTCATCAGCTAAAGTTTAATTTTGATGCAGGTACTTCTCGTGGGGTGTTACGAGAAAAAACAACCTATTTCATTCAAGCATGTACCTCTGAGAACTCGACTGTTGGGTGGGGTGAAGCTGCTCCCTTGGTTAAATTAAGTATAGATGATAGACCTGATTTTGAACAATATCTTCAAAGTTATTGTGAAGAGCTAGTTTTTGAATATGATTCAAAAGAAAAGTTGGATAGCAATGAAATTTTTCAATGGTGTGCAGATGTCATTTCCAATGATTTTCCTAGCATACGATTTGCCTTTGAATCCGCAATCTTAGACTTTTTCAATGGAGGTCAGCGCATGATTTTTGATACCGACTTCTTTCACAAGGAGCAAGCAATTCCCATCAATGGCTTGATTTGGATGGGTGATAAGGAATTTATGTTGGATCAGATCAACGAAAAATTAGCCAAAGGCTTTTCTTGTATAAAAATGAAGATTGGTGCAATAGATTTTGATCAAGAATGTAGGCTACTGGAGTATATTCGATCCAAATTTTCAGCAGCAACAATAACCCTCCGAGTTGATGCCAATGGTGCTTTTCATCCTTCCGAGGCTCTAGAAAAGTTAAAACGACTTGCAGCATTTGATTTGCATTCCATTGAGCAACCTATAGCGGTCAAGCAGTGGAAAGAAATGGCCGAGCTTTGTCAAGTTACTCCTCTACCGATTGCCCTAGATGAAGAGTTGATTGGTGTTTATGGTTTTGAAAACAGAAAACAATTATTGAAAAGAATTCAGCCGCAATACATTATTTTAAAACCAACCTTATTGGGTGGTTTACGAGATACGCAAGAGTGGATACAGGTAGCAGAAGCTCAGAATATCGCTTGGTGGATGACTTCGGCCTTGGAAAGTAATGTTGGTCTAAATGCGATCGCTCAATTTACCTCGACCTATAAAGATTTATCGCATCAGGGACTCGGTACCGGACAATTATTCATCAATAACATTGATTCTCCTTTGCTTGTGGAAAATGGCTTAATAGCTTATAAAAAGGATAAAAAATGGGGGAAGATGCCATCATAAAAAAAAGCCCCATTTTCATGGGGCTTCTTACTAGATGTCAATGTTGTATATAGAGGTAGATTAAACTACTTTTACATTCACTGCATTTAGGCCTTTTCTTCCTTCTTTAAGGTCGAAAGTAACATCATCATCTTCTCTGATTTCGTCAATCAGACCTGTAACGTGAACGAAATACTCTTTAGATGATTCGCTGTCTACGATAAAACCGAATCCTTTAGATTCATTAAAAAATTTTACTTTTCCTGTGTTCATGATAAATTGTAATTATATTTTATTATGATCCAAAGGTAAGCATAGTTTCTCAGGTTCAAAGCTTTTTTAAAATTATTTTTTGGGAATTGTTCGAATCACCTTAAAAATATTTTAAATTCTACTTCATCTCGTTGAAAAATTAAAAAATTATTCTGACTATCCATCTAAGGAAAACAAATAAACGGGCTTATTTGATTTTATTTCCATACTTGTTTTGGTGAGCTTCCCTGTTTTTATATTTCGTTCAAAAACTTGTATGTCACCTGAATCTTGATGTGCTACTAAAAGGTAATTTCCATCTTTAGTAAGCGTAAAATTTCTAGGAGTGATTCCTCCGGTAGAAACCCGTTCGACAAACGTTAATGTTCCATCATTTTGTATGTGAAAAGACGTCAGTTCATTTGCATCTCCTCTATTGGAGACATAGAGATATTGAGCATCAGGAGACATCCGGACCTCGGCAGCACTAATTGCTCCTACAAAAGTAGAAGCTGTAAGTGGGTAGGATTCTAGATGACTTAATCTGCCATTTTGAAACTCATAAACGCCTATTTCTGCACTCAATTCATGTACGAGGTACATATATTTCCCATTAGGATGCATGATCAGATGCCTAGGGCCAACACCAGCCTCAACTTCAAAATAAGCTTGAGTAGATGGTTGAAAAGGAATAGCATAATCCGGTCTATAGTTATACACAAATACCTTATCAGCCCCAAGATCAGCAACAAATAAAAATTTTCCATTAGGATGGAAAAACATACTATGCACATGGCTTTGATTTTGCCTAGCGGAATTGATGCTACTGCCTTCATGTTGCACTGTTTGCACATGAGTTAATTTGCCTTCATCAACTTTATATGTTGAAAAGTTTCCTCCCGAATAATTCCCCACGACCAAAAAGTTTTCATCAGGACTAAGAGATGCGTAGCATGGATGGGCACCAAAAGTCGCTTGCTCATCTATAAATGTCAGTGTATTGGTAGCTCTGTCAAATGCGTATGATTTGATTTTTCCTTCATTCGTTTCTTCTACAGCAAAGACTAAATCCTGCGCACGGTTAGCGATTACAAAAGATGGATTTTCTAAGTCTATTTCAAGCGGATTTAGCCCCAAAATCCCTTCTTCAAAATTAAAGGATAAAAAACTTATTCCTTTGGCAATACCATCAGTATAGGATCCAACCAAAAAAGAGTAGGTTGGCTTTAAGGTCCCTTCTTGTGGTGTTTCATCGCATGATGATAAACAGCTCATAATCATTAGTAATATAGAAATCCACTTAACTTGTTGCTTCATCTTTTTTGTCAGGTGATTTGGATGGGATTTCGCTTCTGAGTTCATGAGATTCATAATCATAGTGGCCTGCTAATTCATCGATTTTTGTTTTCTCCCAGGTAGGTGTTTTGGTGAAATATGCTGCTCTAGCCAACATGTGTCCACCGATCGAAATTGTCAAAAAGACAAAAATGATGGTGGCTGTAATCCGAGTTCCCACAGAAACTTCATTAAAGAACAAGCCCGAAGAAAGGAGAAGCAGTCCTATTCCAAGCGTAGATGCTTTACCTGTTATATTGATGCGAAGGTATACATCCGGTTTTCTTAAAATCCCGATAGAGGAAGATAGGATAAACAGGGCGCCCAAAAAGCTCAATACCATGATGATGTATTCTTTCATTTTCGTTGTCTTTGTTCGATGTAATAAGCATATGCAGCCGTACTCAAAAATGCGATGAGTGAAAATAGCATGGCAATATCCAAAAAGGTACTTTGGTTGAATACCACACTATATACCGCAATAATTCCGATTGAAATCAAAATCAGCATATCCAGTGCAATCACCCTATCTGCTAAACTAGGGCCTTTGATAAATCGGATAAATACCAGAATTACCGAAATTCCCAACATGGGGATAATAATCATATAGTAAAACTCGCTCAGACTCATCGAATGATTTTTAATAGCTTGTTTTCAAACTTGGTTTGAATCTCTTGGATAAAACTTTCCTTGTCTTTCAAATGCATCACATGGATGAACATTACTTTTTTATCATCTGAAACATCAATCACAACAGTACCTGGAGTCAGTGCCACAATATTTGCCAGCAAACTGATTTCTCCATCTGTTTGGACTTTTAATGGATATTTGATAATAGCCGGTTCCAATTGATCTTGGAAGATGGATTCCTTAACCGTCATAAAGTTAGCTTTGATGATTTCCCACAAAAGTGTACCTATGAATCCAATTAAAGTTGGAACAATGTAGAAGTACTTCCTATCAGCTTTGCCCGTAGTCACAATCCATAGCACACCAAAGCCGAGGAAAAATCCGAAAAGCAGGTTTTCCTCGGTCAACACTCCCGTTGCTAACACCCAAATAAGGGTCAACATCAAATTACTTAAAAACAGGGATTTTGTCATAGTTTCGTTAGTTTATGCCCAAAATACTGTTGATATATGCTGAAGGATCCATAAGCTCAGCGGCAATTCTACTTGACAAGGAAATGATATTTTCCGCTGCAAGACCAATATACAGAGAAACGATGGAAAGGAAGATGATTGGGACCAAGATTCCCCATTTTTCTTTGTTTGAAAATTCACTCCATGATTTCCCGGAGGACGAAGTAGTAGGTCTATCTTTCCAAAAACTCTCAGCCCAAACTTTAGCAATGACCCATAAGGTCATAAAGCTCCCAAAGATAATGGCAGCTACCAACAGAAATTCCCTTGTTTCAAAACTTGCCTGTATCAAGTATAATTTTGCCCAAAATCCTGATAATGGTGGAATACCTACCAATGAAAATAGCGGTATAGCAAAAAGCAATGAAAGCATAGGGTACTTGGCATATAAGCCGCCCTGATCCTTAATAAATGGACTTCCACTAAGTTTATTCATCAGGCCAGCTACGATAAATAGATTGGTTTTGACTACAATATCATGGATCAAGTAGAAAATAGTTCCAACCAAGGCTAATTCGGTAAAAATTCCCAAGCCAGCAAATAGAAAACCGATATGACAGATAATGAGGTAGCCAAAGATCTTCCCTAAATGCTGTTGTCTGATGGCTCCCAATCCCCCTGATATGATCGTCAAGGCTGCCAAACCGGATAAGGTAATGCTCATGAAGGTGTCACCAATGAAAACCATGGTAAACATACGGACCATGGCATATACACCAACTTTTGTCAATAAGCCAGCAAATATGGCTGAAATAGCAGCCGGTGGGGTGTGATAAGAGGCAGGTAGCCAAAAGTACATCGGGAAAAGAGCTGATTTAATACCAAAAGCTACCAAAAATAATCCTGCAGTCATATTGACCAATCCACGGTTTTCAACATCGCCGATTTTTATGGCTATATCTGCTAAGTTTAAACTTCCAGTCAATCCATACACCAAAGCAATTCCAATGAGGAAAAAGGTGGAAGCTAGCAGATTGAGAGAAACATATTTCAAAGCACCTTCCAACTGTGACTTCTTTCCTCCAAGAGTCAGCAACACAAAAGAAGAAATGATCACCACTTCAAACCATACATACAGATTGAAAATATCAGCTGTTAGGAATGCACCTTGTAATCCCATGATCAAGAAATGAAGGATAGGAAAGTAGCCAAACTTAATTCGCTCTTCCCGCATACTCACAGATGAGAAAATTGAAACTGCCAACAAGGAAATTGATGATAACAGCCCTAGCGTGCTTCCTAACGTATCAGCAATAAAACTGATACCAAATGGAGCATTCCAGTTTCCGGCTTGCGTGACCTGAAAGCCTTCATGCCAAACCAAGCGAAATAGCCAAATACTGATTCCAAGTCCAACTAAAGAGAAAAGCATGCTGAGGACTTTTTGAAGCCGTGGCTGAAACCAACAGAACATCAGAATCACAGCAGCTGCCATGTGAAAAACGATGGGTAAGATGATATATGGATTGCTCATAGCTCTTCGTCTGTAGAATTTAATTCGTCCAAATCATCTGTTTCCAATACATTGTATACACGCTTGATTAGGATAATGGCAAATGACTGCAAACCAAAACCGATGACAATTGCTGTCAAGACCAATGCCTGCGGTAAAGGATCTGCATAAGCATCTACAAAAACTTTCAAACCTTCGTCAATTACTGGCGGCTTCCCTTTGACCAAGCGGCCGATCAAGAATATCAATAAATTGGCGCCATTTCCCAATAAAATCAAACCGATGATCATCTTAAACATACTACGGCGAAGGAGCATATATAAACCTCCGGCATGTAACAATCCAATGATAAAAACTAACAGTATTTCCATATCAAACAGTTTCGGCTATAGTAAACATAATGATGAGCGTGGAACCTACGACCACGAGATATACTCCTATATCGAAAAACAAGGCAGAACCTACCATTCCCACAAACTTGAAGGGTTCCTCAAACCATAGTCCAGTCATTAAAGGTAAATTAACTATCCAAGGTGAAAGTGCTGCCAAAATGCAAATGCTTAGTCCTATTGGCATCAAAAAACCAGGATTGATTCTAATGATGTTGCGCGTCTCTTTCAATCCAAATGCAAAGGAATGAATCAGAAAAGCAACTCCTGCCATCAGTCCACCCACAAATCCACCTCCAGGGAGGTAATGCCCTCTTAGCAGGATAAAGATGGAAAACAGTAATAATAATGGCAGTAAATAAATGGATGCCGTTCGAAAGATGAGTGATTTCATTGCTCTTTAGAAGGGTTCAAGTTTAACTTTATTAAGCTGAATACACCAATCGCGGCGATGATGAGTACAGTAGTTTCTACAAGGGTATCCATACCTCTATAATCCACCAAGATCACATTCACTACATTTCGACCTTTGGCTAAGAGATAAGCATTGTCTGCGTAATACTTGGATATATCTGTAACTGACGGTTCCTCAAATACCTCTAATGTCAATATTGCGATTAACAACCCAAATAAAACTGAAAGTACGGCATCCCTTACCCGGATTTTAGTGCTGGAAAAGATTTTGTTTTTAGGAAGTTTAAATAACACCAACATAAACAATAAGACTGTCAGTGTATCGATAGAAAACTGCGTCATAGCTAAATCAGGCGCAGAATAGAAAAGGAAAAATAAACAGTTTGCAAATCCAATCACTCCCAAGGCTACAATGGAAGCTGTTCTGGATGTTGATATGATCGCAAAAATGATAGAAATAACCATCAGGGTAACAACTATCACTTCGGAAGGGGTAATCACAGTCAATTGCTCCCAATCCAAATAAATGCTGACACCTTCATAGAATCGGTAACCCATAATGACTGTTAAGAATGCTAAAATACTAAGCACATAGTTTCTTAGGTAACCATTTTGTACAGCTCTTGTCCAAACTCCAGCAAAATGATAAAAGGCCGAGGCGAATCCTTCCAATAAGTATTGGGGAGATAACTTTTCAAATTTGAGTGTGCGTTCAAATTTAGCTTCGGAAGGTTTCCATTTGAAATAAATAGCCGTTCCGATTATCAATGTCAAGATACTCAATATTAAAACAACATTGAAGCCATGCCACAGTGCCAAATAAATGGAAGTATCCAATCCGGATATACTGGCAAAGACAGGCTGAATTAAGCTTTGCTCAATTAGGCTAGGGAAAATCCCAAACAAAAGGGAACCAACACCTAAAAGGAGTGGTGGAACCCATAAAATAGCTGAAGGTTTTTTGGTCGCTTTCAATGCGGTGGGTAGTTCACCTGTAAAAGGACTGATACCGGCCCAAAAACCTGCTACTAGCAAGAAAATCTTGGTCAACACGATGGCTGCTGTTAAAAGAATGCCGATTTCTGCGTATTTAAAGGTAGCCTCATACATGATTTCCTTGCTCAAAAAACCCAAAAACAATGGAAAACCGGCACTTGAAAGGGCGGCAATAAAACCTGCAATGGCAACTGGTTTCATGACATGTTGCAAACCTTTCAATTGGCTGACATCCCGACTGCCTGTTTGATGGTCTATGATGCCAGTAATCAGGAAAAGTGCGGCTTTGTACAAAGCATGCGTCAAAATAAAGATCCCAACAGCAAGCAGCGCTTTTTCTGTACCTACACCAAGCAAAAACACCAAAATCCCCAAGGCTGAAATTGTGGAATATGCTAAAATTCCTTTTAAATCCACTCTAAATAATGAATGAACCGCAGCATAAATCATAGTAATACCACCAATAATCATCAGCGTATTGTTCCAAGCAGGTGTGCCTCCCAATAAAGGAGTCATTTTTGCCAATAAGAAAATTCCGGCTTTTACCATTGTCGCTGAATGCAGGTAAGTACTCACGGGCGTGGGAGCCTTCATGGCACCTGGCAACCAAAAATGAAATGGGAACTGCGCCGACTTAGTAAAAGAACCAATAAATACAAATACGAGTATCCAAGAATAGGAGGAGGAAGAAAGGATCGTTGTTCGTTGGTTAAGGAGTTCTGTGAAGCTGTAGGTTCCACCAATACTATACAATAAGATAATCCCTCCCAATAATACCAAACCACCTAAACCTGTGATGGAAAGCGCTGTAAGGGCTGATTTTCTGGATTTTGGATCATCGTTATTAAAGCCAATCAAAAAGAAAGAACTGATACTGGTGAGTTCCCAGAAAATAAATAAAGCCAATAAGTTATCTGAAAGCACTACTCCAAGCATGGAAGCCATAAACATGGACAAATACCCATAGAAGCGGTCTATGTATGCATGACCTTTGAGGTAATAGGTTGAGTAGAAAAAGACCAAGGTGCCTATACCCGTAATCAACAAAGCAAAAAGCAAGGACAAACCATTCAATTCAAAGACCAAATTCAAGCCCAAACTTGGCACCCAGTTGTAGGTCCATATTAATGACTTCCCCCCACTTACAGCACCAATTTGGCTACAAAAGAAGATGAAGAGTGTCAGCGGTAAAGCAGTGAAAACCCATGGTAATAAAGTCTGTTTGGAAATCGACCCAATGGGCCGTGTAAGCGCTGCAAATAAAAAGCCTGACAATACAATTAAAAGCATCATGGAGTATTGAATTAGATGGCAAAATACAAAATATCTTTATTTATTTGGTACAAGGGTAGCCAAACAGCCTATGATTTCTTATTTCCCAAATTAGAGGGAGATGGTAAATACAATACTTGTTAAGTTTGTGATTGTATTTGTAATCAGACAAGTATCGGTTGCAAAAATTGTAAATTAATATATGGTTTATTGCCAAATATATTTTTTTCGCTTAGGTTGGTTAAAATCTGTATATTTGACATGATAAAAACAACACTCAAACCTAACCATGCTTAAAAACAACTATCAAACAGAAGTATCTAAGCGATTCACTATCTACAACAGTTTATTTTTGGATTTACCTTTTCAAGGTATCCACCATACAGGGACTTTATTGCCAATATTAGCTAATAAATGCCAGGAAGGATTTCAAGCGAATAAAACACCCAAAGAGATCATCAACGGTTTTTTTGATGAACTAATGGCAAATGATTCTACGGAAGAAAGAAATGCATTTTTATTTAAAATGGTGCAGTATGTGGAGCGACAGGTAGTTTTATTTGACTCGATAGAGGATGCTGCTTTTGATAAAATCCATGACTTGAAGGGCAAGGGGAGTGTTCAGGCTCTCGTAGCACGGGTAGATAATGACCGTAAGCGTGAAGCTTTGATCGAAAAATTGAAAAACTTCTCCGTTAGATTGACGCTTACTGCCCATCCTACGCAGTTTTATCCAGGAAATGTACTGGGGATTATTACTGACTTGGAAGAGGCAATTAAAACCAATGATTTGGGAAATATTAATCTTCTATTGCAACAATTAGGAAAGACTCCCTTTATCAACAAAGAAAAGCCAACTCCTTTGGATGAAGCCGTCAGCTTAATCTGGTTTTTGGTGAACGTGTTTTATATTTCTATTCCTGACATCTTGGTTCGCTTACTACGCATGTTGGATATTCCTTTGCATGAATGGGAAAACCCAGGCTTGCTAAAAGTAGGATTTTGGCCGGGAGGTGACCGAGATGGCAATCCATTTGTCACACATGATACGACTATTCAAGTGGCAGAAAAGCTTCAGAAGTGGATTTTAAGATGCTACTATCGAGATGTAAGGAAAATAAGAAAGCGCTTGACCTTCAAAAATGTAGAGCCTATCATGCTGAAGGTAGAAAATGGGCTTTTCAATTCTTTATTTGATAATCAAAACTACTACCAGAGTAAAGATGAACTGTTAACGGATCTATTGGAAGCTAGAGAGGCTTTGCTGAGTCAGCATGATGGGTTGTTTTTAGATCAGTTGGATGAGTTTATTCTAAAAATAAGGATTTTTGGATTCCACTTTGCCAACATGGATGTGCGTCAGGACAGTCGGAAGCATGATGCCCTATGGGAAGAGATTATAGAAGAAACGGCAGGAGCAGAGGCTTTGGCTGAATTTTTGGCGAAAACAGAAGCGGAGAAAATCGCTTATATTCTAAATTTTGAGCCGGAGCTTTCTACGGTAGGATTTAAAGAGCCTTTCCATAAAGAAATGTTGAAGAGCTTTGATGCCATTCAATATGTGCAGCAATCCAATGGAGAAGATGGTTTACATCGCTACATCATTTCGAATTGTCAATCTGCGCTGCATGTATTGGAAGTCTTTCAGCTGGCTCGCTTGTCTTGGGGAGGAGACACAAAGGCACTTCCATTGGATATTGTACCTTTGTTTGAAACCATTGATGATTTGGCCCAAGCTCCTCAGATTATGGAGCAATTGTATCAAAACCCGATTTATCAAGCTCATTTAAATGTTCGTAATCAAAAGCAGACCATCATGTTGGGTTTCTCCGATGGAACCAAAGATGGAGGTTATATACGCGCCAATTGGTCCATTTTGAGGGCCAAAGAAGAGTTGAGTAAAGTTTCTAAGAACTATGGTATTAAAGTAGTCTTTTTCGATGGGAGGGGAGGACCTCCGGCTAGAGGTGGTGGCAATATGCACAACTTTTATGCATCCCATGGACAGCAGGTGGAAAATGCAGAAATACAGGTCACGATTCAGGGACAAACCATATCCGCCAATTATGGTAAACCTGTTTCTTGTAGCTACAATTTCGAACAATTGCTTTGTGCGGGAATAGAAAATGAATTGTATCCATCCTCTGATAAAAATCTTAATCCTTATCAGCGTGCCTTGATCGATCAAATGGCTACAGTGTCTTATCAGTTTTACAAGGATTTTAAGGCCCATCCTGCCTTTTTATCTTACCTGGAGCATGTTACCCCATTAAAATATTTTGGTAAAGTTAATATAGGCTCAAGACCGCTGAAAAGAGGCAAAGATTCAGGCTTGAAGTTTGAGGATTTGCGTGCCATTCCTTTTGTGGGCTCTTGGGCCCAGATGAAGCAAAATATCCCCGGATTCTTTGGAGTAGGGGCTGCTTTGGGGCAGTTGAAAAAGGAGGGGAAATTTGAAGCGGCTAAGCAATTGTACAATGATTCTTTATTTTTCAGATCCTTATTGGGTAATTCCATGCAGTCTTTGGCCAAGTCTTTCTTTCAAGGTACCGCATATCTAAAAGACAATCCATCTTATGCTGACCTGTGGAATCTGATGTTTGAAGAATATCAGCGTACAGTGGAGCTCTTGTTGGAAATTTCAGGCATGGATTCTTTACTGCAGGATAATCCAACTTCCAAGCAATCCATTGCCATCCGTGAAAAAATTGTCCTGCCTTTGATTACCATTCAGCAATATGCCATCCAAAGCATGCTGGAAAGGGGAGAGGATGATCCTTCTCTTCAAAAATTGATATTAAGGACCATGTTCGGAATTATCAATGCTGCGAGGAATGCTGCATAAATAGATAAACCGTCTTTTGAGGGATAATAAATAATTGATTCCTTCAAAAGACTGTTTTTTATTGTAAAGTTTGATTAAAGTAATGACTGATAGTTCACTAAACCTATAAGTTTTCCATTTTCTTCAACTGGAGCGGTTTGGATACCTGCTCGCTTGAAAAACCTTGGAATATAACGCACATTCATAGTCGAGGAAATGCTAATGACGGGTTTACTCATGATTTCATAAACATTTGTTTCTTTCAGATCCAATTCTTTCATAAGTACTTTTGTTACCACATCTTTACTTGTAAGTATTCCAAATGCATCTTGCTCATTTCTTTTAGATATGATCAAAACCTCGATTTGGTTTTTCTTTAGTAATTCGACTGCTTCATAAACTGTCGCAAGTCCGTCGATGAATACAATTGAGGCATTCATGATGTCTTTGGCTGTTTGGTTAGTATGTCCCATATGCTAGAGGTAACTATTTTTTAGGTTTTCTTTGAATTGTTCCATTTGACTTTCTAATCCTACTACTTTTTCTACATTTAGAGCAAAGGCTATTCCGTGCCCCGGTTCATCTAATTTACCTTCCTTTTTTATAGCTTTCAGAATACCATCTGTGGCATGTTCTTCTACCAAAAACATCAAAACCTCTGTTTGGTCCATGATAGCTAAACCAAAAAAGGACTTGGATTCTTTAGATCCGCTGCCTCGGCCAGTTAGGGAGACATCACCCGTAGCTCCGGCTTTTCTCGCCGCTTCTGCTACTTTTTGAGAAAATTCAGGCTTGATCAAAGCCATAATGACTTTAAACTTCATGTTTTTTAGTTTTTAACAATTGAACAAACTGTAATAATTGTGCATAAGCCAATACGGCAATGATTGGAAAAAGACTTGCAAATGCTATCAAACCAAACCCGTCGATAGCAGGGTTTCTTCCAGGAACTACACTCGCTAGGCCAATACCCAAGGCGGCTACTATGGGAACAGTGACAGTAGAGGTAGTCACACCACCTGAATCATACGCGAGTGCAATAATAGATTTAGGTGCGAAGATGGTTTGTATCATAACGATAACATAACCAATGATGATGAAAATATAAAGGGGAATCCCAACCACAATACGAATAGTGCCCAATGTCAAGGCTAAGGCAACTCCAATGGCCACCACAATTCTGAGCCCCCAAGTACTGATAGTACCACCAGATGCGGAGTTAGCTTTGATCGCAACAGCAATAAGTGAAGGTTCGGCTATGGTGGTAGCGAAGCCGATGCAAGCCGCAAAGATATACACCCAATAAAAAGCTGTCCAACTATCCAAATTGACTCCAAATCGAGTAATAAATTCTTTATCAGAAAGTTGTATGGCCATCATCTCGCCTAGAGGGAATAAGGCTTTTTCCAATCCTAACAAAAAGAACGTAAGACCTATGATTACCATGAATAGTCCTGCCACCACTTTCCTAAAATCTTCTAAAGGTCTACGAAGAATTAGGTATTGAAAAATTGCAAATAGAGAAACCACGGGAGTAACATCCAACAGGGTGGTCCACAAAACTTGAAAAAAGTTAACGGAAAAATCGAAAACACCCATGCTACAAAATAATTAGTCCATAAATCATCACAAAAATCATCGGCATCATTACAGCGATTGCGATCAATCCAAACCCATCAGTCAATGGATTTCTCCCTTTGATACTGGATGCCAATCCAACTCCTAGAGCAGTGACCAAGGGTACTGTAATCGTAGAAGTTGCGACTCCTCCGGTATCATAGGCAATTCCAATAATTTCTTCAGGGGCGATAAAGGTTAAGCCAACAACTGCCGCATAGCCACTGATGATAATGTATTGCAATGGCCATCCTTTGAAAATCCTAAGTACTCCAATCAAGATAGCAAAACCAACAGATGCAGCCACAGAAAAACGTAACCCTCTGGCAAAGGAATCAAGCGCAGCATCTTCTGTACCAATGAATCCTGCCACGGATGACACTCTTGCGGCTTCTTTTGAAACGGCAATTAAAGCTGGTTCCGCAATAGTTGTAGAAAACCCCAAGGTAAAGGCAAACAAAATAATCAGGAACACATTTCCTTTATTGGTTAGTGCAAATGCCATGGAATTGCCCAAGGGAAATAAAGCCCATTCCAAACCCTCCATAAAGAGTATCAATCCAATCCATACCAGTAAACTTCCAAAAATTAAATCCTGATAATTTGGTAAAGGTTTTTGAAGAATTATAAATTGAAAAAACAAGATAACCACAATGATTGGCAAGAGGTCAATCAAAGCCGAGTAAAACTTTAAGAAAATATACCGGATAATTTTAGGCCAATTCAAAATAGAGATTTGGAAAATACATGGTGATGATTCAAAAATATAGAATTTGAATTTAAATCTTATGATTTATCCCGGCTTTTATTCTGCTCAAGATTTTTGTTCATCGTTGAAAAGATTTAAAGTGTATGAGGACTTTTTTGAGTTAGTCTCGCCGAATTGTCGATTATTCAATTATTTGATACCTTAGAGCAATCGCATACATTTCATGTCATCTGTAATCCAACTATCATGAGTCCTGTTCCAGCTTATTTAAAGAAAGTAAAACAATATTGGACTTCCGATAACAGCTTCATTTCACTCATGCTGATGCTGTTATTCATCGTGTTTATTTTGCCGATCATTGTGTCCCGTGAGAGTGATACGGATATGCTGCAAAATATATTTTTAGTGGTACTGTTTATTGTTGGTGTATTTTCCGCTAAAGAAAAAGTTCATTTTTGGCTTTCTATCGTATTGGTCAGTATTCATGTATTTTTAAGAATTATCAGGTTTACAGATAATCCTTTTCAATTTTTAGAATTGGAACGTGCAGTCATTATACTCAATTTAGGTATTTTTATTTTGATCAATTTCAAATTGCTTTTTAGAGATCAGGAAGCCAATGTGTATCGAATTGTGGGTGCTGTAAATGTGTACTTATCCGTTGCCTTGATGGCTACTTTTGCTTTCGAATTGGTTCATTTGCACTTCGGGACCTCCATAGCTGGTAATTTGGAATTGAGAGGGGATGACTCTGATTTTGCAGAGTTTATGTATTTCAGCTTAGTGAGTATCAGTACTGTAGGCTTCGGAGACGTGCATCCAGATAATATACAGGCAAAAATGATTTCTTCTTTTGTGTCTGTTTTTGGAATATTGTACCCTGCCATAGTTATAGCAAAATTGGTCAGCATCAGCACGAAGAGAGATTAAGTATGAAATGGGAGGGTAATAGAAACTTTGGTTCCTTTGTTTTCCTCGGATATCAGATGAATTTCACCATTCACATGGGATAAAAAGTCCTTACACAGGATCAAACCTAATCCACTACTGACTTCTCCGGCAGTTCCAGGCCTGCTGTTATAGGAATCAATTTTAAAAATAGTCCGTACCATTTCTTCATCCATTCCTATTCCCTCATCCATAATTGAAAGCGTCACCTCTTCCTCTTCTTTTTCCACATGAATTTGAATAGCACCGCTTTTATTCGAAAATTTAATGGCATTCGATAAGACATTTCGGATGACCGTGTTGAGAATATCTTTATCACTGATAAGCTCCAGTGATTCGGGCAAATCGTTGTGGACTTTTAACTCTTTTAGGATAAGATTTTCTTCAAAAAGGTTGAGGTTTTCCTGAATGATTGCCGCAAGATTTACTTTCTGAAGCTTCACATGAAGTTTTCCCTGCTGTGACTTGGCCCATTCCACGAGATTCATCAATAAATCAGATGCACGCTGAGCGGCAGTGGTGACAGCAGAAGTCATGATTATTGTATTTTCAACCTGACCATTTTTTAAGTTTTCATTGATCAAATTCAGGGATGTGGCCACTGCCTTGATAGGTCCCTTCAGGTCATGGGCAAGTATGGCAAAAAAACGATCTTTTTCAGCATTCGTCTGCTCGAGTTCTTGGTTTTGTTGAGAAATAATTTGGTTTTTTTTGCTTAATGCAGATAAAAGTTCCCGCTGTTTATTGTTATTTCTGGAAAGGGAATAGATGAATATGGATGTAAAAAGAACTACTATGCCTATACTCATTAAAATTAATCGTAATTGCTCCTGCTTCACCTGAAGTTCTCGTTCACTTTCCTGGAATTCATACTGGAACTTCAAGGTTTTCAATTGGGTGAGTAAGTCTTTTTCCCCATATTCCTGTATCAATGGAACCTGCTTCAATAGATAGGTATAGGCATTTTCAAAATCTCCCAAATAAGCATAATTGCCTTGAATCGTATTGTTAGCCATGAATTCGTACACGGGTATATCTTGTGCCTGAGCAATTTCTAAAGCTTTTTTGGCTAATTCTATGGCCTGTTCAGGCTTATCCAAGTAGCCAATGGAATAGAGTCGGGACCAATTGAGGTAAATGAGGGGTAAATCCTCATAGACCTTTTCCCGCTCAATGATTTGCTCGGTTTCTTCAAATAAAATGACTGCTTTTTCATATTGTTTGGTTGTCACCAAATAACTCCCTTCGATGATATTGGTAGAGGTAATCAGGTCAAATCGATTCGATTGGAGTGCTTGCAGCTTACTTTCCTGAATGGAACTGAGCAGCGAATCATCTTTGATTTTTAAATCAGGTGACAATTCCAATTTAGCAAGGTAAGAAAGTTCGGGGTTAGAAGTGATGAGATTTCCGAAAAGGCTTCCTTCCGCGATGTACCACATTTCAAGTAAAGTGGCGGCAATTCTATTGTGAATCCTTGCCAACATGACAGGGTCCGGATGTTTCTTGAAATAACCCAGGGATTGTTGAAGGTATTCCATAGCGAGCTCGTAGTTTTTGCTTGCTCGGAAAGTCTCTCCCATGGTTCACTTTATTTTGGCCACATCTTCCGGAGAATTCAGAAGCTCAAACAACTGCAAGGCCTGCCCAAGGTTTTCGATTCCGCTGATATAGTCTCCTTTTTTATGGAAGCTGACTCCATAGTCTTCATAGGCTTTCGCAAGCTTTTTTCTGTCCTGCAAAGAATCCGCTAAAAAAACGCCATAAGCTGAAATAGCATTACTAACAGTAGCACTCAATTCCTGCGAAGCTGCTTCTAATACCTGATCAAATCGTTTTTCTACATCTTTTTCGGCGTAAAAACGTGATTTAAGCGAGTCAGGTAAGTCAGATTGCTTCGCTTGGGCATTGGATATATTGATTAAAAATAAACAACAGCAGATGATTGAAAAATAAACTAGAACTCTTAAAAACGTACGCAGCATAAAGGAGGAATTTAACTGTAATCCCCACCTAAATTCGATAAAAAATATGTATTCGCAAGCTATTCGGGTTAAAAAAATGAGGCTGTCTCAAAAGCAGTCTTTCTAAGTGACAGCCTCTCGTTCATTTAGTTCAATTCATAGCTTACAGAGATTTCTGTATTCAATGCCTTGGAAATAGGGCAATTCAACTCGGCATCTTTTACCAATTCGGCAAACTTATCATCTGAAATGGATGGTACCTGTGCTTTTAAAGCAATTGCAGAGGATTTCACAGTTCCATCTTCAAAAGTGATGGTGCACTCAGCATGCAACTCTTCTGGTGTAAATCCTGCTCCAGATAGATTGAAGCTCAATTTCATTGCAAAACAGCCAGCATGTGCCGCAGCTATCAATTCCTCTGGATTGGTTCCTATACCGTCTTCAAAACGTGAACTGAATGAATATTGTGTTTGGCTTAGTACGCCAGTTTGAGTGGTTAAGTGCCCTTTACCTTCTTTACCTGTGCCGTTCCACACAGCGGTTGCTTTTCTTTTCATTTGGTTTTAGTAGTTAGTTTATGGAAAATAATTTTAATATGGAACAATAGATGATTATCTTGAAAGATGGATTCCAACGATCATCAACTTATTCCTTTGAACCCTCAAGACAGTGAAAAAGTTCTTTCCTTACTTGCGGAAGTATTCGAAAAAGAGCAAGCGATTCCAGTAGAATATTTGCCAGTTCCATTTCCTGTTCAAAAAGGGTATGGATTGTGGATAGGGCCTCAGCTTGTTGGAGTTGCCATTATTTGGTTTGATGGTGCCATATGGCATTGGGGAAGATTTGCAGTCCACCCACAACTTAGGGGAATGGGATGGGGGAAAAAGTTGGCTTATTTTTCTTTACAAAGCTTTTTTCAGGAAGTTTCTGAAGAATTGATGATCGAGGCGAGGGATGTGACGGTTAATTTATTCCTTGGATTGGGAGCCAGAGTTGTCGGAGAACCCTATGATATTTTTGGAAAAGTTACACCCATGAAATTAAGCCCAAGTGATTTTAATATAAATAACCCTCACTAACGGGTGTCAGTGAGGGTTGGTATGAGTGTTTAAAACGTTTATTTCGTTTGTGCTTTCTCCCGTTGGACTTCCATCATATCCACGGGAGGAGGGGTATTGTCACCCAATAAATGCTGTACAAAATAATCACCCATTCTCCAGAAGAAGTATTCGGTCATATTTCCAAACCCATGTCTTTGCCCTGGGAGAATGATGAAATCAAATCGTTTGTTTGCCTTAATTAAAGCATCTGCCATACGGATCGTATGTGCGGGATGCACATTATTATCTACATCACCTGTCACCAATAATAAACGACCTTTAAGATTTTTCGCCAAATCAGGGTTTTTCTCAATTTGGTAGATAAAGGTCGTATCACCTTTTGGTGTAATGACTTCTTTGACACCATGATGCTTCTCAGACCACCAACGGTTATAAATGTTGTTTTCATGGTTACCTGCTGAGGAAACCGCCACTTTGAAGAAGTCAGGGTAAACCAACATGGCAGCAGTAGACATAAAGCCTCCTCCAGAGTGTCCATGAATACCTACACGGGATTTGTCAATGAAGCTATGACGATCAGCTAATTGCTCCACAGTCACTTTTTTGTCGGCCAAGCCATAATCTCTCAAATTGCCATAACCATAATTATGATACCATTTCGATCGGGCGGGGTGTCCACCTCTATTGCCTATGGTAACAACAATAAACCCAAATTGAGCCAAACGGTCCACTCTATCCATTCCTCTGCCAAAAGACTTATTCACCGCTTCAGTTTGTGGTCCCGGATATACGTATTCGATTATAGGGTATTTTTTAGTTGAGTCAAAGTCAAAAGGCTTGTACATGACACCATATAAATCGGTGATTCCATCGTCGGCTTTTACCTTAAATGGCTCAGGGAATTGGTAGCCAGCAGCAAATAAGTTGCTAAGATCAGCCTCTTCCAAATCCATCACTTTTCTGCCATTGGCATCGTACAATGCAGAAGCAGGGATGGTATTGACTCTTGAATAATTGTTGACAAAGAACGTCGCCCGATCATTCATAGAAACGGAATGGTTGAAATCGCCTGGATTTAATAAGGTGATTGGTCCTCCATTTAGGCTTACTTTATACAAATGCTCATAATAAGGATCCTCGCCGGCTTCTTTGCCATTTGCCGTAAAGTACAAGATGCGGCTACGTTCGTCTACACGTACAATCGATTCACTATGGAATGGACCTGAGGTCAACTGTCTTTTGAATGTACCATCTGTGCCATATAAGTAAAAATGAGCCCAGCCATCTCTTTCAGACCAATGGATGATTTCTCTACCATTGTTGATGATCTCAGGCTTATTGATGTCAATGTAGGTATTGCTACGCTCTTCGATGATGACTTCTTTTTTACCTTCCTTGATGTTCCAACGAGCGATATCAATTCTTTTAAGATCTCTGGAGGTGATGGAAAAATAGAAAAAGTTGGGATCGCCTAACCATTTTACAGGTTTGAAATCGTCGTCTCTGGAAGATGCTGGCAAACTTTCAGACCAAAGGCCAATCGTTTGATCCTTGAAGGTAGCTACATCCAATTTGCTCATTTCTTTGGTATCAAAAGAGTAGTGATACAGTTCAGCAGTGGGTTGCTCTTTTTCTCCTGGCATGGCATACTTATAGGTCTCCAAGGTAGGTCTTGGATTACGGGTATTATGGAGCACCCATAAATCTTTCACATGACGGGCATCACTTCGGGTTAATACAAATTGCTTGGAGTCTGCTGACCACAATACACCAGCTCTTTTGCGGTTATCTTTGTTTTTTTCTTCTTCCACATTATCCTCACCACGACCCCAGCCACCATAGCTGTAATCTTTTTCTCCATCAGTAGTCAATTGATGTTCTACGATGGTGCTATCTTTTTCATCTTTGACGGCTTTTAGGAAGTTTTCCTTATCCATCCAAAATAGGTTTTCATGCTTGCTGAATACCACTTTTGAAGAGTCAGGAGAAATATTTGCCCAAGCTAAACGCTTTGCTTCTTCTTCTGGATCTGCAATCTCAGTCAATGTCTGATTGTTGATGTTGTAACGAAAGACAAAGGTTTTCTTTTCTATGGAGTCACGGGCATTCCTGTTTTTGGCCTTGATTTCTTCCCAATCTTTTTTCACCACATCTTGGGTACTTTTAATTTTAAACTCAATGGTATTTTCATCTTCCAAAAATTTCAGGTTTGTAATTCCCAAGTTTTGCCCATCAAAAGGATCTTTGACCACCTTGGTAATTTCGGCTGCTAATCGGTCATTGTCAAATAATGGGCTTTTGGTACGGTTCGCTGGATTGACGATGTACCATTTCTTACCATTGGAGGTCTCATACATATACCAAAAGCGATCCGATTTCTTCAACCAGTGTGCATCCACATCGGTGGTAAAAATCATCTTTCTCAACTTTTCGGGAGAAAATTTAGAGGCGAGTTCATAGTTGCCTTTGGTATGCATGTCTTGGGCATGTATAAAACCAGCCCAGCATAACAAGAGGAGGAGTACGTAAACTTTTTTCATAGGATTGTTTATTCTATTTTGAAAACTAGTGTAATTCATTGGCTGTACCTAGTTGAATTCATCTAATGACGGAGCTTTCTCCATTAGTGGTCAATCTTTGGTATGAAAGTGTTGGCATTCCATTGTTTGGCATCTAGCTCCACTCATCCACCATAAAAATGATTCACATAAATAATCGTATGCACTATTGGAATTTGATGTATTTTAGAAATCGTAAACAGCAAACCCTATGAAAAAATCATTACTGTCATTCGCCATGCTTTTTCTTTGCTTGGCTTGGACTTTCGCACAGGAAAAAAGAGAAGTAAAAATTGAATCTTCTTCTGTGACCAATGGAGAAGTCACTGTCAAAGGCAAGCGTGTGCCTTACAAAGCTACTGCCGGAACTATGCCGGTGTGGGGAGAAGATGGTGAACCTATTGCCACCCTTTTCTATACTTATTATGAACGTACCGATGTAAGTGACAAAAATAAAAGACCCCTGGTATTTTCTTTCAATGGAGGCCCAGGTTCTGGGTCTTTATGGATGCACTTAGCCTATACAGGGCCATATGTACTAAACATTGATGACGAGGGATATCCTTTGCAACCTTACGGGGTGAAGCAGAACCCTCATACAATCCTAGATGTGGCAGACATTGTATATGTTGACCCGGTGAATACAGGGTATTCCCGAATTGTCAATAAAGATGTACCTAGAAGTACCTTCTTTGGAATCAACTCTGATGTAAAATACTTATCTGATTGGGTGAAAACCTTTGTTACCAGACAAAATAGATGGGCCTCACCTAAGTATCTGATAGGGGAGAGTTATGGTACTACTAGAGTATCTGGGATGGCATACGAGTTACAAAATGCGCATTGGATGTACTTGAATGGTGTGATTTTAGTATCTCCAACAGGCTTGGGTTTGGATCGATCTGGACCTGTAGCAAAAGCAAATTACTTACCTTATTATGCAGCTACTGCATGGTATCACAAAGTGTTACCAGCTGATTTGCAAGCCAAGGATTTATATGAAATTCTTCCTGAAGTGGAAAAATATACCCTGGATGTGGTACTTCCTGCCATCGCAAGAGGAGGGGCTTTGGATCCTGCCGAGCGCAAGTCCATTGCCAAAAAGATGGCATATTACTCTGGAATCAAAGAGGAAGTCTTTTTACAGCACGCATTGGCTGTGCCTACCAGTTTCTTCTGGAAAGAATTGATGCGGGACAAAGGGTTGACAGTAGGCCGATTGGATAGCCGCTACAGAGGAATCGATCAGACTGACGCAGGTGATCGTTATGATTATGATCCTGCCTTGACAGCTTGGAATCATGCATTTTCTCCAGCGATGAATTATTATGCAAAGAATATCTTGAAGTACAACACGGACTTGACTTACAACTTATTTGGTCCTGTCAACCCTTGGGATAGAAGTAATGACAATACAGGAAATCAACTCGCACAGGCCATGTTGCAAAACCCATACTTACATGTAATGACCCAATCGGGTTATTACGATGGTGGGACAGACTATTTCAACGCTAAATATAATATGTGGCAAATGGATCCTGCGGGGAAAATCCAAGATAGAATGTCTTTCAAAGGCTATAGAAGTGGTCACATGATGTACCTGAGAGCAGAAGACCTGGCTAACTCCAATGAGGATGTACGCCAGTTTATCCTAGATACCATGGTGGCGCCAGATAAACCAGCTAAGTATTGGTAAGAAAAAAAATCCCTGCTCCTATCAAGCAGGGATTTTTGTTTTATAAGAACCAATCAATCGGATATATAACGATTGAGGGTGGGGAATATTTTAGGAAATCTTATTTTTAAAAAAGTCTTCAATAGTAAAGGATTTAGATATCAATTGGGTTTTAATACCAATTGATTCAGCCCCTTTTAAATTTGCTTCTAAATCATCGAAGAATAAAACTCGCTCAGGATTAATAGCTATTTTTTCAATTACCACTTGATAGATGGCGGGATTAGGTTTGGCCAATCCCATTTCATGACTCAAAAAAATGTGGTCGCATAAATTGAAAATGGAAGATTCATTGGTTTGTTCCTTAATCATTGTTTCAAAGGCATCAATATGAAGGCTATTTGTATTACTTAAAATAGCTGTGCCAAAATATTCTTTAAGATTTTTTAATAAATCGATCCTAGTTTGTGGAATAACTCGCAACAAAGAGTTCCATACATGGTCGATATCCTGGTCAGATATATCCAAATCAAAGTGCTTTCTTATTTCATCTCTAAACTCCTGAGTATTGATAAGACCCTTTTCATAATTTTTATGGAACTCTGAAGGAAAAAATAGAGATGTAAGCTCAAACTTTTGCTCAGGTAATATTTTTTTCAACTCATTGATACTGAAATCATAGTCGATATCTATAATTACATTTCCTAAGTCAAAGATTAAAAAATCAATATTTTCTAAATTTTTCATGATTTGCTCTTTTGTAATATTGAGTTCAAATATGTAACATTGCAGTCCCAAAGGCAAGTTAAACATTAACGAATGTTTTTTACTGCTCATGGAAAACTTGAGTAGCCTATTAATTTCGTAATTCAATTAGTTAAAGTTTCTGACTCTCTCAAAGCCACTGGTTAGGAGGTCGCTAAAACTAGAAAATAAGAATAATTGGACTCCCAAATAACTGGTAATCAGTTGGTTGGAGCTTAAGACTCTCCCGAAGCCTCTGGTCAGAAGGGCGCTAAAACTAGAAAGTACTAATATTTGGGCTCCCGAAATAATCGGGACTCAGTTGGTTAGAGCTTCTGACTCTCCCGAAGTATCGGGACAGGAGGTCGCTGAAACTAGAAAGTAATAATATTTGGGCTCCCGAAATAATCGGGACTCAGTTGGT